>JAGROX010000072.1:10049-42156 GCA_020440025.1 Verrucomicrobiia bacterium
TCTTCGATCGAGCGAATGTCCGTTTCGAGGGTGCTGTCATCGATACGGGCTTCTTTGGCGAAAGGGTTGAGAACACTCTTGGTCTTCTGCTCCATCTGCTTCCGGAGTTGAGCAGAGGTAAAGACGGCATTTCCGACGAAGGTAACATCACGCAATTTGGCCTGACCACCTTCGCTCACACTGTAGGTCACGGTCGAGTAACCACTACGATCGGGAGCCGACACTTGGTAGCTGACCGTCGTCTCGGGGAATCCCCGCTTGCGATAGAGCTCGAGGATGGCATCACGACCTTCGCGAACTTCGGTCTCGTCGATGGCACGATTGACGCGGAGATCAGCCTGCTTGGTGAGCTTTTCCGAATCAAAAGCCGAATTGCCAACAAACCGGACTTCACCCAGCATCGATCGGGCCTGGACCACCAATTTGAGGGAAACACCACCATCAGAAGGTTTGGACAACACTCGAATATTTTCGAAGTCACCGCTGGCGTAGAGATTCTTGATGTCTTCATCGATTTTTGCCGGAGACAAGACATCTCCCACTTTCGTTGACATCGAGGCGAGAATTCGATCCTTCGCCACCGCAGCCGATCCGACGTATTCCACATCGATCGCTTTCACCACCTTACCGCCGCTCTGGGCTTGACCCACACCGACTCCGGCGAGGGTTACCATCGCCACAAAGGCGCTGACTGCGAGTCTCCACGGGCGTTGCCCAAAAATGTTTCGATTCATGCGAATAGCGTCTGTTTGCGTATTGTCAAAAGAGTCTAAAAAACCACGGCAAAAGCCTCCGAAAAGACTGCACCTTTTCGGAAACGATTAGGTTCGCGTCAAGTCTGAAATTTGCAAGGCGAATACCGCATTGATTAAGATTCCTGTATCGAGAGTTCGTTTGGGCCTTTCCGGTCGGCTGCCTCCGGCCATGCTGATGCCTTGTAGAGCTTTCGAAAGTTTGTTCGACTTTCCATAAATTTTGGATATCTTAAAAATTGATTTTGCAGGTTTTTTTTCGCTTCCGCCGCGTCTCCTTCTCGATTTGAGCATTTGTCATGCCGAAACTGCTCACAGCCCCTCCCGAGTTCGGCCACGACTGGCATGAAGCGCCCGACGAGACTATCATCGAATCCGTGAGCGAGAACTACTATTCGGAGACAGCCGAGGCCCCCAAAAATGAATTCGATGTGTCCCTGAGACCGCCGGATTTCTCTGAATTTCAGGGGCAAGCCAAGGTCAAGGAGCGCCTCATGCTCATGGTAGAGGCGGCCAAGCAACGTGGCGACGCCTTGGATCACGTGCTCCTCTGCGGTCCTCCCGGACTGGGCAAGACATCTCTGGCTCACATCCTTGCCACCGCTTTTGGAAGTCAGATCCATTGCACCAGCGGCCCTCAGATTGAAAAAGCGGGCGACTTGGCCGGGATTCTCACCAATCTCCAGCACGGCGACTTCCTGTTCATCGATGAGATTCACCGCCTCCATCCCGCCATCGAGGAATACCTCTACCCGGCCATGGAGGACTACAAACTGGACATCATCATCGACCAGGGCCCCAGCGCCCGATCGATCACGCTGACCCTTCCCAATTTTACCCTCGTCGGCGCCACCACTCGCGCCGGCATGCTCACCGCGCCGTTGCGTTCCCGATTCGGGATGACCAACCGGTTGGATTACTACACGGCTGAGGAGCTGGTCTCCATCATTCTCCGTTCCGCCGGTCTGTTGCGGGTGCCCATTCTGCCCGAGGGTGCCCTGGAAGTCGCCTCCCGCTCCCGCGGAACGCCGCGTATTGCCAACAATCTGCTCCGGTGGGTGCGGGACTATGCCCAGGTTCGCGCCGACAACGAGATTACCCAGCCCGTCGCCGACGCCGCTCTCCAGATGCTGGAGATCGATCAGGACGGTCTCGATGAAATGGACAAACGCATCCTCGAAGCCCTCATCTACAAATTCGATGGCGGTCCCGTCGGCCTCGGATCACTTGCCGTCGCCGTCGGCGAGGATCAGGCCACGCTCGAGGACGTGTACGAGCCTTACCTGATTCTTCAGGGCTTTTTGAAACGCACCACCCGCGGCCGAGTCGCCATGCCGGTGGCTTATCAAAAACTGGGTGCCCAACCGCCCAAAGACCTTCAGGCAAAATTGTTCTGATCCCTCAATCCCCCTCATCACTCACTCTCTCTCCCCTCCCGCCATGAAAGAGTTCATCGATCAGCTTGAAAGGATCACCGAGGCCCTCAAGGACCCCGAGTATCTCTTCCTCGTGCTGGAGCCTCTCCAGATCTGGGGCGTGGCCTTCGGTTTGTTGGGACTGGTCATCACCTACTTTCTGAAAAACGAAAAACTTCAGGTCGCCTCCCTCATCGTCATCACAGTGTCGGCCCTGTCCGTGCTTCCCTATCTGCAAGCTCGCAAGACGGCCCAGACCCGGATCGAAAAAGTGTTCAGCGTCTCCGCGCCCTCCCGCGCCAAGGGTTTCCATGCCAACACCGCCGACCGGCTGGATCATCGCTGGCTCTATCTCGCCCTCGCCGGAGTCGCGGGTGCCGCCATCTTGGTGGGACCGCGCCGCAACCAACTCGGCTTTGGACTCGCCATTGGCAGCGTCGCGTTTTCGCTCTACGCCATCAACTACGGTCTGTGGATGCACTATCAGGATTCCCTCGCCTATCACCCAAACCTCAAACAGAACGAGGCTCCGGTGAAAGAGAAAATCCGCGCCACTCCCGCAGAAGAATCCGCCCCAAAACCGGCCACCGTCACCGCGTCGCCCATCAGCAAGCCCGAGCCGCCACCAAAGACCTCCGTCGCCACGCGGGAGATCCGGCCACTTGCCGTGGGCACCCGATAGATCAGCGGGTGACTTAAGAGGGTTAGTTCGCAAACCTAACCCTGTTGAATCAGACGTTTTCAGATCTCCACCGCAAAGCGGTCGTCCTTGCCGATAGATCGTGCCATGCCGGTGAGCAGAGCGATGACTTTTTCGACATCGCCGAAATCGGCCACTTCGACCACGGAGTGCATGTAGCGGAGTGGCAGAGAAACCAAGGCGCTGGGAATGCCGTCACCGATTTGAAAAATCGAGTCGGTGTCTGTCGACGTCGATCGCGAGGACGCCTCATGTTGCAGCGAGATGCCGGCATCGGCCGCCACACTCATGAGTCGTTTCACCACCTCGGGATGATTCACGGTGCCGTGAGTCAGCGAAGGGCCTCCACCCAATGTCACCTTACCATAACGGGCATGTTCGATTCCCGGGGAGTCGGTCGCGTGGGTCACATCCAGAACCACGCAGACATCGGGCCGCAGTCGATGCGCCGCCATCCGGGCGCCATAGCCGCCGATCTCTTCCTGCACCGCATTCAAGGCCACCACCGTCGCGGTCGGTCGCGCCGCGCCGCCTTTACTGAGGGCCGCGAGCGTTTCTGCGATGATGAATCCACCGATACGATTGTCGAGCGCGCGCCCGACGATACGATTCTGACCAAAGCGCTCGGGTCCGTCGGTATAGACGGCGGGGTGTCCGACGCGGATGCCCATCTCGATGACCTCCTCCGCTTTGGAGGCACCGACGTCCACATACAACTCGTGCTGTTCAGGAGCCTTCTCGCCACCGGAACGCTCACGAAGATGGATCGCGGTATTTCCAATGACGCCGAGCACTTCGCCTCGATCACCAAAAATGGTGACGCGACGCCCCCGAGCGGAGGCCCAATCTGAGCCGCCGATGCGATCGATCCGCAGAAATCCGTCGTCGGTGATGAATCGCACCATGTAGCCGATTTCGTCGGCATGCGCCTCCAGCATCAGGGTCGGGGCGTCGGGATCACTGCCTTTGACGGTCGCCCAGACATTGCCGTAGGCATCGCTTTCGACTGAGTCTGCGAACTCCCGCATGTAAGCCGCCCACTTGCGCTGACCGGGTGTTTCAAAACCGGTCGGGCTGGGCGTGCTGAGGAGGTCGAATAGGAAATTTTCGGCGTTTTGGTCCATGGATGTTTCTGGAAAAGGGATTCTTTGGGTGAAGGAACGAACTTCCGAGGGGAATCCCCTCCCTGCCACCGGAATTTTGCCGGTCTGACCAGCCCCTTCGGTTTCCTGTCACACTGCGTGAAAGCGTCACAACCGCTCAGGTGAATTGTCGTGCCATTTTGGGCGATTCGCGCTATGGCTCTCTTCTCGAACGAACCGTGTGATTTTTGATCGATGCTTTCCGCTCCCGACATCGTCGCCCTGCTGCGCGAAAACGAAACCTTTGCCTCGGCGAAGGCTTCGGTGCTCCAACAGATGGCCGCAGGCATGGAAGAACACGAAGTGGAGGCCGAGACCGTGCTCATCGAGCAGGGAATCCGCTGCGGCAGTGTCTTTCTGGTGACGGAAGGCACCTTCGGGGTCTACATCGATGACGAAACGGTTCCGGTCGCGGAACTGGAGCGCGGCCGAGTTTTTGGAGAAATCGGCGCCGTCTCCGGCATCGAAGCAACAGCCACGGTAAAAGCGATCACCGCCGGTCAGGTGCTGGAGATTCCGGGAAAGGTGCTCCATCAGGCGATGCGCGACTGCCACGCCCTCGCCGAGTCGCTGCTGCGCTCTCTGTCTCGCTACCTTGGCCGCCGCTGAGGCGGTCCACTCAGTCAGCCTCGTAACCTCCGGCGGGACCGCCGTGGATGAGCAGGTGATTGAGGTGCGGCGTGTATAGTTCGGGTTCGAGGAGAAAGGAATCGTGACCCTTGTCCGAGTGGACGGTCAGGTGCATCACGGAAACGCCCGCGTCTTTGAGCGCGCGAACGAGCGCCGCCTGTTCCTCGGGATAGAAGCAATAGTCCTGATCAATGCTGAAGACGAGGTAGCGATGCCCCGCCTGTCGGGATCTCTCCAGCAACTCAGAGAGATTCTCGGCACCGCCCTCACGCACGGGATCGAATCGCGACCACATTTCACAGATTCTCAGGTAGGTATTGGCGTCGAAGCGCTTCACGAACTTTTTCCCCTGATGCAGCATGTATGACTCCACCTGATCGGCGACGGAGTACCAGGCAAAGTGATCGTCTGCCTGCACCACATCGCGTCGGGCTCGTCGTTCGATGGCGTCAAGATGGACGAAACACTTGTGGCTGATCATGCGCGCCAGCGCCAGACCGAGCGCTGGAGGTTCGCCGTCCTCGTAGTATTCGCCACCGCGGAAATTGGGATCGGTCTCGATGGCGAGTATCTGCTCCAGTAGGAATATCCGGTTGAGCACCGTGGTCCGCATTCCCGTGGCGATGGGAATGACGAGATCGGTCCGCTCTGGAAACAGGGTGGCAAAACTCAGGCAGGCCAGACCTCCGGTGGAAGGCCCCACCACGGCGTGCAGTTTTTCAATGCCGAGCACATCGAGCATTCGCGCCTGACTGCGGACGACATCGCTGACACTGATATGGGGAAAGGCCGAGCCCCAAGGTTTTCCCGTGGCGGGATTGATGGATGCCGGCCCCGTCGACCCGTAACAGCCGCCGACATAGTTGGCGCAGATGACAAAGAAATGATCGGTATCCAGCGCCCTGCCCGGTCCGATAAAAGCATCCCACCAGCCGGGATGACAATCTTCCGTCCATCGACCATCGATCCCGGGAACGCCGTCATTGAATCCGGCGGCGTGTTGATTTCCCGAAAGCGCGTGAAACAGCAGAATGACATTCGACTTGTCGGCATTCAGTTCACCCCAAGTCTCATAGGCCAACGTCACCGAATCGAGCGAGGCTCCCGACGCAAAGGAGAACGGTCCTGCGTCCTCCGTGATGGAGAGAAACTGTGTCTGCACTTGGCCATTGCCCTGATTGCCCATGATTCTGAGAGAAAAGTCGTTTCGAGATCGGCGAGGTGATCTCGGAGGAGGGGATTTTAGACGCAAAACCGGATCGGGCCAACGGATTGCTCTGTCATAGAAAGTATCGACGAGGGCCAACTCTTGGAGCCACTCCTGATTCTTGTCAGTGACAGCGGGCCTGTTCTGGTGAAAAAGTGCCGGTTCACGCAACCTCTCTCCCCCCAAGGTTCCTTTTCCCGAATTCGTCCGCCAGTGAACTCTGATCGTCTCCGTTCTCTCTTTCGCCCTCTCCTGAGCGGATGGCGCGTCGGCATTTCCCGCTTTGGACCGGGAGGATTCAGCCTGATTCTTTTCCTTTTAGCCACAGCGATTGGATGCGGCATCTACCTGATCGTCGGGGAGAGTCCTTGGGAGCACGGCATTCCCGAGAAGCTCGGCAAAAAGGAACCCCTCAGCATTGGCGACACCATTGCGGCAGGACTCTGGCTGGCAGCGGTGATCAATCTGGGCATCGCCATCCTCCTCCTCGCGCTGGCCCGCTGGTGGGCGCGCCCTCTCCCTGAGATGGCCGTGCCTACCTCCGATTCCCCAAAATCTGGAGGCGGTCTCGTCCTCGGCGCGCGCTGGTTTTGGCTCTTTACTCTGCTCGCCGTGCTCGCGGCTGGCTGGTTGCGAGGACCGCACCTGTATCACAGCTTTTGGAACGATGAGGAGCAGGCCTTCCGCAAATTCACGTGGGGTGAGTATCGCCCGGCCTCGGCTTCAAAACCGAAAAAGGGACACGACGGCCAACCGCTTCCGACAGATCCCGATGCGCTGGTTTTCGTTCCCACCGGCTGGGATCGGGCGCTCTTCTATAGCGTCAACGGCAACAACCACGTCGTCCACACTATCGCGGCGAAACTCTGGCACGCCATCTGGCGGGCCATTGAAAAACCCGAGCCGGAAACTTTTCGCGAATCAGTCATTCGATTGGAGCCCTTTCTCAGCGGACTGCTCGCCATCATTGCCCTCGCCAGCTGGTTGAGGATGATCGGTTTTCCCGTCGTCGGCGTGGTAGCGGCGTGGGTCATCGCCCTACATCCCTGGGCGCTGCGCTACGGGGCCGAGGCCCGTGGCTATTCGGCGATGCTCCTCTACATCTTGCTGACCCTGCTGTGTCTGACGCTGGCCCTGCACACCCGGCGCTGGCGATGGTGGCTCGGCTTTGGCCTCTACCAGTGCCTCTACTTGCTGTGTTTCGCCGGGGCGGTCTATCTGGCCGTGGCGATGAATGCCCTCGCCTTTCTGGTGCTGGCCCGGAGACGCGATGTGCATTCACTCTGGCGCTGGTTCGTCAGTTGCACCCTGGGCGCGATGCTTTTCCTCCAGATGATGACCGCTACCGTGCTGCGAATCTGGAACTGGATTCAGGCCCCTCACGTGGAGCCTTTCCCGATGAATGTGGAATACTTCCGCGACTTCTGGGGCCATCTCGCAATCGGCGCGCCCTGGGCGGGACCGTCCCCGGAACTCCACGTTGGCGTTGACGTCACCCAACTCGCCGCCGCCAGTTCACTCTGGAGTGTGGGGATCAAAATCATCCTCCCCCTGTTGCTGATCGCTGGCGTGATCATCGGCTGCCTCCGCAGCCAAATGGCCCGGATGTTCTTTGGCATCCTCGCTCTCTGCGCCGGGCTCATCTTTCTACACAACACCCGATCAGAGCTCGCCTTCTACAGTTGGTACGCGCTCTATTTCGTACTCTGGTTTGCCGTCGCTCTGGGGTTCATCGCCGAAGGAGCCGCCTCGGCCGCTGGAAAACTGAAACCGGCGAATGCTTCGCTTCGCAACGGCATCGGACTGGCATCGGCCGCGGTGGTGATCGGATTTTACGGCTGGATCAGTCACGCCTCTGCCGAGCGGATTCGGCTCCATGATCGTCACCCCATGCGCCAGGCCGTCGTCGAGGTCCGCGGAGAAGCGCCCGCCATCGCTACCACCCACGCCGCACTCCTCACCGGAGCCGTCGGCTCGGGTGCCAATCAGCTCCGCACCTACGATCCCCGCGTTCAATGGATCAAAACCATCGACGATCTCGATGCCCTCATCGCAGAATCACGGAGTTTGCAAAAGCCACTCGTCCTCTATGTCTGTGGCCCCCAACAGCTGGCCAGAACCTATCCCGATCTCGCCGCTCGACTGATGGACACGACAACCTTCGAATCCGGCACCTACCTCCCCGGTCTCGAGGAGTTTTGGAGCTTCCGCATTCTGAAACTGCGCCCCTCTGATCCCACTCCCAACGCGGCGCCCCAATGATGGGAATGGACTTTCTTGCATCACTGCGATGGTGTATGCTCCGAACTCACCCTGAGCGACTTCGCCTCGGGGGCGTTCCAAAAAGCTTACCCAACGTCTGACAGACTGACTCAATCAACGAGGACCATGAAAGGGGACAAAACCACCATGCTAGCCCTTCTGGCGGCAGCAGTGATCTTGGCTGTTGTCGGCATCAAGAGCTTCCTCGACTACAAAGTCGCCGAGCTTGAGAAAACCTACGGCGGAAAACCGGCGGAGCCCGTTGCGGCCGCGACCGATGCGACGTCTCCTGTCACTCCTCCCCCGCCTCCGAACGCTTCCACACCGGTAACGGCGACCAAAACGACTCTGGCCGACAACTCGACCGATCCCGCCAGCGGCCTCAACGACCTGCCCCGTTCTGTCCTGCCGCCCATTCCCTCCGAGCTTCTCAGCGACCCCAACAGTCCGCCTCCCGGTGAACCGGAGCCGCTGGCCCGCCCCTCTGGTTCTCAAAGCGAGATCGAGACCCTGCGTCGCGAGACTGCCATGTATCAGGAGAGATTGAACCAACTGCGCTCCGGCCAATCGGCTACCAACGCACCTCCCGCGGCACTCCCTCCGGACGGTCTCCCTTCCGAGTCGATTCGCCCCTCCGGTCCCGGAAGCGCCGTTTCTGCTCTGAATGGCACTCCCGCCCCGACCGATTTTGGACCCATCACCGGCGTTATCCCTCCGCCTCCCATTCCAAATGGGGAACCAAGCAATGACGCGCTGCCTCCGAGCCCCGTGCAGACAGAGTCTGAAGTCGCGGCCATCGCCGAGCAGATCAGTCTCCAGCCCGCCATCGCCAAAGTGGTCGACTACGATCCCGAGTGGGCCATCCTCGTCCTGAACGGCGGCTCTGAGAACAACATCAAAGTGGAGATGCGTCTCGCGGTTCGCCGCGGCAAAGAAATCCTGGGCTTCATCAAGGTCACCGAGGTCGAGGCCAATCAATCCATCGCCGAGCTGATGAGTCAGAACAAATTCAGCCCCACCGCGCGCAAGCCGAAGCCGGGCGACGACATCATCGCGTTCAATTTGTTTTAGGCTTGAACGGTTCAGGGTATCCGGTTTTTCGGTTCTCGACCCCATCCAACAGGGTTGACTCCGCCATTTAACCCTGTTTGCTCGGGGCATGATACTTTCCGACGCCGAAATTCTCGCCGCAATGGAGCGGGGCCTCATCGTCATCGAACCCTACAATCGCGATTGCCTGGGGACGAACAGCTACGACGTCCACCTGAGCAAGCACCTCGCCACCTATCGCAACCGGGTGCTAGATGCCAAGGGGCACAACGAGATTGACCATTTCGAAATGCCGGAAGAGGGCTACGTCCTCGAACCGCAGATCAACTATCTCGGGTCCACCATCGAGTACACCGAGACTCACCACACCGTTCCCTTTCTCGAAGGCAAATCCTCCGTCGGTCGACTCGGAATCGACATCCACGCCACTGCTGGCAAAGGCGACGTCGGCTTCTGCAATCACTGGACGCTGGAGATTTCGGTAAAACAACCGGTGCGTGTTTATCCCGGCATGCCCATCGGCCAGCTCATCTATTTCCTCGTCGAGGGAGAAATCCTCACGCCTTACAGCGCGAAAAAATCAGCCAAATACAACGACCGCACTCCTCTGCCAGTCGAGTCGATGATGTGGCGGAATTCGTTTTAGACCCGTTTTGAGTCACCTTTCCACCTCAGGGGTTTCCCGCGGTCAGATAGCCGAATTTCTTGAGCAGGCTCCAGGCGATCCCACCAATCAGGTAGGCAGCACCCACCAGAGACAAGAGAGGAAATTGCCAGCGAATGGCGACAAAGGTGGCCACGACACCACCACCGAAAAAGGAGAGGGAAATGAGAGCCGGAACCCCGGCTTTCCAGAGCGGAACGTCGTGTCCTTTGAGTTTCATGCCCACTGCAATGCCAAAGTCGGTCATCAGCCCGGTCAAATGGGTCGTCCGCAGAATCACCCCCCGGTATCGGGACGCGAGCGAGTTCTGCAAACCGCAGGCAAAGGCCGCCAGCCCGATCGACAGCCAATCGGCAGTGGCAATGAAAACTTGTGAGAGCAATAGGAGACATCCGATGGCGGTAATCGTGCGACCGTAGGGCCTCCGGAGATCGAGTTGAGGATGATGAATGAAATACCCCGCGCTCATCGCCCCAAGCAAAAAGCCCACTCCGGCGGAGCCCACGCGCGAAGCGTCTGCGAGCACGGCCTCATTGAGACGGACAACATCCGTGGACAATCTCATGATATCTCCCGTGAGATGACTCACTGAAGTGCCCGTACGCAGGAAAATCGCCACATTCACTGCCGCCGCTCCGATCGCGAGGAGGCAACCTCCCACCAGGATGAGACGATGATGGGGAAGATTGAGCTCTGGATGAAGTTCTGGTGCGGGGGTTTTCAAATCACTACGAATTCTTCTTCGCCTTGCTGTTCTTCAGCAGCGCCACCAGTTCCCGCATTGGCGAAGTGATGGCCTTCGACCGACGACGAATCACCCCAAGTGGGCGCCAGAGATTTCGACCCTCCAGATCGATCCGGCACAGGGTCCCGGCGGAGACCTCGGCATCCACGGATTCACTAGGAACGATGGAGAGGGCGTTCTCGATTTCGACCCCACGTTTCACCGTCTCGATATTGTCGAATTCGACCACCTCCTTCACCCGCACTCCGGCGTCGCGCATCAGCTCATCGATGGCCTTGCGGGTCGGCAGATCGGGCTCGAAGGAGATGAAACGCTGCCCATCCAACTCCTTGATCGCCATTTTTTTCCGCTTGGCGAAAGGATGCTTGGGTGGAGCGATGAGCACGAGTCGATCCTTCCACACCGGTTCGATTTCGATGCCTTTGCGCTCCTGCGGATAGGCCACCAGTCCGAGATCTGCCTTCGATTCCAACACGTCGGCGTAGACCTGATTGGATCGCCGATATTGCACGGACAGATCGACTTCGGGAAACTGCTTTCGGAAACTTTCGAGATAGGGCGGCAGTTCGTGAAATCCAATACTGTAAACTGTCGCCACCCGCAGCGAACCGGCCACGACATCCCGCATCTGCTGGAGCTTCGACTCGATCCCTCGGTAGGTATCCACGATCTCGCGCGCCGCCTGGAGAAACACCTCGCCCTCGGGAGTGACGGAAAAATTTCGCCTTCCCCGCTCGACCAGCACCACGCCGAATCGATCCTCCAGACCACGAATCTGCTGACTCACCGCACTTTGGGTGACGCCATTGCGTTCGGCAGCCTCGGAGAAACTGGCCGTCTCGACCAGATCACAGAAGACTTTGAGGGTCTCGACATGCATTCCGTGAAATTCTTCGCACCAGATTCGATTAGCAATGCTAATACGGCAAGTGAATCCCTCGATCAGTCAACTCATCTGAAATCCTGTTTCTGGCATCCCTCACAAAAAACTGACAATCCGCCACTTGAAGGTGCCCGGTTTGACAGAGACTTTAGCCGAGTCCGCACTCCGACCTGCCCCGCCTCGATCTCATGACCTCTCCCCAGCTTTTTCGCTCCATCGTTCATTTCTCCCGAGGCGCCGCCGTCATGCTGGTCTTGTTGTCAGGGTCGCCATTGCTTCAGGCGGATGAAGCTCCCCGTATCTTCAGCGATCTTCAGGAGGGCGTCACCTACGCCAAGGAAGGCAATCGCCTGCTGCTGTTTCTGCTGGTGGAAAATTTTGCGGACGAATCCGAAGCCATCCTTGAAGCGGTCAACGATGAGCTTTCCACCCGCGGCCACGAGTTCGCCATCGTGCGGTGCCGAACCGAGAGCGCGGATCATCGCAGACTTTTTGAGGAGCGTTTCCAGCAGGATCCCAGCAAAATGCCCCTCGGAGTGATCGCAACCGCCGATGGCAAGGTCGTCATCGGCACCAACGGGAAATCCCCCGAGGGTTACCGCCTCATGATCAGCGCCGCCCGAGTGCAGGGCGGGCTTGAGAAAGACCCGGAAAAAATAGCCGCCATTGAAGCCGAGATCGCCGAAGGCGACGAATCGATCACCAACAGCATCTTTGGGCTCCGCAAAAAGGACGTGGCCGAAAAAATGATTCTGCTGACCGAATCTCGAACCTGGACATTTACCAACGGCTCAACCATCGTGGCAGCCCTCCTCGAAGCCAAGGGCGCGACCGGCATCTTTGTCCTGCCTGATGGAATGCAGAAGGAACTCAATTTCAACGATCTCTCCGACGCCGACAAAAGCTTTCTGGCCCGCCTGCTGGGTGGTGCCAAGTGAGTCGCGCCGATGAGGAACGGAGACAAAAAAACGGCCACCCGTGAGGGAGGCCGTTTTCAAAAGTTTCGTGGGTCTGTTTCGTGTTTCCGGTGTCTCACCGAAAAAAGATCGCATCTACGAGTCGCTGAATCACTTCTCGTCTTCCTTGTCCTGCACCTCGTCATAGATGAGGTAGCCAACCCCGATGGCCAACGCGAGCGTCAGGATACCGTAGCCATTGGCGATGCCCGCTTCCGTGTTTTTTGTTTCCTCGTAGTCTTTCACCTGCTCGCGAGCCAAGTCGACCATCTCCTCAAGCTGAAGAGGTTTTTTCTGGACTTCACCAGCACGTAGGTAATTGGCGACCGGAAGATTCAGGAAGGCCAAGATCAGCAAAGAAGCGACAATCTTTTTCATAAGAGAGTCGGATTATCGTGATTGAGGCGCAAGTGTCAAGCCTTCTCGCCCCATTGCCACATTTCAGGACTGGCGTGGATCGATCAACCACACCATGTTGTCGCCATGCGCTGGTCCATCAAACTTGTCAAAGTCGCCGGGATTGAGGTCCGAATGCACCTCACCTTTCTCCTGCTCCTCGCCTGGATCGGATTCAGCGCCTATCAGCGCGGGGGCGCTCCCGCAGCGACTTCCGCCATCGCCTTTATCCTGCTGATTTTTCTTTGCGTCCTGCTACACGAGTTCGGCCACGCCATTGCCGCCAAAGCTTTTGGGATTCAAACGCCGGACATCACCCTACTACCCATCGGCGGCGTGGCCCGACTTCAGCGAATGCCCGATCAACCTTCACAGGAACTCATCGTCGCCATCGCGGGTCCCTTGGTGAATGTGGTCATCGCCGGAATCCTCTTCCCCGTGCTCGGGTTGAAATTTGATTCCTCGATGTTGGCCATCATCGCCTCTCCGGAAAGCTCGGTGCTGGCCAAGGTCGCCGTGGTCAATGTGATGCTGGTGGCGTTCAACATGATCCCCGCCTTTCCCATGGATGGAGGACGTGTCCTTCGGGCCATGCTCGCCATGACCATGCCCCACAGCAAGGCTACCCTCATCGCGGCGCGGATCGGGCAAGGCCTCGCGTTCGTCTTTGGATTCCTCGGTCTCTTCGGCAATCCGCTTCTCATTTTCATCGCCCTGTTCGTCTATCTCGGTGCCTCACAGGAAAACGCCATGGCCCAGATGAAAGACGTCACCACGGGAGTTCACGTCTCCGATGCCATGGTCACCGAATTGACGACGCTGACCGAGAACGACAGTATCGACGACGCCGTCGAGGCCCTGTTGCGAACGTCTCAGCAGGAATTTCCCGTGCTCGACAGCGCGGGCCGTGTCCTCGGCATCCTGACTCGCGAACCCATGATCCGCGCCCTTCGCCAGACCGGCCCCGAAACGCCGGTGGTCGATGTCATGTTTCGCTGCGAGCAAACCGTGCACGCACGAGACAGTTTCGACGCCGCCTTTCGCCTCATGCAGGAAAGCGCCTGCCCCGCTCTCCCGGTGGTCGACAACGCCGGCCGGCTCGTCGGCCTGATCACTCCGGAGAATGTCGGCGAGTTGATGATGGTCCGCTCGATTCTCCGCGACGGCGAGCAGCCCTCGTGGCGACCGGCGCGGGTGTGAGAACTCTGAGACTCGCGTCAGTCCAGCCCGAGATCTCGGATGAAATGGGCGCCTTCCCGATAGTCTTTGGGATCGCAATAGCGACAAACAATGCGTTTCACAATCACCGCGATCGATTGGCGGTTGAGGCTCTCTGAGTTTCTCAGAAAGATTGCCGGTTGGTAGCTCAGGCAATGCATCACGACATCGCGGACGGTGTTTAGTTCTTTGGGAAATCGATTTCTGAAGGGGCGGGTCAGCAGAGTACCGAGGAAGAGTAGCGTCAGCCACAGGGCAAACGACAGAGGAAGCACTCGGCCTTCGGGAGCCATCGTCAGCGCCCACCCGATGATTGGCATTAGCGTCAACAGAATCACCGCAAGCACCAGCGCACCCGGCCGCCTCAGGTCGGGCCAAGGCTTGAGTCCCCAAATTTCTCCCACCCGATACCAGTCTCTGACGCGGGTTCGACGGGGAAACAGGGATTCCAGGGAGGCCGTCGGTTTGATCTCCGATCGCGAACCGATACCGGATTCGAGGCAGGCTTTGCGAAAGGCATAGAAAGCCCGCAACCCGGGGAGCACGAGGCGTCCCGGCTCTCGTCCTATCTTCGAAAAGATGAGATCGATCAGGTGTCCGGGGGTTTCCGTTTTCTCGCCGTCGACGATTTCGATCCCGAACGCCTCCTCGACCTCCATGATCAGTTCAACGGTGTCCAAACCCATAACGCCGTCTTACGACATTCCTGAACACGCAGCAAGCCGGGACTCGCGGGATGGAATCCCACGGGGACGGGCACGGAGTGAAACTCCATGCTACGGCGGGGAGTCCCTCCCTCTTACCACGGTGGCAGGGCCATCGTCCCGCCGTCAAGAGTCAGGATGGTGGCATTCACGTAGTCGGCCTCGTCGCTGATGAGAAAGGCAGCCGCTTTGGCGATGTCTTCGGGCTGACCGAGACGACGCACCGGGATTTTCTTTTCGACCTGAGCGTAGAGTTCCTCGACCGGCGCATCCCAGCCTTCGCAGGTGGCGGCAAGCATGGGGGTATCGATGGTGCCGGGCGAAATTCCCACGGCCCGGATCTTGCCGGCGTGATCGACGGCGAGACAGCGGACCAGGGCCTCTAGCGCGGCTTTCGAGGCACAATAGAGCGCGTGCGCCGGGAAACCGACATGCGCCGCGACGCTGGTGGTGATGAGAAACACCCCGCCTTTCTCGTTCTTTTCCATCACGGGAATGGTGTGCTTGGCGGTCCAGAGCGCGCCCTTCACGTTGACACCCATGAGCTTCTCCCAATCGGCATCGGTAAAATCGGTGACCTTCCCTTTTCCCCAGACCCCGGCATTGGCATGAACGGCATCGATCCGCCCAAAGGCCTCGACCGTCGCCGTCGCTAAATCGCGGACACTGGCCTCGTCCGAGACATCGCAGTAGACGAAACGAACCTCCTGTCCCGCATCGCGAAGCTCGGCGGCAAAGGCTTCGCCTTCCTCACGCTGAATCGACGCCGCCACCACCTTGGCCCCGAGCGCCGCAAAATGCCGCACGCAGGCCGCCCCGATTCCCGACGTCCCGCCGGTCACTATGATCACTTTGTTTTTCATCGCAAAAAGTCCCTGAATCCCGATTCCCGATTCCCGATTCCGCTTGTCTCAAGCCAGTAAGTCGCGAAACTCGGTCGCGCCTTCGCGGAACTGCATGTATTCGATCACGGCTTCGTCCTTCATGAAAAAAGCGACGAGCAGGCCCTCCATCGGCGCGAAGGGTTCGATGATCACGTCTTCGCCTTCCAGCGCCTCGGCGATGTCGATGCCCTCAATCCGATAGGCCACGTGCGACAGATCGCGGACCGGCCCAGTCACTGGCGAATCCGGCTCGAAACGAAGAAACTCGACCCGGTAGGGATGATTCTCCGGGCGCGTCACCCAGACTTTCGTCTCCTCGACGTAGGTTTCGCCGGGTTGAGGATCGTCGGTCGGCATTCCGATGTGATGAAAATGTTTGGTCATGAGGTGAGGCAGTGTTTGGAAATCGTAGAAAAGATCAGCGAAAATCAGCGTCCATCAGCGGTTCCCTCTCTTTTCTTTCGAAAGGCAATCGCCCGGTCCGCCATGGTCGCGAAATCGTTCTGGGGATCGTAACCGATTCTTTCCCGCGCTTTGGAAATGTCGATCTCGAATCCGTGATAGTCGGGACAGGGAATTTCGATGGTCGGCAATCCGGTTTTCTCAGCGAGACAGTTGGCGGCGGTCCGGTAGTCAAATGCCGCCGGCGCCGCGATGTTGAAATCCTCGTTGAAGGCGGCCGGATTGGCGATCATCCGGTCGAGCGCGTGAATGACGTCATCGATGTGCACGATATGACGGTGCAGCGGTTCCCCATCTCGGTCCAGTAGGATGGGCAGGTGTTCTTCGCCGGCGCGCACCAGGTCCAGGGTCGCCTCCGATGGCTCGCCAAAGCCGTGACCTTTCTCGGCGGGATCGACGTTTTTCAGCAGCGAAAAGTGATTCAGCAAATCGTCGCCGTCGAACACCCACGAGGAACGCAGAATCGTGGTCGCGAGCCCGTACTGATGCCGATACTGCTCGGCCATGGTTTCCTCCATCACCTTGGAGAAGGCATAGTATCCCGGATAGGCAATCTTCGGGTCGGTCTCGGAGATGGGTTGGGGATGCGGGTAAAACCAGATGCCCTGCGCCGCGTCGCCACCGAGCAGGATGACCTGGCGCGGTCGATGCCGTCGACAGGCTTCGAGAATCTGAAAGGTCCCCTTGATCGACACATCGAAAAAGGTCGCCGGATCCTCCTTCGTCGTCGCCATCATCAGCACGATGTCCGCGCCGGAAACCATCGCATCGACCGACTTGGTATCAGTGACCGAACCGGGAACGGTTTCCACCTCGGTAGCGAAGGCCTCGGGCAGAGGGGTGCGATGAATCAGGGCACGCACCTCGTGACCGCGCTCACGCAGCAAGGCCAGGGCACGGGTTCCGATTTTTCCGGAGGCTCCAAAGAGGGCAACTTTCATGGGTAGTTCGATCAACAATTAGTCCTCCGAATCTTCCTTCGATTCCGCCTCCGGGTTTCGCAAATGAACCAACAGGCGCCGAATGTCGAAGGCACCAAAAATCGTGCCCGCCACCGCCATCAGCGCGAACAGGCCGAGCATGATTATGAGCATCGTTTTCCAAATCAGCGTCCAGTCCATGGGTCAGTCGGAGGTAGTAGGTTGGTTGGATCGATCAGGCATCGTCAGGGAAAACACCACCATGAGAATCGCGGCAAGCCCCACCGATGCCAGGCCGATCTGGGCGCCGCTGAATCGCTGCCAGCCGAGGAGTTCCTTCACTGGGTCGAGTCCGAAAACGGCGGTGCATCCGGCGATCAAGGCGGCAATCGCTCCGGCGCTGCTCGCCTTTTTCCAATACAGGCCACCGATGAGCACGGCGATCGCTCCGTTGAAATAGATGGCCCCGGTCACTGCCATGTAATCCCAGATGTCGTCCTTGCCCTGATAGAAAAGGCCCCAGTAGAGAACATAGGCACCGAGGGCAAAAATGATTACCCGCGTCAGCTTCACCCGGGCATCCTGTGTCATCGGCTTCTTCCGCAGCGGAGCGACGATGTCTTGTGTGATGACCGCGCTCCAGCAGAGAAAATAACTGTCATGGGTCGACATGAAGGCAGCGATCATGGCCGCCGTGATGATCCCGATGGCGACCGGCGGCAACAGGCGACCGAGGAAAACGGGCAACGCATAGAGATTGTCGACCGCCTCGACTCCGGACCCTTCCGGCGGAAAGAACAGCGCCTTCAGATCCGCCCCTTCCGGCGATGCCTGAATGAAAACCAAGGCACAGATCCCCCAGAAATAGGGAACCATGAAGCGCACGGTGAAGGAGATCGACGACACCATGTAGTTTCGCTTCAGCGCCTTTTCCGATTCCATCGTCAGGGCACGGGACACAGCCGTCGGCCAGATGGCGCAACCGACCAAGCCCGCGGTGACGAACATCCAAAGGACATAGGACCAGCCAAAGTCGGATTCCTCAGCCACCGGATTGAATCCCTTGTCCCCCAGCACCGCCTGGGTGGTTTCGAAAATGTGATCCCATCCCAGGGTGGAGATCATCATCGCCGTCGCAATGATCAGGCCAAACGACAACACCACGAACTGCACGTAGTCGGTCAGGATCACGGAGATCATGCCGCCCATGGCCGTGTAGATGAGTACCAGCAGCAGCAGGCCCACCATCACCGCTGGTAGGGCCCAACCTTCGCCGGACAGCCCCGTGATTCCGACGAGAAATTTCGATCCCACCTTGAGGAACAGCCCCATGTTCAGGATCCCGCCAAAGGCCAGAATGATGCCGCCGAGAACGCGAACCTTCCGGCTGAATCTTTTCTCGTAATACTCCGGAATCGTCAGTACCCGCGCCCGACGCAGCGGTCCCACGATGAATCCCGTCGCCCCGATGATGAGCGTCGACACCCCCGCGATCAACGCGATGTGAAAGGCGGCAAAGCCTCCGGTGAATCCCTTCTGGGCGCTGTACATCACCGTCACCAATCCCATCTCCGTTCCCAACATCGTGGCCACTCCGAGCCAGGTGCCGATCTTGCGATCCGCGCCGATGTAGGAAGTCATGTCGCGGGCGTAGCGACGCACCATCACGCCGATCGCCAGCGAGAGTCCCAGGTAGATGGCTACGATGACTCCATCGACCACGGAGAAACGGGTCAACTGGAGCGCGGCGGAAGCTTCGGGGGACATGAGCGCCGATTCTGTACCGGACGCCACCGCTTCGTCAAACGGACCCGTTCCTTTTTCGCGCCACCTGAGCCGGCTTGATCACTTGAAATACAGCTTCGAATCCACCGGCGGCTTTTTCTTCGGCGCTTCTTCAGTCGAAGCGTTTTCCGCCGTCGGTTTCTTCGATGACTCGGGAGCAGCCTCCGCCGTCTCGGCTTTCGGCGCTGCTTTGGGCCAGGCTTCATCATCCGCGAGGATCTTCACCTGATCGGGGCTGGTCAGCTTGATCTGAACCTTGTCCTTGTAGATGGAAATCACACCGGTGACGACAATGCGTTTCCCGTCATAGGCATCGGCCGGTTCGGCATCGCCGAAGGGTTTCAGATCCGTCTTGAAGGTGACTAGGTAGAACTCGGTGTCCTTGAAATTGACGAAATTCATTCCCGATGACGACTTGCCCGATCCCGTGGTTTCGCCCCAGACCATCACTTTCTGACCTTCCTTGGCCCGAATCCCGTCAACGTCGGTGGCAGCGTAAATCGGAAACTCGCTGGGAGCGGCGGTGTCCTGAGCGATGGCAACAAGACCCGAGACAAAAATCAGCCCGGCGATCATGAAAAGTCGATTCAAGAGGGTATGCATGACGACCCCACCCTATCAGGTCGGGGCAGCTTGGCAAAACCGAAAGCACCCGACCGGTCTTTCCCATCGCGAAGCTTGACGAGAGATTCGAATCCCGATCTTCTCTCACGAAATGAACCGTCATTCTTTCTCCTGTTTCAAATTCGGGACCACACTGGCAACCATGTCTCTCGGCGTCGCCAGTCTGGCCACAGCGGATGAAATCGTCGTCCGCGATGCGGGCGAGTTGACCGCCGCTCTGAAAAACCTCAAAGCAGACATCACCCTGAAGATCGCGCCGGGCGACTATCCCGGCGGCCATAGCGTCAGCGGCATCGAAAACCTGACCGTGGAAGCGCTCGATCCCAAAACTCCCCCGAGTTTTAACGGCGGGAAGACTGCGTTTCAGTTCAGTCGCTGCCCCGGGCTCACGCTTCGCCACCTCAGGATCTCGGGTCAAAGCCTCAACGGTCTCAACCTCGACGATGGCGGCCTGCGCGATCATCCCGTCGCCGGGATCACTCTGGAGAACATCGAAGTCACCGACATCGGTCCGACGGGGAATCACGATGGCATCAAGTGCTCGGGACTCACCCAACTCACCATCCGCGACTGCACCATTTCTGGCTGGGGAGGTCAGGGCATCGACTTCGTCGGTTGTCATGAAGCCCTCATCACCGGATGTCGTTTCATCGGCAAACTGGGATTCAGCGCCACCGCCGGCATTCAACTGAAGGGCGGCACCTCAAAGGTGACGGTCGAGAAATGTCATTTCACCAACGCCAGCGATCGCCCCATCAACATCGGGGGATCGACTGGACTCGACTACTTCCGTCCGCCGAATGCCAAACACGAAGCCGCCGACATCATCGTCCGTGGCAACGTCATCGAAGGAAGCCAATGCGCCGCCGCCTTCACCGGAGTGGACGGGGCCGAGTTCTCCGACAACACCATTCTGTTTCCCGAGAAATGGATCTTCCGCATCCTCCAGGAAACCACGGAACCCGGCTTCGCCCCATGTCGCAACGTGGTCGTCAAAGCCAACCGCATCGTCTTTCGTCGCTCTCAGGTCAAAACCGATCTCAACATCGGCACAGGCACCGCTCCCGAGACCTTTCGCTTCGAAGACAACCACTGGTTCGCCGAGGATCGTCCAGCCGACTCCCGACCCAAGCTGCCGACCGAAGAGATCGGAGGGACTTATGGCACTGATCCACGAAATTAAAGTTAGCGACTACGGCCCCTTCTTCACCACAACATTGATGCCGTTGGCGGTGAGTTCATTGGCTTTCTCCCAGGTCTTGCCATCACTGGACCAGCTCATTTTTCCGGGCCAGCCGGTGGCAATGAAGCGTTTTCCGTCACTCCATTTCACGTGAGCGTTGGAGGCAAATGCGGCCGCCTTCCACTCCAGCCCGTCGGTGGAACTCAGCGAGCCTTTGCCATCGCCGACGAGGAACTCGTCTCCTGTCCAGACGATCCAGCGGGGCTTCGCTTCTCCGGGCAGGGATGACGTCTCGGTCCATGATATCCCATCCACGGAAGTCATCATCACCCCGTCGCGACTGAGCATGACAAAACGACCGGCGCCGAACACGATGTCGCCTATCGCTTTCAGATCGGTTTTGAGACTGGTGATCGCTTCCCCGTCCGGGGTCACCACACACCAATACTCGGTGGTGTTGCCTCCGTGATTACCCACGATCACGAAGACGCCGTTTCCGAAACAGCCCTTGCGGGGATGGGTCGCCACCTTCTCTTCGATCTTGGCCCCCTCGTTCCAGGTCTCGGCATCGGCCGACCAGACGAACTGCTTGCCCGGTCCGATGGCCACGAAACGATCATTGCCAAAAAGCAGCGGGATGACGCGGTTCTTGGTTTTCAAGGTGTGTCGCCACGTCCGGCCGTCCTCGGAGACGAGTATGTGGCCCGCGCCCTTGTCACCGCCGCCCCCACCACCAGCGACCACGAATTTCCCCTGAGCAAAAACCGCCGACATCAGGTTGTTGCCATCATCGCCCCCCGGTTGCGCCCACTCCTCCGCGATCTCCCACGTCTTCCCGGCATCCGTGGAGACCAGACGACGTCCTCCGTAGCCGACCGCGATCCAGGTTTCCTCCGAATGAAGCGGAAGGAGCGCTAGAAGGGAGAGCGCGAGGACGAGGCAGACTGTTTTCGTCATGGGGAAATGGGGTATGACTCGGAACGTCCGAGTCATCCTAGGCGCACCGACTTCGGAGCTAATGGTTGAATGGTCATGAAAATTTCGATTCGCCGCTGGTCAAGCATCAGAATCGACGCCTTCGGCCCCCTTGTTGTCTTGCAGTTCCGTTGGCGAATGGGATCCAGTCTGAGAGCCAAGTCGCAAGTCCGAGAACAGCCCGATCAAGCTCAACACAAACATCACCAGAATAAATATGGGGACGGGCAGTTCGGTTCCGAGTATCGCCGGGATGAAAAGACTGAGCGGCAATAAACCCAAGTGGAGTATGGAACTCCAAATCCATCCCGCGTGGAAAGCTTCCCTGAAATTCGCGCTTATCGCCCTCCATAGGAAAAAGGCCCATGCAGTTGCGCCGAGGAAGAAGAACAGGGATGTCTTAACGCTTGCGAGAAGCGGCATCGACACGCCGATCCCTATCATCCCGATCACGAAGCAAATCGCTGCTACCACCCTTGGAAAGTGTTGTGTCATCGGCTCTTCTTTTACCGAACGTCAGAGGCAGCTCAGCCCAATCCGTGGACGCGACCTCAACCGCAGGGTAGGGATTCGAATCGGTGAAGTCAATCAACTCACGACGGGATTGGGCTTGAGCTCGCCGGCTTGTTCCGCCCGCTGGCTATCCTCGCGCCCTCAAAGTGTTTGGCAATCGTCGCCTCCACTTCCCGACGTAGATGTTTTGTGACCTCGGCCTCTTGGAGTCCTTCGGCTGCAAACACCATCTTGGCAAACTCACCTATGTCCAAAGGTGGAGACTTCAGAATTCGAATTTCCGCCTCGGGTGGAAGGCAAAAACTCAGTCGAACGCACAACTCATCGAGCAGTGCCGTCAGTTGGGACTGGTCTAGTTTCGAGAACATCTTCGATGCGCAACCGAGCACCCTGACCTTTTAGCGTTTCCCAATTCCAGAGGAAAGGCAAGAACACTCGACAGCCGATCAAGTCATCATCAGCAAAACATCCAGGTGTCCCTTCGGGACACTTCACCGGCGAGAACGCGCGACAGGCTCATTCGGCAATCGATCCCCCTGAACCGTCCCGACGGGACGGACAGATCGGGTCGCCGGGTCATTCCCGGCCCTGAAGGGACCGGGCTACCAATGAGTTGTCCCTACGGGACATCGGCAGAAGCTTGCGGCCTAAAGTGATCTCAATCCTGGCGACGCTTCCCGCTTCCTTGGCAGAAACCGCCGACGCCTCTCAGGAAGCGAAGGCCTCGATCTCGGCCTCGACCATCAGGGAGGTGCGGCAGAGTTTGGCATAGTGACCGTTGCGCTCGATCAACTCTTCGTGGGTGCCTTGTTCGATGACGTTTCCGTGATCGAGCACGTAGATGCGGTCGGCATTGCGCACGGTGGAGAGTCGATGGGCGATGACGAAGCTGGTGCGGTCGGCCATGAGGCGTTCCAGGGCGTCCTGAATGATTTTTTCCGTTTGGGTGTCGACACTGGCAGTGGCTTCGTCGAGCAGGAGGATGCGCGGGTTTTTCAGCACGACTCGGGAGATGCTGATGCGCTGCTTTTCGCCGACGGAAAGCTTCACGCCGCGCTCGCCGACGTTGGTGTCGAGCTTCTCGGGCAGGGCTTCGACAAACTCGCGGGCATTGGCGATTTCCAAGGCGTTCCAGAATTCCTCATCGGTCGCATCCGGCTTGGCGAGGCGCAGGTTTTCCCGGACGCTGCCGTTGAAGAGGAAACTCTCCTGGGTCACGTAGCCGACCACGTCGCGCAGCGATTCCTTGCGCAGGTCCTTGATGTCGATGCCGTCGATAGTGATGGCCCCGCCGTCGTATTCGTAAAAGCGGGTCAGCAGATTGATGATGGTCGATTTTCCGGCGCCGGTGTGGCCGACCAGGGCGACGGTTTGGCCGGGTTTCGCTTCGAGCGTCACGCCCTTGAGGGTCGCGATTTTCTCGGTGTAGGAAAATTTCACGTCATCGAAGACCACGTGACCACTCACCGGTTTCGCGAGTTCTCGTCCCTCGTCGAGCCCGACTTCTTCCTCGGCATCGACGATTTCGAAGACACGCTCGCCCGCCGCGCGACCGGCCTGGATGATCTGGTTGAGCGAGTTGAGCCGGGTGATCGGTTCGTAGAACATGCTCAGCGCCACGAGGAAGGCCACGAAGACGCCGGTCTGGGCGTTGAGGGTTTCTGTGTCGGGCGACTGCATCACGCCCCAGGCACCGAAACCGATGACGAGGGCATAGCCGGCATTCCGGCAAAATTCCATGCTGGGATTGTAGACCGCCCAAACGCGCATGAGATGCAGCGTGGCCTGACGCACCTTGTCGCTGGATTCGTTGAATCGATCATGCTCGGACTCCTCACGGGTGTAGGTCTTGATCTGCTGAATGCCATCGAGATTGTCGTGCAACAGCGAATTCATGGTGCTGGTGGCGCGCCGAACCTTGCGATGACGCTCCGGCGCGGTGCGCGTGTAGAGCCAGGCCCCAAACGCCAGGAACGGCATCGGGATCATGGCGATGGCGGCCAGTTTCGGATTTTGCCAAAAGAGATAGCCACCGACGACCAGGACCTGAAGCAACGCGACCATGCCCTGCTCGATGCCGTCGATGAGGACGCGCTCCATCGCGGTCACGTCTTCCGTCACCCGGGTCATCACGTCGCCGGTCCGCTTGTTGTCGAACCACCGCATGGGCAGACGCTGGATCTTTCGATAGAGATCCGAACGAATATCGAAGATCACCTTTTGCTCAAAGGTGTTGTTCAGGATGATGCGGAGGGCATTGAACAGATTGGTCGCAAAAAAGGTTCCCGCCGCGAGCAGGGAGAGCGGCAGCAGTCGATCAAACGCTCGATCCGGGATCACCTCGCCGGTGATTTTTTTCGTCACCTCGGGAAATACGATCACCAGCACCGTCATCAAAATGGCGCAAGTCAGCTGAGCCGAAGCCAGAAAAGGATAACGACGCAGATAAGCAAATACCCGGAGAATGGTTTTCATAGTGGATGGGACGCTTTCCCCATGGAAATTCTGACAAGCGGTGCGATTTTCCAGTGGGCTACGGAGCCGCCACCCTCGCCGGACTCGACGGCTTTCTCAACCTTGGCTTGAGTGGTATTTTTCCCGGCTCGACCTCTCGAAAAACCCTGCCCCCTGCCGAAACTTTGTCTGCAAGCCCCACGTCATCAGAGAGTCCCGGGAGGAAGAGGAAACATTCGCCCTTCTTCTGGTTCTGTTTCCTGTTGATGACGGCATTCCTCATCGGAGCGGGCGGCAGCAACCTCTGGGTGGTGCTCTCGACCCACTCCCGGATCTACCATTCCGTGGAAGAAATTCCGGTGATGCCAGTGGGAATCGTGCTGGGCACCTCGAAGAAAGTCGGACCGGACGAGGCCAACCCGCATTTCGAAAATCGACTGGCGGCCGCCGCGGCTCTTTTCAAGGCCGGGAAAGTGCGGCATTTGCTGGTCAGTGGACATCGCGACTCGCAGTATTACGACGAGCCACGCGACATGACCGCCAAGCTGGTGGAGCTCGGAGTGCCGCCTTCCGCGATCACACCGGACAATGCCGGGCTGCGCACCCTGGATTCCATCGTCCGCGCCCACGAGATCTACGGACTGGAGCAGGTGACGGTCATCTCCGATGATTTTCATGTGCCGCGAGCCCTTTTCATCGCAGATCACAAAGGGGTCGAAGCCATCGGGCTGCGAGGCGAGTCGGTCGAACTGCGGCGCAGCTTTCGCGCCCGATTCCGGGAATACCTCGCCCGGGTCAAGGCGGTGATCGATCTCTATCTCCTCGATACTCAGCCCGCGAAACTCGGCGAGCCTCAGGAGATTCTAGTGACAACTTAGGGCGTGGTCGCCTCTGCCGCGATGGCCGCGAAACCTACGAAAACCAAGACGAACAGGAAGATCGCCGCGGCGATGCCAATGGAAATGTAGCCGGTGATGAGGCCCGCCAGAGCCAAGCCGGCGCTGGAGGTGTTGCCCTCCCGGATCAGTCGCTGACGCGACAGGTGACCGCAGATGACGGCCGCGATGGAAATGGGCAATCCCGCGAGGTAGCAGGAGAGAAAAACCAGACCGGAAATGCCGCAGATCAAACTCGCCAGCGCCAGTCCATCGGTCTGCTGGGCACCAGATGACCGGTAACGATTTGGCAGGGTGGGCGTGGGATCAGAGGCTGCCACCGCCATCGATGAAGACTTCAGGTAGGGAGACGGAGCCAACGTTGTGGCCGCGGCGAGGAACCATTCGGGCTTCACCTCGCGACAGGGTTTCCAGTCGGTCATGGACGCGTTCCACACCAGGGTCTCGGGGCGCAGACCACCGGATTCCGCGAGAGCTTTCAGCTCCTCCTCGCCGACCGGCACCTGCTCGTCGCGTTCGTTTGCGTAAAACCAGTCCATATTCGTTGGGGATTATTTTCCGCCTTTCCCTCAAGACGGAAACACCGCCTGATCTCCGCGACTGCGACGACGCTGGAGCATTTCGCTCACCAGATTGCGCAGTTCGCGCGGCGGATAGGGCTTCGGCAGCACTGCCGAAAATCCGAAGGCATCTGGCCGCGCCATTGCAGGGGCGTCGGAGTAGCCGCTGGAGACGATGGCGAGCACGTTGGGATCCATCTGCTGGATCGCCCGCATCGTTTCCACTCCGCCGAGCCCGTGTTCGATGGTCAGATCGCTCAGGACCAAATCGAAAACCTGTCCCGATTCCATCGCTTCCCGATACAACCGCACAGTGTCGTGGCCGTCGGCCGTCTCCACGACTTCGTGACCATCGCGACGCAGGGTTACGGCGATGAGGCGACGAATCAGGCTGTCGTCTTCAAGAATCAGAATGCGCCCGCTGATCGTTTCCTCCACAGACTCTGGGCCATGGTCGTTCGTTCCGTGGCCGACCTCGGACGACGGGGGAATCAGAGAAACCTCCACGTGGCCTTGCGCTGCGTTTTCATTCGAGATCTCCGGAAGCGAAATCGATGCCGGAGCCGCTTCGACCTGTCGTGGCATGAACACATTCGACGGCAACTCACTCGGCCAGGCGGCCCGCTCATGCATGGGCAGGCACAGGGTCGCAATGGTGCCGCGACCTTCCTTCGACTGTAGCACGATGAATCCGTCGTGCGCCTTGGCGATGGATTCGCAAACCGTCAGGCCGATGCCGCTGGCATTCACCCCACCACGAGTCGTGTAATACGGTTCGAAGGCGTGATCCAGTTCCTCCTCGCTCATGCCGCGACCGGTGTCGATGACCTCGATGACCACATGATCGTCCTCGGCGGCGGCGGGCGCATTTCGCAGACGACTCGCCTCCTCTCCCGTGATGCGATGGCATCGGGCGATGAGCACGCCACCGTCCGGCATGGCCTGCTCGGAATTCGTGATCAGATTTTCGAGCAGACGAGCGATCTGTCGGCGATCCACTGAGGCCACGATTTCAGGATCGCTGGACTGAAACTGATAGCGAATACCGGGGTGATCGTGGCGCCGCTCGCTCAGTAGTTGGCGGAGTGGATCGGCGAGACGCGTCTCCTCCAGAATCGGACGACCACCCTGAGCAAAAGTCAGCAACTGCTGCACCAGATCCCGGGCATCCCCGGCCGCGTGAGTGGCATTGCCCATTTCCTCGCGAAACTCGGGATCGTCGGAATAGCGCTCCGCGGCGAGATCCAGACTGCCGATCAACACCGTGAGCAGGTTGTTGAAATCATGGGCAAACCCACGCGCCAGCAGGCCGAGGCCCTCCAGACGCTGCAGGCGGACATTTTCCACTTCTGCACTTTTCCGGGCCGTGATGTCGCGGAAAAGCGCCAGCAATCCGCCATCTCCCGCCGTGCCCGAACGATAGAGGCTCACGTCGAGCCAACGGCTTCGCTCCGTGTCGTGAAATTCAAAATGATGGCGTCGGCCCTCCAGCATCGCGCGCTGGAACTCGGCGTGATACCGCTCCTTCGCTTCGGGTGCAAAGCTCGCCCAGAAATCGCGCCCAATCAGCGGCGAAGTCCCGCCAAAGTATACGAGCGCCTCGGCATTGGCATAAGTGATCCGGCCATGCGCCTCGAGCGTCAGCAGCGGATCGCCGATTTCGTCGAGCGGCGAGACCCGACCATCGCCGATTTCTCCACCGATCTCGGCATCGTCCTCGTCGCCTACCTCATCAAAAAACAGAGGCGCAAAAGCCGGGGATTCACCTGCGGCCGATGCTCGCGGGCCGAGCAGTTCGCGAAAAGCCGGCTTGCGCGAAAGTTCCGCCGCCCGAGCCAGGGCCAATCCGCGGGCGGGCGGCTCCTCCATTTCAGGGGCTGGTGGCGCCGGCGCAGCAACTACTTTTTGGGGGGCATCTGCCCGACGAAAGACACTGACCAATCCAACCGGCTCTCCCGATTCACTGCGAATCGGCGTGGAGCGTTCCTTCACCGAGATCGATGCTCCGGTCCGGGTGCGCAGGCGAGCAGAACGGTAGACCGGCGCCGTGGGTGGAGTGGGTTGATCACCATTCCCGGCATTCAGAGAAATCTCTTCGCCGGAAAGCGGAGCGACATCGCGCAGAGATCTACCGATCGCCTCCGAAGCACCCCATCCAGTCAATGACTCGGCGGCGGCATTCATCAGGGTCACGCGACCATCCAGTTCCGACAAAATCACACCTTCCTCCAAACCGGCAATCACGTGACGCATCGCTTCCGCCCGGCGCAGGTGCTCGCGTCGCGTGCCGTCCTGTTCCAGCGCCGCAGCGATGCTGGCCGCCAGTTCCCCATCCGAAAAGGGTTTACGCAGATAGCCTGCCGGACCGGCTTCCCGCGCCCGGGCAAAAACCGCATCGGCGGAGTAACCGGTCAGAAACACCACTGGCGTACCGAATTTTCGCCGTAGGCTCACCGCCAGCGAAATGCCATCCACCGCGCCGCCGAGCCGGATGTCGACCAGTGCCAAATCGGGCGCACGTTTTTCGGCCAACACCAGAGCCGCTTCGCCCGTGTTCGCCGGACCACTCACCGTGTGCCCCAAGCGCTCCAACGTCGCCCGCAGATCACTGGCCACGATGCGATCATCCTCCACGATAAGAATGCGGAGGCGGCGGGATTGCTGAGATCGGCGTTGGGACAGGTCGTCTGCCATGGAGAGAGGAAAAAGCGGGAGCGACTGAGTTTGGCGAAAAGAAGGGCGGCGGGTTCGGGCAGGTAGTGGTGAACGGCGTCCCCGTCACTATGACCAAAAACGCTGAACAGTCACGAAAATCGCGTCAAATGGCGGCAGGAAATCGCAATGCCCATTCCGCCCGTCCTTCGCGATGGTTGACCTTTAAGCTACCACGAAGTTGGTCGACCAGACATTTCAAAATCGGCACTGACACCGAAGACATCACCTCAGAGGGCACACTCGCCTGCATCAGCGGCGATCCCTCGTAGTTGCGGAGAATCATCGCCCCGTTCCCAGAACGATGCGTCAGCGCGGCAATCGCCACTTCCACCATCAAGAGACCAAAGGTGCTCGCGACTTCGAAACTGGTGGTCACCGCATCTTCCTCTTCCGTCGTTTGAACTTCAAACAGGGGAACCGATTCCATCTCGATCCCGCCGAAAATCATCCGTCGGAGATCTTCCGACAACCGTCGGGCATAGGTCGCCAGAGGAACCGGCGCGTCGAGCGATTCCGCCAACTCGTGAAGCCGACTGATCGCCCGCATCCGCCCCTGCATCTTGAGCAACAGCGATGCATCGATCAGGCTGCCTTGAGCAATTTCATCGGGCAATTCCAGGCTCAGCAATCCACTGATGGCCTGCAGTTGATTCCGCCAACGGTGCTGCATCCTCTCGCCGGCATCGG
Source organism: Verrucomicrobiia bacterium (assembly GCA_020440025.1). GTDB lineage: Bacteria > Verrucomicrobiota > Verrucomicrobiia > Verrucomicrobiales > DEV007 > JAEUHH01. The sequence continues at coordinate 39,432 of JAGROX010000072.1, forward strand.
AATCCAGCGACGGCTCCGTCACCTCGCGATGGATTCCCAGCAGTGACCGGGGTGCTCCCTCGGCCTCGACCGGCAAAAACCATACTTCGGCTTCGCCCACGCTGCCATCCTTTCGGAAAAACGACCGCCGCGTCTGCCACTGACCGTTTTCCGACAAGGATCGGGAGATCTCCTGATTCAACGCGTCCCTCTCTTCCGCCGTCGCATAAAGTTTCGACAAGCCCTCTCCCGCAACCTCGTTGAGGGAATATCCAAAAATCCGTTCCGCCGCCGCATTCCAATCCACGATGCGTCCCCGCAGGTTGGTCACGATGATGCCTTCCTCCAGATGCTGAAATGCCAGACTCTGACGCACCCGAGACTCGCGAGCCACGGCCTCTTCGGTCACATCCATGACTACCACGACCGCGCCGTCATCCTCGCAGGGCGCCACCCGCACCGAATAGTGGACCGGGTGACCAGCGCCCCCGGCTTCGGCAAAGCGCCAGGATCGCAGCTTTTGTTCATCGATGGCCTCAGCCACTCGTGCCACCGCCACGGCATCGAAAACCGGCCAACACGCAGTCACACTCTGGCCTTTCCATTCCGGTGTCGCCATCACCCCACGCCAATCGCCGCCGTTCGCCGGCATCACGTCCTCGATCGTTCCCTCGCGATTCATCACCAGAATCAGATCGGGAATCGCCTCCAGCAGCGCCCGGCTCTTGGCTTGGCACGCATCGAAAAGTCGTCCGCTCTCCACTCCGCCTCGCACGAAAAGCATCGTGTAGAGGCGTTGCCGCTGCGGCCCCATCACCAGAGACATCACCACCTCGGCCGGAAACGGATCCCCTTCCTGCGGACGCAGTCGAATCGCCTCGTCGCCCGAGAATTCGTGTCGATCCAACAGGGTTAAGTCGCCGACTTGACCCTCTTTGGTCGCCATCTCCAATTCGGCAGCCCGCAGTCGTTCAATGTCCGAAAACGCGAGGCAGTCATCCAGAACCATCTTCCTCAACTCCGAGCGGGAATAGCCGAGCAGGGCCTCGAAAGCCGGATTGGCATCGATGAATCGACCGGTCGGATCCACGATCGCGATTCCGGTATCCACCTGTTGAAAAATACCGGTCAGCTTCGTCTCGGTCGCGCGCAGGGCATCTTCCGCCTGCCGACCACGCGTCACATCAAGCAGCGTGACCAGAAGGTCGCCGTTTTCCAACAAGCGAGGGCGAAACTCGATTTCGCGCAATTGATCGTCCGCATTTTTCAGCGAAAACACCCGGATGAGCTGCTTCTGCCACACGTGCTCGCGCCACGCCTGAATCACCTGATCGGCATAAGCCTTGTCGCGGCAGCCGCCTCGCAACCAAGTTTCGACACTTTCGACCTTCCGCAGATCGCTGCCCAACAGTTGCGCCTGACGTTGATTGCCAAAACGAAGATTTTGCGCCGAGTCGAACACCAGCACCCCAAAGGGCAGGTGCTCCATGACTTTCGTCAGGTCTTCGACTCCCCGCGAACTCGAGGTCAGCGATTCGAAATCTTCCGCCTCAGAAAAATCTCCCGCATCCATCGACCAAGTCCGAGGCCCGGGAGGCGCCGACACGGGTCCCTCCGGTACAGAACCAGGTGTCAATGACTCGTTCTCGGCATTTTCAGGGTTGCCGGAACCAGCCCCATATCGTTGGGAAACCACGAGAGAATCAGGTTTGAGAATATTCCAAGATTTAACATTTAGGAAAGCCGAAGTAATTCGGCAAGTGGTTTCGTCACAAAACGCGAGAAAGTTTCCGAGAAAAAGAGTCAGGATAGCTCCCTAGATTCAGGCATCGACCTCTCCCTGCCACTGCCGCAACTGTTCCGGGAACGGGCATTCAGCACATTCGGACGCGTCTTCGAGGCAAAAATCGGCATAGATTTGCAGGAGCGCCTGTTGCTGCCAATAGCGCCGCGACCATCGCTCGCCGACGGCTTCGTCGCTCCCAAAGAGCCGCAGGCGCGCCCGTCGCAGGCTTTCGTTGACCACCGCTCCCGGCAAATCGAGATAGGCCTCCCAAAGATGAGGTTGGCTGGCGATGGCAGCGGGAAAGAGGACATTGCCGAGAAGATCCCGGATTCGATCCTTTCCGATCAGCGCCAAAGGCTTTCCCGAAGGTTTGGCTTTTAGGGTGTAGTGATGCTGCCAGTAGTCGTGGGTCAAGCCGCCGAGATGATCCTGCAGGGACCGGGTCCAGCGAGATTTCGAATTTCCACCGGCATCGGCGGCGGTCACCAACTGGCGAAATTTGGTCCAATCGTTCACCAATGCCGCTAGGGCGGCGACGCGACGTTGCGGATGGTTGGTTGGCCGGGTCCCGGCGAGTTTCCAAGTCAGTTTCCGATCCGGTTCGGGCTCGTGAGCATCGCGATGTTTCCACCAGTAATCCCAGAGCGCCTTCAGATAATCCCGGGCCGTGGAATCCGCCGCGTCTCTGAAATGTTCATGATCGAGAAATCCCGCCACTCCAAAGAGCAGCGCCTCACGCTCGGCGGGCTCGAGTTTTCGCAATTCCGCCAGCGGCAATCGCTGCGACAGCACCGCCATCACGAGTTTGTTGTGTCGATAACCGAGAGCTTCGGCCACTGCCTGATAGAGCGCCTGATTCTCGGTGTGCGCCTCGGCGATGGCGACAAAGCGGCGAGCTTTCCGATGCAGTCGATACTGGGCCGCCGCGTGGAGCAGGGATTCGATGGCCGAGTCGCTCAT
>JAGROX010000073.1:0-1310 GCA_020440025.1 Verrucomicrobiia bacterium
CGCTTCAGGGCAGAAACCAGAAGAGTTTCCGACGCTTTTCGAGATCGAGTGGCGCGGCGTATTCGCTGATCTCATAGACTTCGGCAAAGTTCACGCCGCTTCCGATCTCCTCGCCATATCTGGAGATCAGCTCGTCTCGATACGCATTGGCGACATTGCCGTAGAGTCGGGGCATGAAATGCTCAAGCATCCAGGTTTTGCGCGCCTCCTCTCCGGCGGGAACCGTGTCCAGATTCCCGCGATTGAAAGGCAACCATTCGAAGGCTTGCGAGGCGTGACAGGAGAACAACTCGATGATGGTATCGCGAAGATCATCAACCGGGAAACAGATGTCCGGACGCAGACGGGCGGGTCGAGTAAAGAGATCTGCCATGTAGGCGACCACCGGATCTTTAGACAAAGCCGGGGTATCGGGAACGATCGCCGGGACGGTCACGGAAAACGAGGCGTCCTGCACCAACTGGGCCACCGCGCGATGATCGGGATGATAGTCACAGGTTCGATGGGTCAGCACCAGATCGGGCTGGAAGCTGCGGATCGCCCGAATGACTTCCCAACGTCTTTCGAGCGTGGGCTCAAGTTGACCGTCGTGATGATCCCAGATTTCAAAATCCGCGCCAATGACCGCCGCCGCATTGACCGATTCCCCACGGCGAATGCCAGCCAATTCAGGACCGCTGATCTCATGATGCCCCGCGTCGCCATTGGTGACCGAGATCCATTTCACCACATGTCCCGCCCGACGGTAGATCGTCATCAGCCCGCCACTTCGAGCCTCGGCGTCATCGGGATGGGCGACGATGAGCAGGAGACGGAGAGGAGTTGATGAGGCCATGAAATCTACTAAAGCGAAGCGAAGCTCACCTGACAACCGATGACTGACATCACGATCGTGTCATCCGCTCGATCCCCTCGCCGTTCACCCGAACGATGCGCCATTCCTTCATCATTTCGCCGCCCATGGCATCGTAGAAATCGATGGCATGCTGATTCCAATCGAGCACGCACCACTCGTAGCGACCGCTCCCCTTTTGCTTTGCCACCTCGGCGACACCCAGCAGCAGTTTTTTTCCCGTGCCGGTCCCCCGCCAATCGGGGCGGACATAGAGATCCTCCAGCCAGAGCCCGGCTTTGCCGAGAAAGGTCGAGAAAGTGGTGAAAAAAATGGCATACCCGATCAACTGCCCCTTTTCCGCATCCTCGGCGACCAGGGCACCCGCAGGTGGGTTCGGCCCGAAAAAACTCTCCGTGAGATCTTCCACGGTCGCCACAAACTGATCGCGAAGCTTTTCGAAATCGGCGAGCTCTCC
>JAGROX010000073.1:1361-6524 GCA_020440025.1 Verrucomicrobiia bacterium
GTCTGACATGAGAGGCTAGGAGGAAAAAGTCTAGGAACCGTACACTGAGAAACGACCATCGTGATCATCGCCAGCGGGGCGCAAGTCGATCTCCGAGGCCACCGCTTCGGCAATCTCGGCCGAGGTCAACACTCCGATGGACAGGTCACGAGTCAGGCTGTTGATCGAGGTGATTCGTCCCGTGATGCCATCGGCAACTGCCGGCGTCTCGGCGGGCACATCCACGCTGACGCCCAGCCAAGGGCGATCACTGAGTCTGCCCTCCGCCATCCACCGCCAGAAGAGCTTTTCGGTTTGGCGACGAACTTTGAAAGCGGAGCGAACCGCGCGCACGGAAGCCGACGCCCCGTCGGGCATAGCTTCCTGGGAAAATACTGCCAACACGCCCTCGCGATGAAAAGCGACCACCTCGCCGCCAAATTCGACGACTCCTTCGATGACGGCCGCGCAGAGTTCTTCGATCAGCGGCAGCGAATCGGCCCCCGCTTCTTTTGCCAACTGAGCCGAGGCATCGTGAAAGCCGGCAAACAACAGCGCCACCTCGGGACCAGTCGAACCGACCGCTGCCGTGAGCGGATCAACCAACTCGGAGTCGCTGACTGAATTCAGGCGTTGGGCAAATCGACCGGCCACCTGATCACCCACCACCCTTGCCAGATTCTCCTTGAGAGTTTCCCGTTCTCTCAGGGCTTTGGCGGCTGACTCCAGCGCCCGCGCCACTCGCTCAAACTCGTCACCTCGCGGCAAATGAATCGGCTCGGTATAGTCTCCCTGCCCCACGCGCTCGACCGCCTGTTCGATCGCCAGAATGGGACCATTCACCCAGCGATAGATGATCCAGGCAATCAGCATCGCCAGCAAGAACGAAACGGACAGCGCACCGGCTCCCTGCCACCAGAGTGTCGACAGCGTGCCGCGAATACTGGCAGCCGAAACATCCACTCCCAACACCGCCACCGGTTTGCCGCTTGCATCCCGAATCGGCGCACTCGCACTCAGCCAGGTGCCCCATTTGTCGGTGGAAAATCGTTCATCGGCCCGGGCTTCATCCAAGCGCAACGCCTCGGCCAGATCGGGAAACGGATCGCCGGGCAGTGATCGGTCTTCGGCGGATTCTTCGGCATCTCCGACGAACTCGAATCCGCTGGGATGGGCGGGATTCGGACGCGCGGTGTAGAGATATTTCACCCGCATGTCCTCCCGCCGGTTGGCATCTCGAATCTCCCGCAGGCTCATGACGAGTTGCTCATATTCGGGAGAATCGACGCCCTGAATCTTCTCATGCGCCTCGGCATCGATCGTCAGCGCTCCGGTGGCGGCAATGTTGGCCACCTGCACCCGCAGTTCCTGAAACAGCGATTCCCGCGCCGAACGATAGAGCAGCACGAACAGCAATCCGTGGGTCACGACCGCCGCGCCCAACAAGACCAACAACACTCGGGTGGAAAAACGCATCACCTTTTCTCCGGTCACAGAACCGAACTCCATTGACCCTGCCGTCATCCCACGGGTGTCGCGAGTCTTTTTCTCAAAAAAGCACCAATGATCCGCTTGCTCACGACCGCTTTTCGATTACTGTTTTTTTGAACACATTTATATGAACCAATTCGTTGATGATCGTGGACGGGGAACCGTCGCCACCCCCGCCAATCGCTTCGAAAAATTGTCCGTCGAGATCGACGATGGAGCGCTCGAAGAAATCACGGGCATCGATCCTGATTTCGAGAAAACTCGGCCGAAGACCGTTTTCTATCGGGATGACAGCCAGAGTATCATCTCCACCAACTCCAGTCCCGATCTAGGTTTCGACGCCAGTCTGAATCCCTACCGTGGCTGCGAGCACGGATGTTCCTACTGCTACGCCCGTCCCTACCACGAGTATCTCGGGTTCAATGCAGGACTGGATTTCGAAATGAAAATCATGGTGAAGGAGCACGCCGCCGACCTCCTGGAGTGGGAACTCGCCTCCGGTCGGTGGCAACCGAAACACCTCGCCTGCAGCGGAGTCACCGATTGCTATCAGCCGATCGAGAAGAAACTGAAAATCACCCGCGCCTGTCTCGAAGTGTTGACCCGCTTTCGCAACCCGGTCGGCATCATCACCAAGAATGCCCTCGTCACCCGAGACATCGATCACCTGTCTGAGCTCGCCCGATACCAGGCCGCGACGGTGGCCATCTCCCTGACGAGCCTGGACTCGAAGCTGGCTTCAAAACTCGAACCTCGCGCTTCCCGCCCCGAAGCGAGATTGCGGGCGATTCGCGAACTCAACGAGGCGGGCATTCCCACCGGGATTTCTCTGGCTCCCGTGATTCCCGGGCTCAACGATTTCGAGATTCCCGCCATCCTCGAAGCTGCGGCGGATCACGGTGCCCGATTTGCTACCTACACCGTCCTGCGATTGCCCCATGGTGTGAAGGACATTTTTTCCGACTGGTTGGATCGCCATTACACCCAGTCACGGGAAAAGGTGCTCGGTCGGGTCCGTGACTTGCGCGGCGGCAGCATGCTGAACGACAGCAATTTCGGCTCCCGTTTTACCGGCGAAGGCCGCGCCGCCGAAGAGATCGCCACCCTTTTCCGAGTTTCCGCCAAACGATGCGGTCTCAACGCCAACCGCATCCCCCTCTCGACTGATCACTTCCGCCGGCTGTCTCCGGGTCAGTTGGAGTTGTTTTGAGCCCGCGACAAACGCCTTTGCGTCATTGCTCCCCGGGCGGGAATTGCAGATGATGCCGGACATGCGCATCTGTTTTTCTTTTCATTCAACAGGGTCAAGTCCGCGACTCAACCCTCTTTGGTCGGTGTTTTCAGCGATGATCGTATTGGTCGGCATCGCAACCGCTGCGGGCGACCGGGAACGCCCCAACCTGATCATGATGATGGCCGATGATATCGGTTACGAAAATTTGTCCTGCTACGGGAGCAAGGTTTACCAGACGCCCAACATAGATCGACTGGCGGCCAGCGGCATTCGATTCAATCACGCCCACTCCCAGCCCATCTGCACGCCGTCCCGGGTTCAGATCATGACGGGGATCTACAACAACCGGAACTACATCAAGTTCGGCCTCCTCGATCCTCAGGCGGTGACCTTTGGCAATGTGCTGCGCGACGCGGGCTATCAGACAGCGATTGCCGGGAAGTGGCAGTTACAGGGAGGCTTCGAGGGCGTGGCCAATTTTGGATTCGATCGTCACTGTCTCTGGCAGTTGACCCGACGTCCAAGTCGCTATCCGAATCCTGGTCTCGAGATCGATGGAGAGGAAAAGGATTTCAAGAACGGAGAGTTCGGTCCCGATCTCATCAGCGACTACGTCTGTCGCTACATCGACGAGAAGAAAGACGACGACGCTCCCTTTCTTGTCTACTACCCGATGCTCTTGCCGCATTGGCCTTTCGTCCCGACACCCGATCATCCCGACTGGGATCCGGAAATGTGGAAAGACGCCATCAATGAACCGGGCGGATACAAGAGCCAGAAATACTGGGATGCTTTTGTCCGCTATACCGACAAGATGGTGGGCAAAGTCATCGATCAACTCGAATCCACCGGACAGCGAGAGAATACCCTGATCATCTGGACGGGTGACAATGGCACCTACACGGACATCGTTTCCGATTTCAACGGTCGCCCCTACCGCGGCGGCAAGGGCAGTCCGAAAGACAACGGCACCCACGTCGGATTCATCGCCAGCTGGCCCGCCGTGATCCAACCGGGTCAGGTCAGTGATGCGCTGGTCGATTTCAGCGATGTCTTCCCCACCCTGACCGATGCCGCCGGCGTGAAAGCGCCCGATGGCCTGAACGGTGTCAGTTTGATGCCGGTGTTCAAGGGGAGTGCCGATGACCGAGATAAGGGCGCGATCTATTGTTGGTACGAGCGTGACGGCGTTCGCGACAAGGCCTCGCAACACGCCCGCGATCAGCAGTACAAACTCTACGCGACCGGGAAATTTTTCGATACCGTCGCCGACCCGGAAGAAAAAGCCGATCTCGCCACGGGCGGAATTCCCGAGGAATTGAAAGCGGTTCACGCGAAACTCAAAGCGGCTCTCGATCCGCAAGTGGCCATCACCGAGGCCGCTGATCCGATTCAGTCAGCGAAGCGAGGCAGTCCCGAAAAGAAGAAAAAGAAAGACGCCACCAAGAAATCGAAACCAGAAGCCAAATAGCACCCAACCTCTCATGACCATCTTTTCTTCTCTCCGCGTTCTCGCATTCACCTGTCTGGGATGGGGAACCTTGGCCACTGCGGCTGTGGCCGCCTCGACGGAACCCGATCTCGATTTCGGCGACGTGACGGAAAAGCACGTCATGATTCCGATGCGCGATGGCAAGCACTTGTCCGCCTACCTTTACTTCCCCGATGGTGAGGGCCCGTGGCCGGTGATTTTTGAACAACGCTACGCTTCCCTTCGCGCCAAAGGGACCCGGGAATCCGCCGCCAACATGGCCCGCAACGGCTACGTGGTGGGATTGATCAACTACCGGGGCACTCACGAATCCGAAGGCAAATGGGTCGGCTACCGCGCGCTGCAATGGGGCGAACTGAGCGATGGCTATGATGCCTGCGAATGGCTGGCAAAACAGCCGTGGAGCACGGGAAAAATCGGCACCTTTGGCAGTTCACAGGGCGGCTATGCCCAGAATTATCTGGCGGTGACTCAGCCACCCGGTCTCGTCTGTCAGTACATGGTCGACACTGGACTGAGCCTGTTTCACGAAGGCTATCGCATTGGCGGAGGCACGCGCCCGAATCGATTTCTCGGCCTCGGTGCCAATTGTCGCAACCCTCAGGACAATCTCGATCTGCTCGCGGAGTGGTTCGCTCATCCGCACTACGATGACTACTGGAAGGCCGAGGATTGCACTCTCCATTTTGACAAAATGAATGTGCCCTGTTTCACCATCGGCAGTTGGTATGACTTCATGAATCAGGGCTCCATTGCCAGCTTTGTCGGTCGACAACATCAAGGCGGTGTCGAATCGCGCGGCAAGCAGTGGTTGCTCATCGGCCCTTGGTTGCACGGTCGAACCAACAAGGGACCCAAAGTCGGCGAAATCCAGTATCCCGACAATGCCTCATGGCCGGTCGACGAACACATGCTGCACTGGTTCGATCATTGGCTCAAGGGCATCGAGAATGAGATCACCGACGAA
>JAGROX010000073.1:6579-30110 GCA_020440025.1 Verrucomicrobiia bacterium
CAGACGGACGATTGGCCCCCGAAATCGGAGGCGCGATCGCTCTATCTATCGGGCGACGGGAAACTTGCCGACGAGAAACCCACCGAATCGCAAGATGCGGTCACCTACTGGCTCAGCGATCCGCGTCAGCCCATGGAGATTCCCGGTTCCTCGTTTCCCGGCGCGAAAGATGCGCGAGCCTTTGAGCAACAGGCCGAAGTCCGCACCTTCACCACGGAGCCTCTCACCGAGCCGGTCGAATGGACCGGCCGGGTTTACGCAGAGCTCTTCCTATCCTCGACGGCTCCAGACACCGATGTCATTGTTCGCGTCAGCGATGTCTATCCCGATGGACGTTCCATTCTCATCGTCGACTATCCTTGGCGGCTTCGCTATCGGAACGGATTCGATCACGAGGAACTCATGACACCCGGCGAAGTCTACCCGCTGACCTTCCCGGTAGGTTGGATCAGTCAGATTTTTGCCGCCGGACATCGCATCCGCGTCACCATTGCCAGCACGGGCGCCCCGCTTTACGAGCCGAACCCCCAAAACGGCAAGCCGCTGACTCTGGAGTTTCCCGACGACGCGATCACTGCGACGAACTCGGTGCATCACTCCTCGAAACATGCCTCCCGAATCTTCATCGAAGGCAAAACGGAGTGAGGCTCACTCTCTCACCACTGCCATCGGTCGAATCTTGCCACCACGACTGATGCCAACGGGCTGACCAGGATCGTAACTTGGGTTTTTCGTCGGCATCTGGGCATCGACCGAGTGGCGCCAGTCTTGTAGTCGTTTCAGCATGGCGGCGGTCCTTTCCGGCTCGGTCTCGGCGAGATTGTGATCTTCGTGGATGTCTTCGGAGAGGTGATACAACTCCACGGGAGCGATACCGCCATGTTGCTCAATCAATTTCCAATCACCCATCCTCACCGCGCTATAGGGAACCCCACCCATGCTGTGATAGTGCGGATAATGCCAGAAAATGGCGTCTCGATCGAGCGTCGCACTGGAGGGGTCCTTCAGCAGTGGCACCAGAGAAAGGCCGTCAATCGCATCGCCGAGTTTTGTCGGCGGGACGGCCCCGGTTGCATCGAGAATCGTCGAGAAAAAGTCGATCGTGATGACGGGCTCCTCACTGACAGCGCCAGCTTTCGCCCCCCCGGGCCAGCGAATGATGGTCGGCACTCGCACTCCGCCTTCGTAGATGGAGCCTTTCCCCTGGCGAAGCGGCCGATTGGTCGTCGACTGGGGATAGAGTCCGCCATTGTCTGAAGAAAAGATCACCATCGTGCGATCCGAAACGCCTTGCTTGGCCACCTGAGCCATGATTCTCCCAATGGCTTCGTCGACACTCTCCACCATGGCGGCATACTGAATGTTTTTCTGGGTTACGTTTGGGTTGGCTTCCAGTTTCTTGCGATACTTCTCCACCAAATCCTCCCGTCCCTGGAGCGGCGTGTGAACGTTGTAAAAAGGGAAGTAGATGAAGAAGGGATCCTGATCGAACTCTCCAATGAGACGAACTGCCTCATCGGCCAGTTGATCGGTCAGGTAGGTGTCTTCGGTGGCCCCATGATCGGGAATCGTGCGAAAGGTGTTATTGTTCTTCTTCTCCTCCAAGGTCTTGCCGCGACCGTAGGGCCAATAGTAGCTCGCGGGGGCACCGCGTTCGCAGCCGCCGATATTGAAATCAAAGCCCTGCCGATCCGGATAAAACTCGGGGAAATTTCCGTCGTCATTGGGATCGTCGGTGCGATCACGCGGCGTCAGATGCCACTTTCCGAAATGGGCGGTGTGATAGCCTTTCGTTTTCAACTGTTCCGCCACCGTCACTTCCTCGAGGTTCAGTTGCTGAGTCCACTCGGGAATCAGGAGCGGCGTGTTGACAAACGGGTGACCGGGAATGAAATCCGTCACGTGTAGCCGGGCCGGATATTTCCCTGTCAGGAGTGCTGCCCGTGATGGCGAGCAAACCGTGCATGCCGAATAGGCATTGGTGAATCTCACCCCCTCCGCAGCGAGCCGGTCGATGTTCGGCGTCTCATAGAAATCACTCCCGAAGCATCCCACATCTGTCCAACCCATGTCATCGACGAAATAAACGATGACGTTGAGCGGCTCTTCTCCTCGCAATGACGAGCCTGCTCCCGCGATGAGAACAGTCAGCAAAGGGAGAAGGGAATTTCGACGAAGCGAGAGAGATAGATGAGTGACCATGACATCTCCTGCTAGCGCAAAACGCCACCAGTTACCAGAATCATTCCGTATTCCCTGCACGCGGCTCGAATCCCACTTCTCAAAATCAGGCAATTCGACACAAATGCGCTATTCTTGGCACGTCATGTCCCCTGCCCGTTTTTCCCTCACCATCCTTCTCTGTCTCACTCTTCTGGCTTCGTCTGGAGTCAGTCGCTCAGAGGAAACCGCTCTCGACGAAACCAACAGCTGGGACTTTGCGCCGGCTCGCGATCCGTTCACACCCGAGGCACTGCTCGATCTGCGTTCGCTCAATGAAACCCACTCGGGGGAAACCGGATTCGTGAAGCTATCCGGAGATGGAAACAGCTTCGTCCGGGGAGATGGCCAACCGATTCGGTTCTGGGCGATCGGCACCGACGCCATTGGTTTTTCGCCGGAGGACATGGATTTTCACGCCCGATGGCTCGCCAAACTCGGCGTCAACCTGGTACGCCTGCACGTCACCATTTGCGACACCAAGGAAGGTTCCCAGATCACTGATCTGAATGAGGAAGTCGTCGGTGGCGTCCACCGCTTCATCAAGTCGTGCAAGGACAACGGAATCTACGTGCTCATCTCCCCGTTCTATCCTCACTTCGATGCCCCGACCTCCTGGGGTTTGGCGGGCGATCCCAAGGGCGCCCTGGAAGGCATCATCTTTTTCGATCCAAAACTTCAGGATGCCTATCGCCATTGGACCCGGGAATTTTATACCCGGAAAAACCCGTATACCGGCCTCGCCATCGCCGAAGATCCGACCGTCGCCATTCTGCAGGTGCTGAACGAAGACTCCCTCCTTTTCTGGACGCAACAGAACCTTCCGGAAGCACAACGGGTCCTCCTCGCCGATCAGTTCAGCATCTGGTTGAGTGAAAAATACGGCAGCGTACCAAAGGCATGGGAGGCGTGGGGCGAGGGCTTCAAAGGGAAGGACCCCGTCGACCATCTCGAAGCCGGTCGATTGGCGGTGCTCAAAGTTTTTGAGCTGACCCGCGATCCAAACCCAAAGACGCCTGCCCTCGATGCTCGACTACGGGACACCACCGAGTACATCGGCCATCTCCAGCGCGACTTTTACGCCGCCATGGGACGGCATCTCCGGGAGGATCTCGGATGCCGACAACTGCTCAACGCGACCAATTGGCGCACCGCGAACGACGGTAAATTGAAAGCGGTCGAACGCTGGAGCTATCATGCTTTGGAAATCGATGCGGAAAACGAGTACGTCGGCTCGGACTACCAGCACAAGGGCGAAGCCGATGGGTACCGCATCGACGCCGGACATTTTCTCGTCAATGAATCCGTGCTCGGAAAGCCATTCGAACTCTCCACCAATTTCCGTCTCGAAGAAGGTCACCCCTTCATCGTCACCGAAACGAGTTGGAAAAACCCGAACCGCTATCAGAGCGAAGGGGCCTTTCTCGGCGCCGCCTACCAGAGCTTGACCGGTTTGGATGGGATCTGTTGGTTCTCCGCGCAGACACCCTACTACGAGAACGATCCGCGAAAACCATTCTGGAATTTCAATGGCTCGCAGTCGCTCCATAAATGGAATTTCTGCTGGCCCATGTCAGTGGGAATGTTTCCCGCCAATGCCCTCATGTATCGCCAGGGCTACGTGGCCGAGGGCGAGCCCGTCGTCCATGAAGAGCGTTCGCTGGACCAACTCTGGAACCGTGAATCGCTGCGATTGCCTGACAACGAACTCTACGGCGATGCCCGTCACCAGGATTTTCTGGAAAAGAACTGGAAGCCCAAAGGGGATGCCATCAATCCGGCCGCTTTTCTCATCGGGCCTGTCACTTCGAAATTGGATCGCGATCCGACTGCCACCATCACTCAGGATCTCAGCCAGTATCTTGATCTCGATCTCGGCATCATTTCCAGCAACACCGGGGAGCTGAACTGGCACTACCGCGATCGCTTGGTCACCCTCAATTCACTGAAAGCCAAAGGTGTGAGCGGATTCCTCAAAAAGAACGGTGGTGAGTTTGTCCTCGGTGCCGTCACCATCAGATCCACCAACGACTATGCCACCATCCAGTTGGTCTCGATGGATGGCGCTCCGATCAAAAGCTCAAAGCGTGTCCTCATTCAATGCGGCACCGCCGCCCGGCTGACCGGCTGGCGCACCGAAGATGCCGTCGAAACCTTCGGCAAAGGAGACGATGCCTACGAGGTTCACGGGGAACGCATTCTCACCATCGGAGGCCCACCGTGGCGAGTCGAGAATACCTATGCCAATATCAAAATCGCCAATCCGCGACTGACCAAGGCCACCCTGTTGGATGTGAACGGCTACCCGGTCAGAGAAATCGTCACCACCCGCAATGCCGAGGTTCTGGAAATTCCACTGCCTCGGAACGCCATGTATGTGATTGTCGAGACAGAAGCTCACGACTGATCAATGTTCACCATCAGAATCTGACCGGCATTCAACAGGGTGTGCTCAGCGACTCAACCCTGTTGAGTCCATCGTAGCGTCGCAGACCTCCCTGCCAGTGCCTTAAACACGTAAATTGTGGGAGCGTTTCCCTATCGTAGTCTTCGTTCGTATCCCCTTCCCCATGATATCCTCCCGTTTGACTGCCGCCGTGGCTTGGTTCGCTGTGGCGAGCTTTCCACTATCCCTTCGCGCCGATGATCCGGCCGCGACCGCCAAGGCGTTTTCCACCGAAATCGAGCCCATCCTGGTGAAGTATTGCTACGACTGCCACGGCGATGGCATGGACAAGGGCGACTTCAAGATGGATGACTACGAGAAGCTGGATGATCACCTGGCGAACATGCTCCTGTGGTTCGATGTCTGGGAGACCACCCGTGCCGGGTTGATGCCCCCCGCCAAGAAGCCTCAACCCACCGATGCAGAGCGGGCAAAACTGATCGCCTGGGTCGAGCGCGACGTTTTCAAACTAGATCCTGAAAACCCCGATCCAGGAGTGGTCACCGTGCGCCGACTGAATCGCGTGGAATACCGAAACACGATCCAGGATCTCTTTGGCGTGCGCTCCGACGTCACTGAGGATTTCCCACCGGATGACACCGGCTATGGCTTTGACACCATTGGCGACGTGCTCAGCATCTCGCCTCTGTTGATGGAAAAATACATTCAGGCCGCGGCGAATGTCGTCGAAGAAGCCGTCCCGACCGAAGGCCCCAAGATCCCGACGAAATGGGTCAATCTGGGTGACTTCAAAGATCCCAAGAACGAAAAGCACACGCTCGGCTGGATCGGATTCCAGAGTCCCCGCGAATATGTCGGGAAGCCTTGGATCAACTACGATGGGGAATACGAGGCTCGGGTCGAGTTTGAGATCAAGGGCTCCATGGAAGCCACGTCCAACACCGCCACTTTCGCATTGAAACTGGGCGATCAACCCATTGCCGAACGCAACGTCGGCTGGGACAACTCGAAATCCATTTCGCTGAAAACCAAGGTCAAACTGAAGAAAGGAAATGGACAGGAGTTCCGTTTCTCCATCACGCCCGACAAGGCTCCGCTGGAAGGCGAGAATGCCCTCGCAGTGAGTGTGCAACGCATGACGCTTTACGGGCCGCTGGATGGCAGCGTGAAGGAATACCCGAGTGAGTTTCGCGATATTTTCTTCGACGGTCCTCCCCCCAGTGATGCCAAGGCGCGCGACGACTATCGCCGCGAACTCCTGAAACGGGTTGCCACCCGCGCCTTCCGCCGACCGGTGGATGAGCCCACCCTTGATCGTTTGGTCGCTCTCTCTCAGATGATCGAATCTCAGCCCGGCAAGAAATTCGAGCATGGCATCGGTCACGCCCTGACCGCGATCCTGTCTAGCCCCCGCTTTCTTTTCCGAGCCGAGATTCAGGCCGAACCGGACAATCCAGCCAAGATTGTTCCCATCGATGAATACGCCCTCGCCTCCCGCCTCTCTTACTTTCTCTGGAGTTCTTGTCCCGACGACGAACTCCTCAAGATCGCGGGAGAAGGCAAGCTGCGGGAAAACCTGCGCGCGCAGGTGGACCGAATGCTGGCGGACAAGAAATCGGACCGCTTCATCAACAACTTTGTCGGTCAATGGCTTCAGGCTCGCGATGTCGAAACCATCAACATTGATGCCCGGCGGATTCTCGAGATGAAGGACTTGGGTCAGGCGCTCAAAATCTTCAACAACGAGCTTCGCAAGTCCATGCGACTGGAGACGGAGTTGTTCTTCGCCCACATCCTGCGCGAAAATCGACCCGCGACCGAGTTGTTGAGTGCGGACTACACTTTCCTCAATGAGCGTCTCGCCAACTGGTATGGGATCGAAGACGTGAAGGGCAACGACATGCGAAAGGTGTCGCTCCCCGCCGACTCCAAACGGGGCGGATTGCTCACCCAATCAACTTTCCTCATCGTCACCTCCAATCCCACGCGAACCTCTCCGGTGAAACGCGGTCTGTTCGTTCTCGAAAACCTCCTCGCCACGCCGTCCCCTCCCGCCTTGCCGGATGTGCCTCCGCTGGAGGACGCCCAAAAGGGCAAAAACAAAAACCTGCCCCTCCGCGAGATCCTGAAGATTCACAGCGAACAGGCGCTGTGCGCCTCCTGCCACAATCGGATGGACCCCATCGGACTGGCGTTGGAAAACTTCAATGCCCTCGGGGCCTGGCAGGACAACTATCGGGGCAATCCCATCGATGCCAGCGGCGAGTTGGTCACTGGGGAAAAATTCAGCAACGCGCAGGAACTTTCCAAGATCCTTTCCGAAAAACGCTTCCACGACTTTCATCGGGCTCTGGCCGAAAAGTTGCTGACCTATGCGGTGGGCCGAGGCGTTGAATACTACGATGCGCCCTCGGTGGATGGCATTGTCAACAAAGTCGAAACCGGCGGTGGCACCCTGCGGGAACTCCTCTACGGAATCATCGAAAGCGCCCCTTTTCAGAAACGTCGCGGCGACGGCGATCTCTTTTCAAACGCCAACGAATAATTCACCCCCCTTTCCCCGTCCAAACTTTGAGGCTTCTGTCTCCTGAACCATCATGAACTCTCTTCATCGTCGAAATTTTCTCCGCGGACTCGGTGCCGGCGTCGCCCTGCCTGCACTGCATTCCCTGATTCCCGGACGTGTCTTTGCCGAAGCCGCCAAGGCTGCGGAAGCAGGCAAGGCAGGATTGACCGCTTCCGGCATGCCCATGCGCATGGCCTTTCTCTATCACCCGAACGGCGTGAACGTGGACAAGTGGGTTCTGACTGGCGCGGGCAAGGAATACCAGTTCAATGAAACCCAGCAGCCCTACGCCAAGTTCAAGAATGACTTCCAGATCTACTCGGGATTTGAACACAAAAATGGCACCTCAGGAGGCGATGGCGGTGGCGATCACGCCCGGGCGAATGCCTCCTTTCTCACCGGTGCACGGCCTTTCAAGACTGCCGGTTCGGACATTCGTCTCGGCATTTCGGTGGACCAGGTTGCCGCCAAAGCAATCGGTGACCAGACTCGACTCTCGTCCCTGGAACTTTCCTGTGAAGGGGTCCGAAAGAGCGGCGTCTGTGATTCCGGTTATTCCTGCGCCTACCAATACAATCTGTCCTGGCGCTCGGAAAACACCCCGATGACTCCCGAGGTCAATCCGCGGCTGGTGTTCGAGCGGCTTTTCGGCTCAGGTTCCAAGGAGGAACGCAGCAAGAGCTATCAGCTTCGCCAGCAGCAGCAGCGCTCCATCCTCGATTTCGTGCTGGAGGATGCTCATTCTCTGGAGAAACAGCTTGGTAACAACGACAAGATGAAACTCGACGAATACCTCACCGGGATTCGTGAAATCGAGCAACGAATCGAAAAGGCAGAACGATTCGGCCCCCCGACTGATCCCAATTCCGAGTCTCCTGCGGGAATCCCCGACAGTTTCGAAGAGCACATTCGCCTCATGATGGACATGATGGTTCTCGCTTTCGAGACCGACTCCACCCGCGTGGCGAGTTTCCTCCTTTCCAACGACGGCAGCAACCGCAGCTTCAAAGACATCGGCGTTCCCGACGGTCACCACTCCATTTCCCATCATCAGAAAGATCCCGTGAATCTCGCCAAACTGGCCAAGATCGATCTTTTCTACTCTCGGCAATTCGCCTATTTCCTCGAAAAACTGAACGAGAAGAAGGACGCCGA
This sequence comes from Verrucomicrobiia bacterium, assembly GCA_020440025.1. Taxonomy (GTDB): domain Bacteria; phylum Verrucomicrobiota; class Verrucomicrobiia; order Verrucomicrobiales; family DEV007; genus JAEUHH01. The sequence goes on from JAGROX010000073.1 coordinate 14,928, forward strand.
CGGAAAATCCATTCTTCACAATTCCATGATCCTTTGGGGTAGCGGCCTCTCCGATCCCGACCGCCACCGTCACAACAATCTCCCTATTGTCCTCGCCGGCCACGCCGGTGGAGGGCGTTTCCAGAACGGTCGCCACGTCGAACTCGGCAGCGACACCCCGCTCAGCAATCTTTATCTCAGCATGCTGGATACCATCGGAGTGAAGGAGGAAACCTTCGGCGACGCAACCGGGCGGGCTCAGACGATCTGAGCCGACTCCGGCAATGCCGCGAGGCGTAGCTGGTTGAACTCGGCCCGTTAGCCGTCGCCCGGTTCCGCAGAGCCGATGAGACAGCTGAAGTTGTGCCCCTCCCAGTGGGTTTCCCAGTGGAAGGTGAACTCGATCACAGTGCCGGGCGCAAGACGGTGCACTGGAAGATCCGCCGTCCACAGGTCGAGCGCATTGCTTTCCGCCACGATTTCACTGGCGGTGCCCCAGTTGTCGGCGCTCCAGACCACGGTCGCCGGAGCGCCGAAGACGAGGCGCAAGAGGCGGCCCGGCAGGATTCTGGGAGACTGGTGGGCGAAAGTCCAGATTTCGACGGTGCCGGAGGTGTGATTCACCGCGTAACGCTCGTGGACGGAATCAATGCGATCAAAGCAGACTCCCTCGCGAAAACTGCGCACCAGGGAGAGGTATTCGGCGTGCGCCCAACAAAGGGGCATGGCGGCTCCCGTGGGGGCGCCTTTGCGCAACTCTCGTTCCGGCAGGTCGTCAAAGTGCCAGACTTGTTCGGGGAGCATGCCCCCGGCATTGGCGAATCTTTCGAGGGTCTTGATGAAGGGAAGCGGGTCGTTTCCTGCAGCGAGTTCGTAATGACCACGCTCGCCGGTCAGAAGCGGCCACGGACCACCGAAACCGGTGCCGTCAAATGCGGAGCCGTCGACCTTTTGACCATAGCCGTCAAAATTGTAGCGGCGCCAGCTGGGACCGGCAGGAAGGTCGAACTTCAATTCGTGGTCGATGACTTTCAGAGAATCGCGGATGAGCGGGTCGTCAGCGGCGCGCACCCCCAACCGGACCAGCGCGAGAAAGTCGCCGCCGACAATGCGACGGGCAGGGTGGCTTCCTCCGTCGTTTTTCAGGTGGATGATCGCGGTATTCGGGTCGGGAACGATGTCCGGTCGTGCGGGATCGGCCGGATTGAGGCGGATGAAGTGGCGGGAAATCCCGGGGACGAGATCTCCCCTAGTGGTAGCGCTCCACTCCTCGATATGATCCGAGAGCCAGTCGGCGTGGTCACGCAGAAGATCCGCCGTATCCGAAGTCTCCGGTCGGTCGTCGGCGAAATCGGCGGCACCAATGAGCGCGGCGATGATGGCGGCAAGCGTGGATGGCGAATACCCCGCGTTCTCCTCCCAGCGTTCCTGCTCAGTGACCGGTCCATGCAGGACGAGGTAACGGACAGCACGGGAAACCACGGTCCAGGCGTCAAAAAGTTGCAGGGCGTCATGTTTTCGAAGGTGCCAGGCGAGGAGCACCGGGGCGGCGACTTCGTCGAGCTGGCGCCCTTTCCAGTAGGGCTGTCCGTCGATCCATGAGTTCTGCGGCATGCTCCCATCGGGACTCTGGACGCAGGACATCCATACGAGGGCACGCAAGGCGGTTTCCCGGTGCCCCGCCGCGAGCAAGGCGACAGCGCTTTGCATCATGTCGCGCGGCCAGACGAGATGGTATCCGCCGAGATCGGTGTCACCCTTGGTCTCGCCCCAGGGAATGCTGAGGGAAGCCACGAGGGCACCTTGGTAGAGCTTGTCTTCATGCGCGAGAAGAATGCAGCGGCTGAGGCGGAACATGCTGCCACCGTCTCCGGTATGAGCGGCGAGGTCGGCCACTTCACCGCAGTCAGAATGAACCCGCTGCCACTGCGCGATGACGTTTTGGCGATGCTCCGCAAAGGGTTCGGCAAGCGCCTGCAGCAGGGTGGCTGCGGCGCTCTGGCGGCTGTTCCCAAAGCCGACGCCGAGCACGACTTCGCCTTCAGGAGAGAGCTCCAGTTCGGCCAGCATGGCAACATTCCCGTGGAGGGCCTCGGTGTATTCCCAGTCCATGCGGAAATTTTCCATGAGATCCTGCCATCCATCGCTGGTCCCGGCGAACCCCACGGAACGTCGGCGGAATTCGGGCAACGCGCCAAAGACGAGGTGACTGCCGGCCCGCCACGCGTGCAGGAGCTTCCGCTGGTCGTCGTCGCTCCAACGGGCGGAGTTGTCATTGCCAAGACCGCGCATGTGCGGAGCCAGAAGGGCATAGAGTCGGATCTTTCCACGCAAGGAAGGCTCGAGGATTTCGAGCCGGGCGTGGATAAGGAGGACAGAGGAGTGAGGTTCCGCGAGGACTTCTTTGACGATGCGGTAGCGGCCCCCGGGATCGGTGTTGGTAATTTTCTGGAGGAGGGTGCCCTTTTCCGGATAGTGAATTTCGTGGTCAAGGTGGCGCCGTTCTTCGTGGCAGAAGGTTTCGCCGTCGGTGACGAGGAACTGGAGATCTCGAGTGTTGGGCGTGTCGATGCAGGGATAGTAGATTTCGTTCACGATGCCATGGCTCAGCGTGTACCAAAGCCGGCAGCTCGTGTGGTAGGCTGTGCCGATGCTCTCCTTGTTGCTCTGGGTCCATCGAGGATCCATACCCGGGTAACCCGGTGCGGGACGACTGTGAGGATTTTCGGGGTCGATCATTGCCAGGAAATAGAGGGGTCTGCACAAGCGCGGTCGCGCTTGCCTGCGGCGATACCAGTTGAGAGAATTGGAAAATCAAAGGCGCACTGCCTGCATTAGGGATACAGAAAGACTTGGTGAAGGTCGAATCAAAGAAGAATCTAGAGGTCTTCCTTTCACCCCCGGATTCACTGAACGCCCCTCCCCAACCAAATGACAGTCACGCATCCTCCTCCCTACGACTACGATCTCATTGTCATCGGCTCGGGTCCCGCCGGCGAGATGGCTGCTGTCGAGGCTGGCTACCTCGGCAAGAAAGTGGCCTTGATCGAAAAAGAAAACGTCCTCGGCGGCGCCGCCACCAACACCGGCACGCTCCCCTCGAAAACCCTCCGCGAAACCGCCCTCTTCCTTGCGGGCTTTCGCCAGCGCGCTCTCTTCGGACTCGATCTCTCCATTGCGACTGAACGCATCACTGCACGAGAATTCCTCTACCGCGAACGCCACGTCGCCGAGAAGGAACGCGAAAAAATTCGCGCGCGTCTCGATGCTCAACACGTCCAGGTCATCACCGGAACCGCTGCTTTCGAAAGCGAACACGTCCTTTCCATTTCCTCCCCAAACGCCGACCCCCACCGAGTTTCCGGTGCCGTCATCCTCATCGCCACCGGTTCCCGCCCGTTCCGTCCGCCCATCTTCCCGACCGAAAGCCCACGGGTATTCGACTCGGATTCCATCCTCCATATCGCGCAGCTCCCCAAGTCCATGCTCATCGTCGGTGCCGGAGTCATCGGTTGCGAGTATGCTTCCATCTTCGCCTGCCTCGGGATCGCCGTCTCTTTGGTGAACAGCAGCGAAGTGTTACTCCCTTTCCTCGACACCGAAGTCCAAGACCTCCTCGAAAAAGCCCTCGTTGCCTCAGGGGTCCGCATGATCAAATCCGAACGTGTCGCCTCCGTCTCCGAAACCGATGCCAGCATCACAGCTACCATGGAAAGCGGAACGGCACTCTCAGCGGACTGTCTCCTCCTCGCCACGGGGCGCTCCAGCAATACCGACGGTCTTGGCTTGGAGAACACCGGAGTCGAACTCGGGAAACGCGGCCTAATCACGGTCGATCCGCACTACCAGACCACGAACCCTGACATCTACGCCGCCGGGGATGTCATCGGCTTTCCCTCTCTCGCCTCCACTTCCATCGGCCAAGCGCGCATCGCCATCGAACACGCCTTCCGCGCCGACGATGAAGAACTGGCACCTGTTGTCCTCCCCTACGGCATCTACACCATCCCCGAATGCGCCATGGCTGGAGAGATCGAAGATCAACTTCGTTCTCGGGGTGCGGACTTCGTCGTTGGCAAAGCGCGCTACAGCGACAATGCCCGCGGACTCATCATCGGCGAAGAATTCGGCCTTCTGAAACTCTACTTCGAACGAAACACCAGGCGACTGCTCGGGGTTCACATCATCGGCGAACAGGCCACCGAACTCGTCCATCTCGGTGTCGTCGCTCTGTCCGCCGTTGCCACCGCCGACGTCTTCCTCCGCCCCGCGTTCAATTACCCGACGCTGTCCGAACTTTACAAACATGCCGCTTACGATGCGTTCGGAAAACCATCGATTGATTGATCGATCGATACGCTCTTTCACAAAACCCGCCCTACATTCCCCAAAAGCCAAGCCGCAACAAAGCGGAGCGAATTTTGAGAATTTTCCAGCGAAGCCTGGGAATCGACAGGGGGCTGGTCCCACTTCCGCAATTCGCTCAATCGCTCATCACCCTCCTCTTTTAGTCACCTCAAAAAATGGAAGAACTTCCCAAACCGACTTTTGGATCCGAGTGGTTTGACTCGGCGCAACTCTTACTCGCCGAGAAACGAACGGCTCTCTCGGTTCTGCGAACAGGCTCGGGTATTTTCGTGCTGCCGCTCTCCGTTCTCAGCCTGCTCATCGCAACGGCCAAGTCCTATCAAAACGAGGAGGTCATGCATCTCTTGATCCCTGTCCTCATCGTTTGCGGCGGCCTCATCATTTTGTCGGTCTATCTCATCGTGCGGGCCCTGCGGCACATCTATCGCTATGATCGCTTGCTCGATGAACTGCGGAGGGGCAATCCGACTTTGGGGAAATTGATCAACTAGAGACCACGGTCAGACAATCGCATCAGATCAAAGATCGCGAAAAGGCGGAATGCATCGACTGTTGCCGGTAGCGGCTCTGGTCGTCTTCGCGGCGGCTATGTGGGCATTGCACCGGGAGATTGAGCATTTCAATTTTTCCGATTTTCGAGCCTATCTTCACCAGATTTCACTCGAACAGCTTGGGGTAGCGGCGTGCTCTACGATTGTCGGTTACCTCGCATTGATCTGCTACGACTGGTTTGCGCTGCGCTACGTCCGCCAGAAAGTCGCCAACTGGCAAATCGCGCTGACGGCCTTCATTGGCTATGCCTTCAGCATGAACATCGGGCATTCCGTGATCAGCGGTGGCGCAGTCAGAATGCGGCTCTATACCAGTTGGGGTATCGACGCCGCCGACGTGACCCGCGTGATCGGATTTAATTTCGTGATCGGTATTCTTGGTCAAATCCTGGCTGGTGGTCTCTTGTTCTCGCTAACGGAGTTCTCCATTCCCGCTTCACTGGAGTTCCCGTTTCACTCCGTACGCGGATTGGGCATTTTTCTTCTCTTCGTGGTCGCGGCGTTCCTCGTCCTGATCTCTCTACGACGAGAGGCGATTCAAGTTCGAAACTGGCGCTTTGAGTTGCCCACTTTCCGACTGACCCTGCCGGCGATCATGGTGTCCTCGGTGGATTGGCTCCTGTCCGGAGTCGTGTTGTTCGCCCTAATGCCCCCAGATATGGGACTCACTCTCTGGTACTTTCTTGGCATCGTTTCCCTGGCTCAGGCCATCGCGTTGTTGAGCTTGGTCCCGGGAGGCTTGGGAGTTTTTGAAACGATCATCCTTCACTTGTTACCTGAGTCAGTTTGAAAATCGGCCGCGCTTTCCTCCCTGATCGCCTTTCGCGCGATCTACTATTTGCTTCCTTTCGTTCTCGCGATCTTTCTGTTGGGAGGCCATGAAACCGCCATCCGTAAACATATCCTATCGACATTCACGGGAAAGATCGGTGGCTGGTTGTCGCCCATCATACCGCTCCTGCTGTCGATCATGGCATTCGTTGCTGGAGTGATCCTTTTACTTTCCGGCGCGACTCCAGGCGTCAGTTCGCGACTGGCGGCAATGGAAAAGTGGTTGCCGCTATCCATCGTCGAGTTGTCCCACTTCTTCGGCAGCATCGTTGGGGTTGGCTTGTTGATTCTATCCGGAGCCATCCGCCGTCGGATCGATGCCGCCTGGATGGCCGCCCTGATCCTCATGGGAACTGGCTCCCGTCTGGAACCGGATCGGAGCGCAGGTTTTCAATCTCGGCGAGCACTTCTACAACTTTCAGGGACTCCGCGCCTACAAAGAGAAATTCGATCCCGAATGGGAACCTCGCTATCTCGCCTGTGGTGGGGGGATTCGACTTCCCGTCGTGCTCCTCGATATTGCCAGTCTCATCAGCGGTGGACTGGCGAATTCAATTGCCCATCAGGATTCCGATGAAGAATAGATTGAGCCTCCTTCAGCGCCGCCGCCCGGTGACCAATCCTGACCCTGATGATCTTCAAAGATATCACCGGAAAATTCCGCCGATTCATTGCCGGCAGGCTCGCTGCTGCCCGTGACTCCGTACCCGTTGGAGAGATTCCAGCATCCTGTCTCCATCGTTATCCGCCAGAAGATGCCGGACCGGAGCACACCGGCCCATCACGAGGATTGGTCGTCCTATTCTCGGGTGATGGTGGCTGGGCGAAGCTGACGACTCATCCTTCGAGACATCTTCAACAGCATGGATTTGCCGTCATCGGCATCGACTGCATGCATTATTTCTGGAAGGAAAAGACCCCGCAGACCGCCGCCGAGGAGTTGGAGAATCTGGTCGAAAAATTCACCGCGGAGTAGAACAAGGCCACGGTGGTGCTTGCGGGATACTCCATTGGCGCAGATGTCCTTCCCCTTATCGCGAATCAGCTTCCCGAGACAATTCGGTCAAGGATCGCCCGAATGATCCTGATGAGTCCCGGTCACCGGGTCGTGCTCAAATTTCGCTTTATCGGTTGGCTGGGCTTCCAGACCTCCGAGGTATGCGGCCATCTCCTGCTTCCCGATTTGGCCGCGCTGGCAAAGTGGCTGCCGATTTCCTGTTTCGCAGGCGAAAAGGAAAGCGATTCCATCGCCCACACCCTGACCGAAGACATCGCGAATACGCAATTCCTTCCCGGCGGGCATCACTACAACGGCGACTACGATACCCTCGGTGATCGGCTCTTGTCTGAAATCGCAAACTCCCCTCGAGATTGAGCTTGATGCACCTCGATCAAGGGGAGTCAGCAACCACAGCGGCAACCGCTAGCCCCCAGATGTCCATGCGCGTCACTTCTCCGACGCGAAATCCCGATTGTTCCAGCAACTCGACTGCGGGGATCGGCTGGCAATCGACGATGTGAGGAAAGTGCCGGTGCATCCACTCATAGGTTTGCTCCATCAGGTTTTCATTTTCCGGGCCCGCCGGCTGATCCATGCAGACCACTCCGCAACGTCCCCCGGGTTTCAAAACACGACGCACCTCGGCGAGCACCTCGGGGATCTCGTTGAGAGGAAAAAGTTCCAGCGTAAAACTGAGAAAGACCGCGTCAAACGAAGCGTCCGGACAAGCCAACGGCGGCACTGCGGCGAGGTCGATCGTGACCCGGTCCTCCACCCCGGCCTCTGCCATCTTTTCCGACGCGACTTCGCCCATTCCCGACGAAACATCGACTCCGGTGACATGACCCGTGGCCCCCACCAATCGGGCGAATTCGACAAGGCTGTGGCCAGTGCCGAAACCGATCTCAAGAATTCGTTCACCCGGTTTCACCGACAACAGCCGCCAGCCCTCTTCAGTCGCCTTTCTCTCGCTGGAGTGAGCGATTCCGTCGTAAAACCGGCTGATCCGATCGTAAAAGGGTTTGTTGGGATGGTTCTCCATGCGGCAGAATAATTCAACGATGGGTGCCGCGCCATGGCAATATGAAACGACCGTCTGTCAGGTCACAACGGATCGGAAACTCGACTGGTCGGGCGCAAACGATCTGAGCCAACTCAGAAGCGCGTCGGAATGGAATGCCGCCCCCAGAAACTGCGCAGACTTTCCACACTGCCCCGGTAGAGATTCATCTCCAGCTTGGAACCAACTCCGGGAATGCCGCGTGGGTAACTGGGCGAAATTCGCCCGTCTCCATAGCTCGGCAAACTGGCGTCCCCGGAGTATTGCCAGATCGTCCAAGAAGGGAACCCTTTCACTTTGGATGGCTTTCCCCGATAGGCAGAAGTCCAGAGCGGACATTTCCGAATCACCGCCCGATCCGCTGATGAATAGGAATCCGTCGCCAATCGTCGGGAGAACCATCCCGGATTCACATAGAGCACCGGATAGACGCCGGTTCGGGCGTGAAAGCGACGGATCAATTCGGCGAGGTCCGCCACCCGCATGTAGTCGTTGGCTCCCTTGACGTTTTTCTCGAAGTCGAAAACCATCAGCGTTCGATTCGCCGCCCCCGGGGAATGGCCCACCCGATCCAGCGCCAGGCTCAGTTGCGTCTGCACCGGCGCTCCCGTGCAAAAGTGATAAGCGCCCCACTCGATGTCCGGGCGCTGTCGGCACTGTTGAGCACGATGACGATAGGCGCTGTCCGTTTCCGTGCCCCGAGATGCCCGGTGAATGACCGCCGGTGTTTTCTTAGCCGGAAACGTCGCGATCGACGGGATCGAATCCCAGTGAGAGAAATTCGGAAAAGTCGTGGTGGCGCAGGAAGGCAACAGCGTTGCTGCGACAAGCACGACGGATAATGCTGTGAAACCGATACGGTTCATCATGAGCTAGTCACACCGATCCACTTGGACTCGGCGCTCCTACTATCTCGCCATACAACGAACTGGATCTCAAGTCCCAAAACCAAGAAAGTAAGATCAATCTCTTCCCATCTGAAATGGGACCACATTCCCTGGCCCGAGTTCAATAGAGATTCTCAATGCCGCCTTGAACACGAATTCGAAACTGAAGAAGGTCGGTCACCAATTCAAAGCCACCTTCAGAACTTGTAGTTGAAGTCCAGACGGAAACGCATGCCATCCTGCTCGGAAGTGATCGCATCAACCGCGTACAACCTCGCCATCACCTCCAACTTCTTGGCAGCTTGGTAAGTCAGCCGAAACTCGTGCCCATGGAGATCGCTGGAATCGGTTTGGGTCGAAGACCCCCATCTAACCCAGTCGTCCTGTGCATAGGAGGCATTGACCGCAAAGGTCTCCAACCAGACGTAATAGTAGCCGAATTGGAAATCTCCTGGTTCGGAAAGTTTACCGAACCGTGCCGAAAGCACATAGCCGAAATCCTCGTCGGAATTGGCCGCCGTGAAAGGATCGGCTGAGGTGGCAGAGTAATCCTTGAGGTTGTGATAGACATCTGCGCCGACGGCCACAGGCACTCCGAAGAGCTCCGCTGCCAGTTCGACCTGACTGCCGAGAATGGCATAGTCGCGGGCACCGTTTCCATTTCTCAAATGAGATGCCCCCTCCTCGCCATCGAGCAGGTAAAATCCCTCGGCAGCGGTCAGGGTGACTCCTCCAAACTCCTTGGTGTATTTCGCCTGACCGGCATACATCCGACCGTTTAGTTCCCATCCTCCATCGGGAAGATAGAAAGCCCCGATCGTTCCGGTCACCGATTCGTCCATCCAGGACGGAGTCACCGAGACAGCCGCTCCGGTTACGGTCGCGTCATCATCCCAGAACAGCTCGTTCTGCTTCCAGAAAGGATACCCATTGCGACCTCCCCAGAAGGTGACGCCGTCACTGGCATACTGAACATAGTACTTGTCGAGTATGCCGCTGAAATCGTTGCGATCCCCACCATCGAAATCGTGAATCGTAAGATGAGGCGATTGCTGGCTGTGACTGTCGCCAGTGCGGGCTCGCACATCGAAGGTCAACTTCTCCGAAGGCTGAAACTTGATGCCAACCCGTCCCCGGATTCTCAGCCGTTGACGATCATCTCTTGCCACGCTAGACGAATTCACGGAATCCCAATCGGACTCGTAGCGAAAACGAAAGTCTGCGTAAGGGGTCAAGGTATCCTGCCAACTGGGGATTTCCTCTTCCAGTTCTATCGCGTCCTCCACCACGCCAGCATGCAAGAGAGGGAGCGAAGTATAAGAGAAGGCACAGACGACGGTCAGAACCTGACGAATGATTGAGTGGCTTGTCATGGTGAGTAGCGGATGAGTTTACCAAATAGTCGGCAAACGGTTGACGTGGTATTATTTATTTGTCGGGAGGCGGCCAAAGCCGTCAAGGCTATTTGTCTGCGCTATCCCAATTTTCTATATCGGCAGACAGCGAATTCGATCCGATCGATCAGCAGAAAATAGATATATCGACAGCTAGCGAAATAGTTTCGAGCATTGATATCCATTGATGGCCCTGTATGATGATGTCGTCTCCATTGCGGCAGTCTCTTGCCGCCTGTTCCGAAACACGAAGCCTTGTCATTATGTTTTCAAAACCTGATCTCACTCGTCACAGAGGCCATCTGGTCGCAGTATGCCTCGCTCTCTGCGCGATGGCCTTCCCGAGCGGAACCGCCCTTGCCTCCAGCAAGAATGCCTCGCTGATTGCTCCGGATTTCCACGAAACTAGAACCGTCCGACTCGAACAGACAATTCATCTCAAAGACATTCCCTCGGGATCAAAGCAGGTAAAACTCTGGATTCCCATTCCCACTGACCGCAATTGGCAAAGGGTGCTCGATGTGTCGGTGACCGATTCGCCAGGTGTTTGGAAAATCGTTCCCCAAGTAGATGGGCGTGGTGATTTCCTTTTTGTGGAGGTGACAGATCCTCCGGCTGGCGAGACGAAGGTTACGATCTCATGCCTCGTTGAGAGAAAGGGCGTTCACTTTCCCCTCGATAACGTCAAGAGCTTGCCCTCGTTTCAAACCGAGTTATTCAATGCCGCGCTGGATAAGACTTCGCCTCTGATGATGGCCGACGACAACGTCCGAAAGCTAGCCGCCGAGGCCTGTGGCACCGAGTCCGACATCGCCCGCCAAGCCGTGATGCTGGTTCACAAGGTCGCCGAGGTCGCCGACCACTACTCCAAAGACCCCTCAAAACCTCATTGCGGTCGCGGCTCTGCCGAGGACTGCCTCGTCAACGGTGGCGGCTGCTGCACCGATCTTCATTCCCTGTTCATCGCCATGGCCAGAGCTCGCGGCATCGCCTCACGCATGCAGTATGGCTATCGTCTTCTCGATGCCAAAGAAGGGACCGAATTTGATCCCGGCTATCGTTGCTGGGTGGAGTATTTCATCCCGGGGGCCGGATGGGTGCCCACCGACATCGTGGCCGCCGACAACGCCGACGAAGCCAATCCCTATCGGTGGTCGTCTCTGAGTCCCTACCGAGTCTGGTTGTGGGAAGGCAGAAGCTTCGAACTAACACCGAAGACCTCATCGGATGCTCCTATCGATACCATGCTTTGCGGATGGGCCGAAATCGATGGCAAACCGGTCGATCCCCTTCCTGCCGCCGACGGCACGCCGCCCCAGATGACTCGCACGGTCAAATTCGACGTGCTGCAACACGATAGGCCTGACGGCGCACCCAAACTTCCGGAGTGATTCGGATGTTTTCCTGATGTCGTTGGCTCATTTCAGTGGGGAACGCACCAAACTCCATTCATCCGCGTTCTCCACTGAGATAACGCTTCGCATCAGGATCAGTCTGGTTCTTGAAAATTTCGGACGCCACTCCCGTTTCGACGACGGTACCAGCACCTTCGCGCACCCAGAAGACAGCCAGGCGATCCGCAATACGGCGAGCTTGGGCGAGGTTGTGGGTAACGATCACAACGGTAATGCGACCTCGTAGTTCGGCGATGTAGTCTTCCACTACCGCCGATGCCAGTGGATCGAGCGCACTGCAAGGCTCATCGAAAAGAATCACTTTGGGATTCAATGCGAGAGCCCGGGCGATGCAGAGTCTTTGCTGTTGCCCTCCGGAAAGATTGGCCGCAGAGCGATCGAGTCGGTCCGACACTTCGTCCCAGAGACCGACATCTTTCAGGCAACATTCGATGATTTCTGGAATCTCCGATTTTAATGCTCCGTGTTCGCGAAGCGGAATCTCGAAGTTGCGTCGAATCGATTGAGGGAACGGATTCGGTTTTTGGAAAACCATCCCGATGTGCCTTCGAAGGGCGAGAACATCCGTAGCGGAATCAGTGATTTCGAGATTATCATCGAGTCGGATTCTTCCCCTAACCCGACAACCTGCAATGAGATCGGTTAGCCGATTGAGAGAGTGGAGAAAGGTGCTTTTTCCGCAGCCTGATGGCCCCACCAAAGCCGTGATCTGCCCATGAGGTATCTCCAGGTTGAGATCGCGCAATGCCACGAAGTTTCCATAACTTACCGAGAGATCAGAAACGGTAATCTTGGAGGAACGAGCAGACTCGAATGAAGGCGGGAGATAATCACTCATCATTCTGTGGCCGAAAGTCTTCGCATCCAGAGGTCAGCAACCCCGGTTGCCGTGAGATTAATGACGAATATCAAGATCAAAAGAACCAGAGCGGTGGCCGAAGCGTTCGAACTGCCGTTGGGAATGTTCATGGCCAGATCGTAGATATGCACCGAAAGCGAGCGACCGGATTCGCCGAGCGAAGCTGGCCAACGGGTCGAGTAGCCACTGGTAAAAACCAGAGCAGCGGTCTCTGACAGGGCTCGCCCGACTCCCAGCGCGATGCCAACGAGAACGCCGGGCATCGCAGCAGGCAGCAGGACCTTTTGAAGCGCAGTGATTCGAGAAAGCCCCAACGCGGCCGCGCCAGACCTCAGGTCTGAAGGAAGGTTTCCCAGAGCACTCAACGTCGTTCGCACCAAGATGGGCAAAATCATGCAGGCGAGCGTTAGCCCGCCTGAAAGAATCGAAAACCCGAGTCCCAAGACTTGGGAAAAAAAAGTCATCCCAAAGAGTCCAAAAACGATGGAAGGAACACTGGCGAGCAAATCAACGCCACCAGAGATGGCGCGAGACAAGCGACTGCCCCGCTGGACATATTCCGAGAGCCAGACGGCGCAACCCATTCCAGCGGGTACCGCTACGACGAGACAGCACCCCAGAATCAACAGGGTTGAAACCACTACCGGTCCGATCCCCCCCCCGCGTCCGGCGCTCTCAACTTCGCCCGTGAGAAAGTTCCAAGTGATGCCCGATATCCCTAGTCGGATGAGATCCCAAATGATCCAAGCCAATGTTCCGAGAGTTCCTACCGCAGCCCCTCCTCCCGCTATGGCAAAAGCCCAGTCCAAACATCGGGAACGTGCTGAAACAACAGAATGAGACATCGATTCGAATTGGGGACAACGATTGATTGGGGAGAGCTAACCTACGGCACTCTCATTTTCGTTCCGGCGAAACGGCAACCAACCGACTATAGCGCCCGTCGCGAGGACCAGCAGCAGGCCTGCAGCGAAGAGGAGCGCTTGGTGCGTAGAACTTGCGTAGCCCATCTCCAAGGCAATCGTGGCCGTGACCGGACGCACGGGATCGAAAAGGCTTGAGGGCATCTCGGGAATATTGCCGCAAACCATCACGACGGCCATGGTCTCACCAACGGCTCTGGCGATCGCAAGCAAGATACCTCCCATGATTCCGTTTCTCGATGCCGGCAAGGCAATGTTCAAGATGGTTTGACCACGGCCAAGCCCGAGCCCGGCTGCCGCGAGCAGCTGGTAATTAGGGATCGCTCCCAACGCTGCCTGACTGGTGAGGGCAACAGTGGGGACAATCATCAATCCAAGCACAAGTGCGGCGGCGAGCAGACTCTGCCCGGGTGGTTCAATCCGGTTCACGGCAGGCACGATCACCGTCAGCCCCCAGAAACCGAACACGACTGATGGCACCCCAGCTAAGAGTTCGAGCATACGACGATTCCATCGTCTAAGTTGCTCAGACAGATAGAAATGATGGAACACCGAGCTAGCAACGCCCAGCGGGGCCGCAATGCCGATGGCCAGCAAGGTGACCAAAAACGAGGCCACCAGCATCGGTAGAATACCGAATTGCGGATCCCGATCTGAACCGGGCCGCCAAGTCTCATCGGTGAACAGATTGGCCAACCGCCCCGATTCCAAAATGGGAAACGAACCTAGAATCAGAAAGCCAACAATCAGCAGAACCAGGCCGCCCGAGAAGATCGCAACCCCGCCCAAGATCAGTCCAAAAAAGCGATCAGTGCTCGAGCGGGACATACAAATGGGATTCGATCAGGTCGTTGATTCGGGGAGATTTCAGGTATTCAAGAAACTCCTGAGCCGCGGAAGAGGGAGTTCCTTTGGTAATGATCTGCAATGGTCGAGTGATGGGAAACTCGCCACTGCTCACTGAGTCGGTGGAAGCAGGAATCCCGTCGCAACTCACCAACTGGATCAATGCACCCGCCGCGGCCTCGCTGGCGGCCGCTCCGATTGAAACGTAACCGATTGCGGCAGGATTGCCGGCCACCGTCTTGATGGCTTGTTGATTCTCCCCGACCACGACATCGGCTTTAATGTCGGCGCTGTCGAGCCCGGTATAAGCAAGGAACACCTCGAGAGTGGCTCTTCCTTCAGCCTTGTTGGCGACAACGATTTCGGCATTCAAACCACCAAGAACATTCCAGTTCTTGATCTTGCCGGTATAGATGTCGATCAGTTGCTCCTTCTGCAGATTGGAGACTGGATTGTCTTTGTGAACAATCACACCGACACCATCCATGGCGATGCGGTGCGCAGTCAGATCAGACTCCTCTGGTTTCAGCACTCTCGATGCCATGCCCAAATCGGCCAGTCCTGACCGCACGTCGGAAATTCCTCGCGAGGAACCTCCGGTCTGAACATCGATACGGACGCCTGGATGATCTGCCTCGTAGCGCTTGGCAGCATCCGCCACCAGAGGCGCGACGGTACTCGATCCGGTCAGGGTAATCGACTCGGCACCGCCACCCTTCTGGCCTCCGCAGCCACTCAATAGAGTTAGCAAGATACAAAGGACCGGACTGAGGAAAACCACTGAGAACTTCATCGGGAGGTTAAAGACGTTGCGACAACCAAAATTTCACACTTGCGCAAAAACGCAAGTATTAATCCAAGTATGCACTCGGCTCTATAGTTGGGTGCATCATGGGATGCGCCGAGAAAGCGAACTCAACGCGCGGCCGATCGGCTTCCCTTGGATCGGTTGTATTCTCGCGGGGCGAGCGAGGTAGCAGTCAAGGTCGCATTCGAACTGCTTTCAAAGACCAAAGCCCATAACTCATTGAAAATGAGTAAAGCACGCCCGTAGGGATTCGAACCCCAAA
>JAGROX010000407.1 GCA_020440025.1 Verrucomicrobiia bacterium
AAACGGTCGCCAGATACGACACCGCCCCTCTGCTGAATCCGAACTCCATTCGCACCGTCTGGAAAAATCACGAGCGCTACCGCGATCACAGTCAGAACCTCGGCAAGCTCATGCTACTGGCGCGGCGGCTCTGTGAACGTGGCGCTGGATTCGTCACCGTGACGACCAATTTTGTCTGGGACATGCATGCCGACCAGAACAATGCCACGATGACCGAGGGTATGGAATACGTCGGCGCGCCCTTCGATCACGCCGTCGCCGCCTTTATCGAAGACTGCGAGGCCCGTGGTCTCGGCGAGAAAATCATGCTCGTCTGTTGTGGAGAGATGGGTCGCAGTCCGAAGATCAATGCCAAAGGAGGCCGGGATCACTGGGGACGCCTCGCCCCGCTCATTTTCTACGGCGGAGGGCTGAAGACCGGACAGGTCATCGGTCAGAGCGATCGTCAGGGTGGCGAACCAGCCAGTTCGCCCATCACCATGGATCATCTGACGACCACGATCCTGCATTCTCTGCTGGACCTGAATCAAGTGCGCGTCATGGATGGACTCTCCAGCGAATTGCTGTCGACCATGACGGGGAACAGCGTCATCCGCGGTCTCATCTGAAAAGGAGCTCGAGGCCTCCTCCTTCCAGCATCAGTGTTGCGTCGCTTCGGCGAGCTTCTGAGAGAGTCGCTCCACCGCGTAGGGTTTGGGCAAAATGCCGACATAGCCGTCCCGGCGGAAAGTCGACTCGGCATCGTCATCAAAATAGCCGCTCGTGGCGATCACCCGGGCATTGCTGTCGACTTTGCGAAGCTCGTGCATCACCTCGTCACCACTGAGCCCACCGGGCAAAGTCATGTCCAGAAGAACCGCATTGATGGGATCGCCGGAATGCACATGGTGCCGGAAAAGACTCACCGCCTCCTGGCCGTTGGCGGCAGAAACGGTGTGGTATCCCAAACGACCCAACAA
Organism: Verrucomicrobiia bacterium; assembly: GCA_020440025.1. Classification (GTDB taxonomy): domain Bacteria; phylum Verrucomicrobiota; class Verrucomicrobiia; order Verrucomicrobiales; family DEV007; genus JAEUHH01. The sequence goes on from JAGROX010000407.1 coordinate 960, forward strand.
TCTCTCGGCCGCCTCCCGAACATTGTCCTGATCGTCCACCACCAAAATGCGACCCTGGCCACCGATCACGCCCTCAGGCAGCGGCACGGCAGACGCACTGACCGGAAGCCGGTCTCCATTGGAGTGGCGAGCGGGCACTTCTATGGTCTGCACCGGCTCGCTCTCCTCGTAGGCATCTTCGAAAATCTGACAGGCAGGGAGAAAGACTCGAAACTCGGTGCCAACGTTTTCCTTGGACGTCACCGTGATGGTTCCGCGATGGCGTTGGATGATCGCCCGACAAGTCGCCAGACCGATTCCGGTACCATTTTCCTTGGTCGTGTAATACGGCTCAAAAATCTTGGATAGCTTGGCTTCCGGGATTCCGCAGCCTCGATCACGGATGCGAACCACCACGTAGGGCCCTTCCGGCAAACCGAGACGGGAGTTCGCGGGCAAATTGAGGTTTTCGACAAACGACTGCACCACACCGCCACCGGGCATCGCCTGACAGGCGTTCACCATGAGATTGTGGATCACCTGTCGAATCTGTCTGACATCGGCTTCCACCCCCCAGAGTCCTTCCGGCGTGGCAATGTCACAACGAACCTGCGATCCCATCGTCGACAGTTTGGCCACGCCCCGGACGATGTCGCCGAGATTGGCCACCTGAATCATCGGCTCACGACCTTTGGTGAAATCCAGAATCTGCTGAGCCAGCGACTGCGCGTCTTGAGTCGCCTCCATGGCGTCCTCGATGAACTGACGCCCCGGCGTTTGCATCGAAGTCTCCAGCTTGGCGAGAGACAGGTTCGTCAGAATCGTCTGAAGCACGTTGTTAAAATCGTGAGCGATCCCACCGGCCAACAGAGCCAGTGATTCCACGCGGCTTTTTTCGAGACTTTCCTCGATACTGGGATTCTCCCGTTTCTCGACCTTGGGGGCCTCGGCCGGAACTTCCACCAGCACCTCTTTTACCACCGGCTTCTGGATCGGATTGACCGCGAAAGTGAAATTAACCGTCCGCCCCTGCGAGTCGCGAACGGCAGAGACGGTCCAACGGCAAGGAATGCGGTCCCCCTCCCGAGTCACCATTTCCTTGACCATTTCGTAGACTTTTCCGCCTTCGGCCACCCGCGGCAGGCGCACCAGAAGGTGATTCAAACTCTCCGGCTCATAGATGAGGCCGATCGGTTGCTCCACCAGGGCATCGCGGAAATACCCGGTCAACTCAGCCATGGCGCGATTCGCAAACACGATCTGCGGACCCAGCGGATGGCGGCTGTTGGGTTCGATAATCAAGATCCCCTCCCCGACTTGCTCGATCGCATGTCGGAAATGGTGATTGATAGATTTGATCTTTTCGATCGATTGATTCATCCCTGCGCGTTTCCCCAAAATGCGGGTAGATCTCATTTTACTACCCGACACTTGTCTTTAAGGAAAGTTAAATTTTACGCACCAGTAAGAAAATTCTCACCACCGCGATTACTTGAAGCACGACAGGCGCTATCGTGCGCTGGACGGGTCGCCCTTTTCTTGCCAAGTTGCGACCTCATTCAGATTTTCTACATCACCCCATCAATTGCAATGTCTCATTCAGAAAAAGCTACGGTCAGGGTCGGCGTCATCGGCGGAGGCCTCATGGGCAAAGAGGCCGCATCGGCCTTCGGACGCTGGTTTGCCCTTCAGGATATGCCAGTCAATGCTGAGCTGGTAGCCGTCGCCGACCTTTCCGAGCCCGCCCTCGACTGGTTCCGCCAAGTTCCCACCGTCACTCATCTGACCACCGACTATCACCAGTTGCTGGCCGATCCGCAGGTGGATGTCATCTACTGCGCCATTCCACATCATCTTCACGAGCAAGTTTACTGCGACGTCCTCGACGCGGGAAAAGACCTCCTCGCCGAGAAACCCTTCGGGATCGATCTCGCCGCCGCCCGTCGAATCGTCGACAAGGTCAACGAAACGGGTCGGTTCGTCCGTTGCAGTTCCGAGTTCCCCTTTCTCCCCGGTGTGCAGCGCGTCGTCGACTACGCACGCTCGGGAAAACTCGGGAAAGTCATCGAAATCGTCAGTGCCTTTCATCACGCCAGCGATCTGAATCCCGACAAGGCCATCAACTGGAAACGTCAGGTCAAATATTGCGGCGAAATCGGCGTGATGGGCGATCTCGGCATGCACGTGGCCCACATTCCCCTGCGACTCGGCTGGAAACCCAAGCGGGTCTACGCCCAACTCAGCCAGATCTGGAGCGAGCGCCCGGACGGTCACGGCGGCATGGCCCCGTGCGACACCTGGGACAATGCCCTGATTCACGGCGAGATCGATCTCGACGATCAGCAGGACATCCCGATTCGCTGGGAAACCAAACGCCTCTCGCCCGGCGCGACCAACACCTGGTTCGTCGAGGTTCTCGGCACCGATGGTGGCATCAAATTCTCCACCGCCGAGCCGAAATCCCTCTGGACCTTTGATCGCAAGGGCAGCACCCAGACCTGGACCCGCGAAGATCTCGGATTCGAAGTCCCTTTCAAAACCATCACCGGTGGCATCTTCGAAGTCGGCTTCCCCGATGTTCTTCAGCAAATGTGGGCCGCCTTCCTCTGCGAGCGGGCCGGAGCCCTCGACGGTCGATTCGGCTGTGCCACTCCCGAAGAAGCGCTGGCCAGTCATGAAGTGTTCGCGGCAGCGCTGGAATCTCACAAAGAGAGAAAAGCGATCGTCGTGGGGTGAGCCAATTTCTAAATCCTAAGCTCGAAATCCGAAACAAATCCCAAGTGGCAAATGTTCAGAGTCTCAAAGCTCGTTTCGAACCTTTTTCCTTTCGAGTTTTGAAATGGTTTAGGATTTAGAGTTTAGAACTTCGGATTTTCTCTTTCGCTCATCCATGTCCCAAACCTCTACCCAAAAAGGTCTCCTCGCCGCCGGCAACCTGATCGTCGATCACGTCAAAATGATCGACAACTGGCCGTCTCAGGATGCGCTGGTTTCCATTCTGAGCCAGGAAAGCAGCAACGGCGGCGGGCCCTACAATGTCACCAAGGGATTGGCGAAACTGTTTCCGGACTCGGCCACGCGCCCCATACCGCTCTCGATCGCGGGACTGGTGGGAGACGACCCCGATGGCAGTTGGATTCGTCAGGACTGTGTCGAACACGGCATCGACATCACCCATCTCCACGTGTCCCTCGAATTTCCGACCAGCTACACCGACGTCATGACGGTGGCGTCGACGGGACGGCGCACCTTCTTTCATCAACGCGGGGCCAATGCCCGTTTCGACGAGAGCGCGATCGACCTCGACCAAGTGGATCGTCGACTTTTCTATCTCGGCTACCTGCTGCTACTCGATTCGCTCGACACTCCCCATCCTGACGGACGCACCGGAGCGGCGATCCTGTTGGAAAAAGCCCGCGCCGCCGGCCTGACCACCGTGGTCGATCTGGTCAGCGAGGAAAGCGACCGCTTTCGTCAGGTCATCGAGCCTTCCCTGCCCCAGGCCGACGTGTTGCTGACCAACGAATTCGAAGCCGGCCGTCTCTCGGGTATCGACCTCACGGATTTCACTCGCGCCAATGCTCTGGCTGCGGCTGAAGCGATTCGCGCCATGGGCGTGCGCCAACTGGTCGTCATTCACGCCCCGGCCGGAGCCATCGCGCTGAACTGCGAAACCGGCGAACTTTCCTTTTCCGGTTCCGTCTGTGTTCCCGATGACGCCATCAAAGGAGCCCTCGGTGCCGGCGATGCCTTTGCCGCCGGATTCCTCTACGGATTTCACGAATCTCTCGATCTCACCGAATCCCTCCGCATCGGTGCCTGCGTCGCCGCCAGTTGTCTGCGTCACCCCACCCCTTCCATCGGGATTCTTCCCTACGCCGATTGCCTCGCTCTCGGTAAACAATGGGGATTCCGCGAGTTTTGATCCCGCTCAGGTAGCATGGGTTTTCCAACCCGTGCCTGTCCCCGTGGGTTTGCAACCCGCGATTCAAGACTCGCCTCGCCCCCGGGACTCGCGGACTGAAAGTCCACGGGGACAGGCACGGAATGAGAATTCCATGCTACGGAAAAACCAGAACCTTCCTTATTCTCAATGCGATCGTGCGAAAGGGAAGGGTTCTGTCCACCCCGACCAAATCGAAGTGTCGTTAAGGTAATAGTTTTCAATGATCTTTAATCTCCATGGATTGCCTGAAAATCGACCCGACAGGGTTGAGTCCGCGACTTGACCCTGTTGAATCTGCCGCCAACTTCTTTCTGTCGTGTCGTCTCGTCGCCCAGATCCCAGGAAGCTCGCTGCCACTCCTCCGCTCTCGAAGCCGGAGGCCGATCTGGCCCGCCTGAAGAAGATGCTGCGGCGCGTCATCGGCAATGACGAGGCCGCCATCCAGCGCGTCTTCGAAGCGGGCGGCGCCGATGCCCTGCGCATTCTCGACATCGCCTGCGGTGACTGTCGGGAGGCCGACACCTTGGGCGAAACGTTTTCCGAACTGAAGGCGGAACATACTGGCCCGGAGGCGACGCCGCTGGACATCCAACTCACCGGCATCGATGTCCGCGCCCGAGAAATCGCCGATGCCCAACGCCGCTTTGGTGGAAAACGTGAGGACAAGAAAACCGGCGGAAAGCGCGAGGCCGAATTCCTCGTCGGCGACGCTTCGAAGCTGGATCAACACAAGCAACTCGGCGATGGCGAAAATTTCGACGTCGTCTTCATGCGCCACCAGAACTACTGGAACGGTGATCGCACTTGGGAAGAAATCTTTGATCAGGCACTGCACAAACTCGACGACGAAGGTCGGCTCGTGATCACCAGCTATTTCGACGACGAACATCAACTCGCCCTCGACGCGATTCAAAAACTCGGCGGCAAGTTGATCGTCACCGAACGAAACGAGGAAAGCCGCGAGCTGAGCACGCCCGGCAAATCGATCGACCGCCACGTCGCGGTGTTTCGAAAGAAAGACTAGTTCGCCGCCGGATAGCCCGCGCTCCCCACCGTGTCCCGATGGCCGGTGAATCCGGGTCCCCCGCCCGCGACATAGCCGCCGCTGGCTCCCGAAGCATCGGGACTCACCCAAAAGGAATAGAGATCTCCCCCGTCCAGGTGAAAACGGAAGCGAACCGTCTTCCCGGCCAGCTGGGACAAGTCCTCGCCACCCTCCCATTGAATCGGCAGCAGGGTTTGGTCAGCGGAGATGGCCGGGCAATGATCGAGTGAAAAGGGAGCAATGATCTCGCCTTCTTCGTCGAGAATCTCGACCCGCAAATTTCCCTCGGTGCAGGCAGCATTCACAAACAGATGGCTGCCCTGAAAGGTGACGGGACGCGTCGTGAGTACTCCGTGTCGGGTTCCCGATTTCATCGAGGCAAAGCCATCGCGCCGCAGCATCGCCAGGCC
>JAGROX010000408.1 GCA_020440025.1 Verrucomicrobiia bacterium
TCTGAATGTTAACCACTACCGACATTGCCGAAGCGATCGAGGAGGAATTCCGCACCCTGGAATTCCTTCGCGAGGAGTTTCCTATGTTTACGGAATGGGGTGTTGAGGACACCAGCATTCTGGTTCACTCGCTCGGCTGCAACTACCTGGCTGCGCTGGGGCGTCATCTCGGGTTCTGGGCGATCAACGAGTTCCCGGTCAAGGGCAAGGGTGGCGAAAACATCCGGCCCGATGCGGTCTGGTGGAACCGCTCTGACAAACGCGTCGAGTTTCTCGCGGAGTTCGAACGCTTCAAGCCGGGCAAAGAAGGCGTGCTCGCCCAGAAAGCAGAGAATTTGGTGCACAGCTACCAATCGCTCGATTGCTCCCCTCCCGTAGTGCTCCTTCTCGGTTGGGCGCTCGCAGGGACAGATCTCACCAAAGCGGTTTCCGCCTCGTCGGTCGCATACAACGGGTTCCGCTACCGGGATGGCCATTGGGTGCCCGGGCTTCATCCTGATCACCGGTTCCTCCACTACTTTGCGATCTTCGGGCAGGAGAAAGACGGACGCCTGAAGATTCTCCGAATTTCAACCCCGCCAGGACGATGAAGAAGCTGGCGGATCTTTCCAGAGGAGTCGCCCTGGGCGAGCGGTTTCGACTCCTCGAAATCCTTGGACGAGGCAGTTACGGCGACGTCTGGCTCGCTGACGTCATCGATGACGATGGGAAGCTCCCCAAGCAGGTGGCGATCAAGGTCTATACACACCAGGATCGTGCCCGCGAAGCCCTTTTCCGCGAGGGGAAATTTGCACTGAAATTTGTCCACGACCGTTTGGTCAAAGTGTTCGGATTCGGGCCGATCGATGGACTTGTCATCATGTGGATGGAGTACGTTCCCGGCAAGACGATGCTGGATAGCATCGGCGAAGACGACGCTCCCAAGCCACTCTCTCTGGAAACCATCCTCGGCTGGCTGCACGATATCGCGAGCGGCCTTGCCTACCTCCATGTGCAGGAGCCTTCGTGTGTCCACGGCGACTTGAAGTTGGACAATATCCTTATCGATCAGAACGAAGGCGGTGCCCGCCTGACTGACTTCGGCCAGAGCCGGACGATGGAAAACCAATTCGTATCAACAGTCGGTGCGGGCGGAATCCTCTACCTGGCTCCCGAAGTTTTTGGCCAGCTCGATGGAAAAGGCACCCGCTGTGTTGAGAGCGATATCTACGCGTTCGGGGTCGTCGCCTACCGCCTGCTTTCTGGCCGATTTCCCCAGCGGAACTATCAGGAAGTCGTCAATCGGATTCCGTATCCGCGGCCGAAAGACGTCAATTCTTCGATTCCCGAAGGCCTTGATGCCATTATCTGGAAGTGCCTGCAGCGACGCCCGCGAGACCGCTACAATACGGGGGCTGAACTGCTGGCAGCGCTGGAACTTCTCAAGACCGAGCTAGCCAAGGAAAAACCCGCGCCAATCGAAGTTCCAGTCGGCGAACCGCAAGACCGCCGAACTCCGGCAGAAGAACTTGCTGCCATCGCTGGCGAAGATTTGAAGCAAGGCAAGGAGGAGGCCGTAGTCGAGCGTCTCGAGAAGGCCATCCAGCACATGTCGACTTCGCCCAAGGTGCTGCTCGTCTACGCCGAGGCGGCGATGCGCTTAAACAAGCTCGATGTCGCCAGAGCTGTGTATCTGCGGCTGATCCACTGGATGGAATCGAACGGATGGAAGGATGGTGATCAGCGCGAGGCGCACGAGGGATTGGCGGAGGTTTCGGTCAGGCTCAAGAGCTACGAAGATGCGGTGAAGAATTTCGAGTGGCTCATCGAGCGCTGGTCTGAGAAGCGCTGGTATCGCTATCGGCTGGGGGTGGCTTACGGCCTTGCTGCCCGTTTCGACAAATCGATCGAGGCGCTTCAGCCGCTGCAAGATGAGGAGCCCTCGGCTCTGATCTGTTCCAAGATTGGATTCGCCAACTTCCAGAAGGGCAACATCGAGCTTGCCTGTCAGTATTTTAACGAAGCCCTAATGCTCGATGACTGCGAGCCGATCGCTCTGTTCCATCTTGCTCAAATCCGGGCTGCTCAAGGCCGAGTTGATAAGGCTCATAAGTACCTCGACCGGCTCCGCTGCATCGAAGGTGCCGACGACCAGGTGGCGAGCCTCGAACGCCTCCTTGGTGCCAGCGTGGTGAAATCCACACATTCGACCTAGCCGATGATTCTTTCTCTCCATGACTGAAGATCCTAACGAACCAGCGCCAGAGGCTTTTGGCGATGCAGAAAGGCTTACGCTCCATCAGCTTCGCATTCTCGAATGGAAAGCTGAAAGGGAGGCCAGAGCGGCCGATACGAAGGTGGAGGACGAAGCGACCGAGCTTCCCCAGAATTGGGAACTCACACGGGGAATTAATCTGTTCGACTGGCAATCTCAAGCGATCGACAAGTGGTTCGCCGAAGGACACCGGGGCACGATGAAGGTTGTAACCGGCGGTGGAAAGACACTCTTGGCGCTCGCGCTCGCCGAGCGGATACAAAACAATGAAGATACTGATGTCTGCCTCGCGGTCGTCGTTCCGACCATCGTGCTCATGCACCAGTGGTACGACGAGCTGGTCGATCGGGGTAATCTTCCACCTTCGGCGATCGGACGATTGGGCGGTGGCCATCAGGACGACTTCAAGGATGGACGCCGCATCTTGATTTCCGTCCTTGTTTCTGCCAGCCGCAAGCTTCCCAAGCTGGTGAGCGATGGTGGTATCGCTGAGCACCTACTTCTAGTGGTCGACGAATGTCACCGCGCAGGCGGTGCCGACATGTCGAAAGTCCTCGATACGCCGAGAGCCTACAGCCTCGGTCTCTCCGCAACTCCTGAACGTGACGAGGACGAACCAATCGAAGGCGAAGACAAGGGATACGAGAACTCCATGGTCGGCCAGGCTCTCGGGAGGATTATCTTCCAACTCAGCTATGCCGAAGCTCTGGAGATGGGGCTCATCCCGCCGTTCACGATCCGGCACTTCGGGCTACCTCTCAACGCCAGGGAAAGGAACCGCTATGAGCAGCTCTCCCGGTCGATTAGCGACACGCGCGCCGATTTGAAAAACTTCGCGCCCGCCGACGCCACCTCAGGAAACGCATTCTTCCGATGGGCGCGTTCTTCGGCCACCAGACGCGGCGGTGAAGTAGGCGGGTTGGCCGTCAAATTGATTTCCGACACTTCAAAACGGAAGGAACTGCTCTATCAGATGGAAGCTCGCGCGGAAGCAGTTGAAGAGCTCATTCGAGAGGAGTTTGAGCAGAATCCCGAAGGCCGGATCATCCTCTTTCATGAGAGTATTGCCGAAGCGATGCGCCTCTTTGGCCGGTTGCGCGATGCTGGATTCCCTGCCATTGCCGAGCACAGCGAACTGCCCGACTCGATTCGTGAGTCCGGACTCAATCTATTCCGGAAGGGAATCGCCCAGGTTCTCGTCTCGGTGAAGTCGCTTATCGAAGGCTTTAACGTGCCAGCCGTTGACGTCGGAATCATCGTCGCATCCTCGTCTTCAGTCAGGCAGCGCATTCAGAGTATGGGGCGCGTGATGAGGCGACATCGTGGCAAGGACGGTGAGGAGCGCTCTTCGTGTATCCACATCTTGTATGCCCGCGATACGGTAGACGATTCGATCTACGAGAAGCTCGATTGGGAACGGGCCACGGGCGTGGATCGCAACCTCTACTTCCAATGGATTCCTGGATCATCGCCTATCGAACAGCCCGGCCCGCCACGCTCGCCACTCCCAGGCGAAGACGAGATCGATACCGACAGCCTTAAGCCTGGTGATGAGTACCTTGGGAAATACGAGGGACTCGAATTCACCTGCGACACTTCGTTGAATGTTCGGGTTCCTGACGGACCATTTGCCGATGAGGCAGCGGATGTCGCCAGGCAAGTCATCGAGGTGAAACGCCAGCAAGCGGGAAAATTCCGGATCACGCCGAAGAAGCATGTTGTTCTGGTGCGACTGAATGAAGGCGAAAACTGGGTTACACGATTCGTGACTCGATTGAACGTACCTCTCACGCTTAGGGACGAAGAAGTGGGTGCCGATTCCGAAGTCGATGAGGATCCTGAGGCATGGCTGAAGCAGGCTTCACCAGGAGACCGCTATCCATGGCAGAGCGCGGAGTTACTCAAGGAAAAATGGAAATTTCGCCAGAAGCGTGGAGGCGTGATTTCGAAGAGGGTATCAAACGGAGAGGTGTTTGCCCGCTTAGGGGCGAAGGCGACGGATCCCGTCAAGGGCGATCGAGCTGAAGCACTGATCAAAGCAATCGTCGGCCTGATGAATCAGGGAGATCGTATTTCCCAGCTCGAAAGGACGGGAGACGGTCTCGTCCTCTATCGAAAAGAGGGCACGCTCCATTTCATCGGTTCCATCGAAGGGGGACTCGAATTTCCAGAATAAAAACCTGTCCGTCGGATGTCAGAAATCAGCTTTAGAAAGTGTAATCCACGCCCTTGGAACGGGAGATATACCCGGGTCACGGGAGGCAGTAGTTGGCGCCTGAAAACCATCAGTGGTCGCTGGTGGCCAATCATTGATTGGCGTTCTGACGATTACCAGTTGACTTGTCCTTCGCTTGAATCGCCAGCCAGCGTTGCGTTGGCTGAAGCCGTTTCCGGAGGGAAGAAGTCCCTCGGCGGAAGTGGTGGAGGAAGTTTCCTCATCAATGAATTTGGCCAAGTTATTGTCCCATCGAGCTCCGGTGACGGGAAGCGTGTGATTGTCGGCGAGTTAACCGGAGAGCTCATTTACGAGAATCCGATGGCGAGCGGACCTCACGATCAGACATTTCGACTTGGCGACGCCTCCGGCCTGAACCCCGGTGATCCGTGGTCGTTACCTTATGTCGGCGCTCAATACAACCTCAACAAGTGGAGCAAGATCTATCATTACCGGCTTAACGCGGATGGCGGGAAGTCGGAGTTTCCAGACGAGCAGGACGAAGATCTTGTGCGCATGCTGAGAAACATTCGCCGATCTGGCGCTGTCCGCATTCTCGTCAATCCTGCAGGAATCGTCCTGACTAAACGGCCACCAGCCGGTGACTGGGGGGCGGAAGAAACTTGGGAGGCGGTCTACGTGGGGCGCATTTCCCACTCCAAATGGTTCACCAAAGAAGACTGATTTACGCTATGCCAACCTATCCAACATTCAAAGGAAACTGCCCTGCCAACGTGCGCAAGGACGCCAAGTACACAGTGAGAACCGGCAAGAGCGGCCCTGTCATCGCCCTCGTTTATGAAGCCGAGGACGACGAGCGTTGGCATCCGACCACCGACTCGCATCCCGAGCTGGTAAAAATGGTCAACGACGTGAAGATCGCCCATGGAGGATCCCCAAACGGAAGCTTCTACATCAACGAGTACAAGCAGGTCATTGTTCCCGTGATTGGAGCAGACGAATATTACCTCGCTGGCACCTACGAGAAGCCGCTTCGTTTCGATTTTGAGGGCAAGACGATCAGCGGCGAGGCCCTCGATCTCGAAGCTCATCCGATCAGCCCTGGAGATCAATGGGTCGGGCCGAGAGCGGGAATCCCTTACATTTTGGAGGCAGGAGGAAACGACATTCGCTACGAATACTCGCCGCGTCCGAATGTCACAAAGCGGGTCAAGCTCAGCAAGAAGATCGGTGCCGCCAACGCGAACAAGGCAGCAGCAGTTATTCGCGAAGTTCGCGGATTCGCCGGTGGCCGATTTTATGTAAACGAGTTCGGATGCATCTTCTCCAACGTTGAGTCGGACAACGGCTGGGAGTGCCTGTACATTGGCAAGATTGACCTTGAGTGCTGGTTTCCGACTCCGAGTTCCTGATGCCCCTTGACATCAATTCTCGATTCGGATGTCAAAGGGCCGGCAGCTTCGTGACGAACCGGCGAGCGGGGCAGATCCCCGCATTCCCGATTTTGTTCAGTATTCTGAATAGCGCTCGATTACTCTCTTAAGCATATCTTCCATGTATATTGATATCTCGTTCTGAGAATCGAAAACACCGTTCGCAATCGCCTTATCCCAATACACTCTAGCCTCCTCATAGTAGGGAATCGTAAGGCGACGAAAAGTGTCCGCGTAATTCCTGATATCAGATATTCTGGCTCGTTTATTATCCGGGTCGTGATATGAGCCCGGATCAAGATGCATCAACAGTTCGAGAATTGAGTGACGCATTACATTGTGCAAATGGTCATCGGAACGGCCTTTGGTATCTCCATGTTGGTAGCATCCCTCTTGTCCACCAAGGGGGCTCACTGAATGGTGATGTGTGATTCGGAAACTGTGCACTTCGCCTTTGTCAGAATCGTGAATCCATTCCAGCCACCCATCTTCCGGCTTTTCAATCACCTGCTTACATGTGTCACACACGAATTGTTGTAGTGGTATTAGCATTTTTGTGTTTTTCGCAGATTAAGGGAGGATGGTCGGTAGCCCGACGATGCCTTCACAGGGGTCTGCCGTTAGGTTTTCCCGCTCCGTGCTTCTCGAGTTTTCGCGCATTTGATCGCTTTGTCATCGATTGGGACCGAGCTTAGCTTCATGCACGCTCTCTGCACAAGCTCGAACTTTCTCCCTTCTCTGGGCTTTCCTTGCTGCTCGCGCGGTCTCGAGACCTCCAACTGGGTTGCCGACGTCTCTCCACGGCTTTCATGTGAAGCTTCAGCCATCACTCGTCTGTGGAAGGCGTTTGAACGCGATCCGCGTCACCTCGATAAAGAGGTCGCATTCAACCACGGGTTTGAGGACATCACTCACGCCCGAAAGGAATATAATTAGAATCATTTCGGTGGAGGGGTGTGCGGCAAGGGAAAACTGTTCATTTCGGGGGTTTGATTTCATAGCTAAAAGAAAACCCGCCCTGCCAAGGAGCGGCGGGTTTTCTCCAACTGCCTCACCTCCTTCACGCATTCGGGAGGGGCAGCCTAGGGTGGGCGGCTATCAGCTCGGGTCGAGCTTTCGTCTACCCGTGGGAGGGCGATCGGTAGCGGTGGCGTGCCGGGCACGTCCCTGGGACCAGTGGCGCAGTCGCTCGATGGACTCGCTCATGGTGATGGCTAGGGGGACTGAACCAGACAGGACTTGGCCGAGATCCAACTCGGTGGGTTCCCGTTCCTCGGTGAAGGCGCGATGGAGCGACTCAACAAAGGCGGCTTCGATCTCGGCGCCGGTGTGCAGTTCGCTTGCCCGGGCCAGGACGACGGTGTCGTAGGTAGTTGGTTCGCGACCGAACTTTTCGATGACGATGTCCCAGATCGCGGTGCGTTCCTTGGTGTCGGGCAGATCCACGAACCAAAGTTCATCCCAGCGGCCCTTTCTCAGGAACTCGGGCGGGAGCTTACCGACGTCGTTGGCGGTGGCGACGACGAAGACGGGATGGGTCTTCTCCTGCAGCCAGTTGAGCAGGGTGCCGAAGACTCGGGCACTGGTGCCGCCATCGGTGGAGCCACCTGATCCTGATACGCCTCCAAAGCCCTTCTCGATTTCATCGATCCAGAGAACCGATGGGCGGATCGCCTCCGCAGTCTGGATGACGGAGCGGAGGTTGGCCTCGGACTGTCCGACCAGCCCTCCAAAGAGCTTGCCGGTATCGAGCTTGAGCAGCGGGACTCCGAAGACACTGGCGGTCGCCTTTGCCGTGAGACTCTTGCCGGTGCCGGGGACGCCCAGCACCAGCATTCCCTTGGGCAGTGGAAGACCATAGTCACGGGCTCGCTGAGTGAACGCTGCGGAGCGTTGCACGAGCCATTCCTTCATCGCCGTGAGACCTCCGATATCATCGAGTGTCGTGGGGGTGTCGATCACCTCCAGCAAACCACTCTTTTTCAGAGTGTGAGCTTTTTCTCGACTAACGATGGAGGAGTCGACGGTGCCGGACTCGATCACCGACAAGGCGAAGGCATTCTCAGCTTCGATGGTGGTGAGGCCACCCGCTGCCGCGAGAATCGACTCCCTAACATCGACAGGGGGATCGGGAAGGCTGGCCGACTCAAGCAGAGGTTCGAGCACGAGGTCGAGGACGGCGGCGTCCGGCAGATCAAGATCGAGCCTGGTGATCTCGCGTTCCAGCTCGGCGGGGAGCCGGTTCCATACGCCCAGTAACACCACCAGCTTCCCGGTGGTCCGAGCATGGGCGAGCGTGTCGCGGAAGGTGCGAACCAGCAGAGTATCCCGTTCCTCAAAGAAGGCACCGAAGTCGCGCAGGAGCACGACGCAGTTGCCTTCCAATTCGACGAGGGAAGCGAGAGCTTCGACCGGGTCGGGGCAGGTGCGAACGGCACCGCTGGTGGTGTCGACGAAGCCGGTCGTCACACTCCAGGCATGGAGCGGGCGATCGAGATCCTTGGCGGCAGCCTGGACGAGTGCCTCGGCTCTGGCCTCTTCGGCGGTGCACAAAAAAAGGCCGGCGTAACCGGCCCGCGCGTAGCGAATGAGTTGGTCTTTCATGGGTATCAATTGGGATGGTTCAGGGTTTCCAGTTGTTCGGATTGGGTGACTTCGTTGAAGTGCTGACGCTCCCATCGGAGGCAGGCTTCGCGGGACGGATGGGAGAAGACGGCGTTCCCCGTGAAATCGAAGACGTCCCATTGCTGGGTGTCGTCGTTGAATTCGATCTGGGAGGCACGGGTCACTTCGAGGCAACCGATCTGTTGGAGATCGATCGCCTCGGTATAGAGACCGGCCCCGGTGCCGGCGGGCAGGAAGTGAATGACTTCCGGGATGGTGCTTTCAGTCATGACGTTTGTTCCAGGGAGTTGGGGGTTCGAGTGGTGTTGGGACGATACCAATCACGGGTTCGCTGTTTGCGTCCGATGGTGCCGAGTTCGGTCTCGAGAAAGCGGGTGGCTTCCTCACAACTGTTCCCGGAGTAACCAACGGCGTCGATGGTGATGGCGCCCTCGGGACTGATCCAGACGTCGATATGTGGTTTCGATTTCATGGGGTCAGGCGGCGAGGGTGAG
>JAGROX010000074.1 GCA_020440025.1 Verrucomicrobiia bacterium
CAGCCAGTGGCGAGCGGATATGGTCACTGAATTCCGCGGTTCTCCATCCAGGCGAAAATCTGTGACATCCATTCCTCTGCGGGATTTTTCAGAACGAAACCGTGACCACCCTCAGGGTAGAGGTGCATTTCCGCAGGGACATTGTTTTCGATGAGGGCATTGTAGAAGCGAAGGCTGTTTGAGACCGGCACCGCGGCGTCGTCACCGGCGTGGGTCAGCCAGGTCGGCGGGGTGTCTTTGTCGACCTGCCGTTCGTTGGAAAAGAGTTCCACGGCGGACTCTTCGGGTTCTTTGCCCAACAAGTTCTCTTTGCTGCCCACATGGGTAATCCCGTCGATCATGCTGATGACCGGGTAGATGAGAATAGCAAAATCGGGGCGCAAACTGATGCCCTCCGGATTCGGGATGTAGTCATTCTTGAAGTGCGTGGCCGCCGTGGAGGCCACATGACCTCCCGCTGAGAAGCCCATGATACCCACCTTTGCCGGGTCGACGTTCCATTTGGTCGCCTGTTGCCGGACCATCTGGATGGCGCGCTGCGCGTCCTGCAGCGCTCCGATGGATTTGTCCGCCATCGTTTCGTCATTGGGAATCCGATATTTCAGGATGAACGCGGCGACTCCGTGGTCAGAGAAAACTTTTGCGATGTCCGTTCCCTCCTTGCGATAGACCTGTCTGATATAGCCACCACCGGGGCAGATAATGACGGCCGCCGTCGGCGCTTCGCTTTTTTCTGGGAGCACGATCTCCAGAGTCGGGTTCGTCGCGCCCTTGTAGCCGGAGAATTCCCCGTCTCTCTCCTCGATGATTTCCTTCACCGAATGGGGGATGCTGTTCGGGATTTCACCGGGGTAGAGGGGAATGATCTCTCCCGCGAAAATGGGAACGAGAAACATCGGTGCGGTGCCGAGAAGTGCGAAAAGCCAAGGAATCGGGTTTGTTTTCAGAAGGGGCATGACATGGAAGGTAGCTGAAGATTGGTGATCGTCCGGTGAATACTTTCGGCTCATGCTCTCTCTTTTAAAAGCTCGGGGGGGATTCGTGGAGGCGACCCGAACGGCCTGGATCTGTGTCGGTCGGATGGTTTTTGATCGGGCCGCTGGTCGAGACCGCATCGGCGCTGCGGGTGTCGCCGAACCAAGCATGAAAGATCGAGGGGTGGTTTTTAAGTGGATTCAGGGAAACCGTTCAGTCGGTGAACCGAAAGGAATAGAGATCGGCATTCTCCATCCGGATTCGCAGTCGCACCGGACGTCCCGCCAGCGCAGCGAGATCTGCGTCGCTCTTCCAGGCGACTTTGCCTTCGATTTCGTTTCCAAAGAGAACGGTCGAATCATAAAACGCGAATCCCTCGATCGGCTTACCTTCCTCATCGCAGAGCTCAAATCGCATCCAGCCCGTGGCATCGGTGGCGTAGTTCACCTGCAGCTGAATTCCTGCGAAAACCATGGGTCGGGTCAATATCTCGCCGGGCGCGCCTCCCGAGTGTAGCGACACGAATCCGTCGGTCCGGATGGTGCCGCGTCTCAGTCGCATGCCGGGATGCCGGTAGTGCTCGGTCCAGTAGATCGACCATTCGCCCGGTGCGGTTTCTGCGAGGCCCCAGGCGGGAAAGTTGTTGCGATCAGTCCAGACTTCCGGTTCCAGCGAAGGACGGATGAAGGCCTGCGACCACCGATCGAAGTGCAGTCCGTCGCGGCTGCTCATCAGTAAGGCGTCGCTCACACCGGGTTCCTTTCGGTCGGCCATCTTTGTCCTCGTCGGCACGAAGCGCGCCGGAAACCCGAGATAGAGATGCGGGGCTCTGGGATAGGGACGAATTCCATTCGTGTAGAGATGCTCCAGTCGACTGTCGGTGTATTCGACAAACACGGGATCGGTCCAGGTTCGAAAGTCCTTGCTCGTGCAGGTCATGATGTCCCGAACCCCGTTGCGACCCTTGCGGTGGAAGTCCACATAGAGTTGTCGCTCCGTGTCGTAGAAGGCCACATTCTGAGAGTCAAAGGCACCGTCGACGATGGCCGGGTGGTCCAGCAATTCCCGCCAGTGGATGCCATCCGGCGATGCGAAAACTCCCAGGCCTTTTCCGTGGTGTGAGTAGCCCATTGCCTTGAATCGTTCGTCCGCCGGGGCGGCTGGGTTCGGATCACGAAAGGGAGTGAAATTATGCCCCCCGACTCCTTTCCAGACAATGTTGTTCGCCTTGGATCCCTCAAATTCAAAGAGGCCTGCCTCGATTCGGGTAAAGTGAATGCCGTCGGTGCTCTCCGCGACGCAGCACACTTGACCTGCGCTGCCGGTTCCCGCGTAGCCCCGGTAGTAGAGCAGGTAGCGATCTTCGTCCTCCACCAGGGAAAAGTAGGCGGAGGTTTCGCCCTCCCAAGGTTTGTCCAGTTTCAGGACAATCTCTTGAGGCGCGGGGTGATGGAGTCGCCGTTCTGCGGCGCCACCGAGTCCGTCGATGAGAAAATCGTCGACAAAGAGTTCCCGCCGATTTCCGATCTCATAGGTGTTCTTGTCTTCCGGTTCGATGCGGGTGAGGCCAGCGGAACCCGGCTCGTCTCCACCCTCCACCCGAAGTTCTGCATCATCGGCGTCGAAAGTGCCGACGTCCCCGATGTAGGCGTAAATGGAAAGGGTGACTTCCCAGGCATTTTCCGGTGCGACCTCGACTACCTCGACCTGCTCCCACTCTTTTGATTTTCCGGTGGCACGTTCGTATCGGTTTGCGATGCGTTGACCGTTCAGATCATAGAAATTCAGGTAAACTCCCGGTCGGCAGGTGTCGCCACTTCGCAGCCAGGCCGAGGCGGTATAGGTCCCTCCGGCCCGGGCCGGCACACGTCGGCATTCGAGAAACTGACCCCCTTCGGGATCGTCGTCGAGAAACCGCATGTAAGATTTTCCGGTGCGTCCGCTGTCGTCGCGTCGCTCCACCGGAATGCCGTCGCGAATCACCCAGTCCTCCACCGGAAGGCCTTCGGCAGCAGCCTGTTCGAAGGAGGGATTGATCACCAGGTTTTCCTCGTTCGCGAAAACGAATCCGGAGAGGAGATGGACGCAGAGTAGCGGAAGGAAAACAGGAGAGCGGCGTTTCATGACAAGCGGGGATATGCGGAGTGTTGGGAGAGATCAGAAAACCATCCGATGCGACCTTTCGTCCAGATCACATTAGTCCGTGATGCCGGTAACGTTCTCTGGAAGAGAGGGCAACTGTGTTCGCGCCACTGGATAATCGCGGAAACGAATCGAACTTCGTTTTTGTGAGACTTCGATGCCCAGTTGCAAATCGCGTGCGTCCTTCCGATCCAGTTGGCTCGGGCAACCGGAGGTTTCGATGGCTCTGGCTCTGTCTCCTGGCCGTCTGTTTCCCGGAGCCGTATCTCCTGGCTGATGAAAAACCAGTATCCATTCTCTCGGCCAAAATTGGAGGTCACATCCATCCTTCCATCTGCCGAACCAACGACGGAACCCTGATCGTTGTCTTTAAGGGCGCCAATGTGCTCATGTGCGCACGATCAACGGATGGGGGAGAGGTCTGGTCAAAGCCCGAGCCGATTGCCACGTCGGCCAAGCGGCCGGATGTGATTCGCGAAGTGAAGAAAGTCGAAATCTACCCGGGCACGGCTGACGTGTTGCCAGACAACCGGATCCTGGTGACCTGGAACTACATCGCCGATGACAAGGCTACCGATGGCTACTACGAACGAGCGCTTCTCTACACCATTAGCGTCGACGAGGGGCTTACCTGGACCGAGCAGAAACTGATCGGTCCGGTGGACGGCAAGCACCTGGGTGCTGTCCGCCATGGAGTGCTTCCGTGGGATGACAAGCGATGGCTGCTTCCGCTGCGCACCGGGCCGCCGCGGCTGTTTGACCCGGAGAGCGGTGAGCTGAACGTCTTTCCGGTCGTTGGGCCGGACGGAAGCCAACACGAGTTTCAGCAGATTGTCCGGACGACCGGAGGCGGATTGCTCGCGATGGGACCGGTGCTGCTGCATTCTCAGGATGACGGGGCCAGTTGGACTCAGATTGAGGATTTTCCCGCCGTCCCAGACAAACGGGACAATGCGGAGGGCCGCCACCTGACGCCCCTTTCCGACGGGCGGGTGCTCGTGACCTGGGGCATCGGGCAGGATAACAAGGGATTGCGATACCACCTTTCGTCCGATGGCGGGAAGACTTGGGACGAGAATCGAACGGTGATTCTGCTGCCGGAAACAAAGATCGCGGCTCGCTACTATTCCGCCCGCACGGTGCAGCTCGATGATCAGCATATCGGAACGGTCTTCATGAATCAGGACGGGGTTCATTTTCTGAAAGTGAACCTGGATCGTTTTGGGGCACCTCGGAAAGCGGAGCCGGTGGTGGAAGACATTGCGTTCACGGCCCGATGCGATGACAGCACCCAGAAGTATGTTCAGGTCCTGCCCCCGAACTTCAGCCCCGGACAACAGGCTGACGTCTTGATTGCCCTGCACGGACACGGAAGTGATCGCTGGCAATTCGTTCAAGACACGCGGGCGGAATGCCGGGCCGTTCGAGATGTCGCGAGGCGGCACGGCATGATCCTGATTTCTCCCGACTATCGGGCCAAGACTTCGTGGATGGGCCCGAAGGCTGAGGCTGACCTCGTTCAGATCATTGATGAGCTGAAACAGCGTCCGGGGATAGGGCGGATCTTTCTGTGCGGCGCTTCAATGGGCGGATCATCCTGCCTTACTTTTGCTGCCCTGCATCCTCAGCTTCTGGCCGGTGTCGCCTCCATGAATGGAACGGCGAACCATATGGAATACGAACGATTCCAAGATGCCATCAGCGAGTCGTTCGGGGGATCCAAAAATTCGATTCCGGAAGAATACAGGAAACGCAGCGCGGAGTTGTGGCCTGAGCGTTTCACGATGCCGGTGGCTTTCACCTCGGGGGGCAAAGATGAGGTCGTGCCTCCCCAAAGCGTGTTGCGGCTTGCCGGGGAACTTCAGAAAGCGGGGCGTCCCTTGCTGAATCTTCATCGGGAAACCGGAGGCCACTCGACCAGCTATGAAGACGCCAGCGAGGCGGTGGAGTTTGTTCTGGAAAAGGCTGCTCTCATTGCCAAGGAGCGGGGATCGCTGAAGAATGTCACCCGGCAATTGGAAAAGGAACTGGAGGCACTCATCGTGGAGAATCCTGATCTGCTCGCCGATGCCGAAGTGTTTCACAAGGGGGCCGCCTGGGCACTTCGCTATGAGGAGCCTCTTTCGGCGAAGGATACCGGAATGCTGACGACGGCGCTTGCGCGAGGAAGCAAACGGGTTCAATGGCTGAGAGAAAAGAAGACACCGTGGGCCACGAAGAAGGGCAAGGTCTTGCGCGGTTTTGTTTCGGAGATCGATGGTTCGACCCAACCCTATGGAGTGATCGTTCCAAGAGGGTATGATGGCTCGCGGCCCATGCGCCTCGACGTTGTCCTTCACGGTAGTTCCAAGCCGGTAGGGATGAGCGAAATTCGATTTGGTGCTCGTTTTGACGGAGGCGACGAAAACGACGAGGGCAGCTCCGCCGCCCCGGATGCCGACTACATCGAATTGCATCCACTCGGCCGGGTTGAGAATTGCTATCGTTGGGCCGGTGAGACGGATGTGTTTGAAGCGATCGAAGCTGTCTGCCGAAACTACCGTATTGATCGCGATCGCATCGTTCTCCGTGGCATGTCCATGGGGGCCTCGGGAACCTGGCATCTCGGGCTCAAGCATCCGGACCGTTTTGTCGCCATCGGGCCCTATTGTGGCTACGTGGACACCCATCGCTTCTCCGAGACGCCGATTCCGAAATTCATCAAGGTCGGTCCGCTGCCGCTTCATCAGGAACGCGGCCTGCACATGCTCGATTCGGTGGACTACGCCGCTAACGCAAGTGTCGTGCCTGCGATCGCTGCCATCGGCGATCAAGACGTTTTCTTTCAGGCGCACGTCATCATGGGCGAAGCCTTTTCCAGGGAAGGGCTGGAAATGGTGAATCTCATTTCTCCCGGTACGGGGCACACCATCGATCCGGTCACCCACGCGGAACAGATGCGCCGCATCGGCGTCCATGCTGCCGAGGGCCTCAACCACGATCCCGCGCAGCTCCGGTTCGTGACTTGGACGTTGAAATACCATCGCTGTCACTGGCTTGAGTTGCTGGGGCTCGGAAGGCACTACGACCGCGCCGAATTCCGGGGAAGGACTTCCGAGGATGGTGCTGTCGAAATCACCCAGGTGAAAAACATCACCCGATTCGCCATTCATCGCCCCGTGAGCAGCATGCGAATCCTGGATGAGGAGATTGAGCTGCCACCTCACCAAACTGACGATGCTCTGGTCTTTGTTAAAATGGAAGAGGGCTGGCAATGTGAGGGCTCCCGCAATCAGTTCGCCCTCCTTGGAAAGCGTCCCGGCCTGCAGGGACCGATCGACGATGCCTTTGCCACTCCTTTCCTTTGCGTCCGTGGAACGGGGGAACCATGGAATCCTGAAGTCGATGCTTGGGCTTCCGCAAGTTTGCGGCGCTTCGAATACGAGTGGTCGCGCTACATGCGTGGCGACCTACCGATCAAGAACGACACCGAGGTGACGGAAGCGGATGTGAGAGAGAAGCATCTGATTCTCTTCGGCGATCCCGGCAGCAATTCATGGATTGCCAAGGCTTTGCCCGAGCTGCCCGTCACTTGGTCTCGCGATAAGGTGAAGATTGGCGAGAACCGCCTCCCGGCAAAGAATCATGCACCAGCCTTCATCTGTGCCAGTCCGCTCGCCAAGGATCGCTACATCGTCATCAACAGCGGCCACACCTTTCACGAGAAGGAGTTCGCCGCCTTCAACTACCTGCTGTTTCCGAGACTGGGAGACTGGGCCGTGATGGAAGCGCTGCCCGGGTCGAGACAATGGGAACCGGCATCACCCGATTTCCCTGAAAAGGTAATTCGAGCGGGCTATTTCGACGAAGCGTGGCAAGCGCCGGAGAGCGATCAGCCTTGAATTTCGTGTCCTCCAAATCCCGATGATGAAACATTTGATCCTCTTCTGTGCGCTGGCCCTGGCGACCCCGATCGTCGCGCAAGAACCTCGACCCTGGCAAATTGACGACCTCTACCAGGCCGAAGGCTTTCATCCGATCGCGGTGTCACCGGATGGCAGAACGGGTGCCGCCATTCGTGGCTGGATCGATCCCGAAACAAGGGTTCAGCGCTATTCGCTCTGGAAGTCAGCCGGAGATCCCTTGGAATCCGAACCCATGGAACTGGATGAGCCGGACGCCAGGGCGCCGCTGTGGTCACCGGATGGTAAATGGATCGTATTTCTCTCGGAGCGCCCGCGTCCGAAAGGATGGAAGCAAACACCGCAGGCACCGCCTTTTTCCGAAGCGACCGTCGATCTCTGGCTCATCCGGGCCGCTGGCGGAAAAGCGATTCCGCTCTCGGGACCAGAGAAACCCTATGGCCGCGTCTACCCGGACCAGTTTTATGGGCGGGTTGCCTTTTCTCCCGACGGGAAGCGACTTTTGTTCGTGGCGGACGACGGCAAGGATCCCCGAACGGAGGCGGAAATGAGAAACGGGGTTTCCGTGGGGCGGGAGGATCAGGGCGAAGGTTATACCGGTTTCGGTCCCGCCGAGATCTGGATCGCGGACCTGGAGGAAGATCCGAAGGATTTTGGAGCGAACCAGATCACTCGACTGACCGATGACAAATTTTGGTATGGTGATCCCCAGTGGTCTCCTGATGGAACGAAAATCGTGGTTCACGCCAATCGAACCGAAATTCAAGAATCGGCTCGCTACAGCATCAACAAGAACTACGACCTCTGGGAAATTGATGTGGAGACGAAGGCGCTGCGACCATTGACCGATGGCCCTGGGCCGGAATTTTTCCCGCGATTCTCCCCTGATGGCTCGCGGCTGATTTGCCTGACTTCACCGCGCCGCGGTCCTCATCAGGACATCTACAACCTCGCCGTGGTGACGCCGGGAGCGAAACCGACGACAAAAATCGTGTTCAACTTCCGTGCCCCGGATGTCGATTTTCAGGAAACGCCCTCTTCGAATATGTCGCTGCTCGGGAATTGCTGGGAAGATGATTCCCACGTCATCTACGACGCGAGTGTGGGCCTGCTTTCAAAGCGTTTCACCATCAATGTCGACAACGGTAAGATCACCGACGTCAGCGATAGCAAGGACACCGCCTATGCCAAGGCTCGCGAAATCGAAAGCCAATTCAGGCCCCGGGTCGTTTCCCTGTTGCCGCCTAGACTCAATGCCTCCAGCGAGAGAGTTGCGTGGGACAATGGGGAAGGGATGGAAATTGAAGGTGCCGTGGTGATTCCCCATCCGGACATCGCCAAAGCTCCCTACAAACTGATCGTCCTCCCGCACGGAGGCCCTCATCATCGCGCCGGGCTCGGTGCTGGGTTTGACGATCAGGTTCTCGCCTCCAAGGGCTACGCGATCTTCAAACCCAATTTCCGAGGAAGCACCGGGTACGGGCTTGCCTTTCTCGATGCCAACCGCGGGGATCTGGGCGGTGGTGACATGCGGGACATTCTTTCCGGTGTCGACTTCCTGATCGAGGAAGGGGTCGCAAATCCGGATCAACTCTATGCCTATGGCGTCAGCTACGGAGGCTACATGACGAGCTGGTTGGTGGGACAGACGAATCGTTTTCGGGCTGCGGTGGCGGAGAATGCCGTGACGGACATGACAATGATGTGGACCCTGAGTGACTTGCAGAGTTGGACCGAGTGGGAATTTGGCGGAAAGCCTTGGGAGGTTCCCAACGCGATGGATCGGCACAGCCCCCTGACGTATGCGGGTCGGGTCAAGACTCCCACTCTGATGCTGAATTCAAGAGATGATCGCCGTTGTCCGCTTCCCATGGGCAGAGCCTTTCACCAAGCCCTGCGAGGAGCGGGGGTTTCGACCGAAATCGTCATCTATCCCAATGAACCTCATGGCATCCGCCAGCCCCGACATCGTGCAGACAAGCTGGAGCGAATTTTGAATTGGTTTGAGACGCACTCGAAGGACTGAATTCAGGGTAGATTTCCGAGCCAACCGAGAATCTCGTCGATCAGTTTTCTGTTCTCCATTTCAACGAGCGCCTCTATATGCCGTCATTGCGGTGCGGGGCGAGCTTGATCTTCGTCTGTAAAAATCAGAGCTTTCTTCCATGGCTTATCACTGTAAGACCGTTGAACACGTGCAGAGCGGTATCTCGCCGCTGTTCAGCCCGGCGGGAGGTGACCTGATTCGGGTCGGATCGACGCGGCGTGGTTTTCTTCAAACCGGGCTCAAGGGACTCGCCGGAGTTTCCATGCCGACACTGTTGCGAAATCACGCGTTGGCTTCAGCAACGGGGGCTCCGAAGAGCCCGACCAGTGTGATTCTTTTCTGGCTGTCCGGCGGTCCCAGTCATATCGACATGTGGGATCCCAAACCGGAGGCCCCCTTGGAGATTCGGGGGCCGTTTGGAAGCATCCCGACGAAGCTTTCCGGCGTCCGTGTCTGTGAGTATCTGCCGCTGACCGCGAAGTTGATGGACAAGTTGACGCTGATTCGATCGGTCGATTGCAGCGCCAGTAACCACACGCCCATCACCATGCAAGCGGGGAATCCTCTGGCCCGGCGAACCAACGATGGGAAGGACGGTGGGGGATGGCCATCGATGGGATCGATCGCCGCGAAATATCGAGGAGCCAACGCTCCCGGCATGCCGGCTTTCGTCGGTCTGGCTGATTCATGGAAAGCTGACGTCTGGGGCGGAGGTCACATCGGCCATGCTTTCGAGCCCGCCAATGGGCAGGAAATGACCAGTCAGTTGAGAATGGCGGAAGG
>JAGROX010000409.1 GCA_020440025.1 Verrucomicrobiia bacterium
CGAGTTCATTTGTGCCACCGGATCCCAAAGAATACCCTCCTCTGGCGGTCTCGCTTCGAGGCCACCGCTTGCTTGGAGATGAATGTCAGCGAACACCATGTAGTCCGGCTCGGCGACTCGGACTCCCTCCAGTCTGCCCGGGGCCTCCCGAAGGGCAACCGGAAGCGTGTCCAGCGTGATCTCTCCCGGTATCTCGATGGCCACCAATCCTGGTTGCCGAAAAGAACGGCGACTCTCATAGCCGCCCCGGCGCACCCGGTCCGCGATCTCGTCACGACCGAGATTACGATCGAACTGAGCCAGGAAGTGATCCGCCGACGCGATCACCGGCTCGAGACCTCCGCCTCGCTCGATCACTCTCAGAAACGGATGTTTTTCCTCCGACTCCACCAGCAGGACCGCCTGGGACGAACCGTCAGCTCCCGTCTCCTCGCGGGAATCCAACACATTCACCACCCCCAGACCGGCCATGACCTGCCGTCCGAGAGTTCTCAGCATTGCGCGATCCTGCCTCCCACTCTTTTCCGCCTTCCCATCAGCCGTTCCGGCATTTTTCGGACCTTCCGCTATCGCATTCTGCCCGCCGGGCTCGATGGATGAGCTGTCGGATTTTTCCACCCCTTCCGCGCCGGTCAAGGGGGTGCCGTTCTCCGGTGTCTCCCTCGTGAAATGAAGGACCACAAGAGCGACGAAAACAAGCAGAATGAACCGCGGCAGAACTCGGGAGATAAACACCGGCATGGAAAGGACGAAGTGACGGAGGAGTTGATTTGGAAAGGTGTGTCAAGTTTCTACCCAAATAGCCTCCATCGGTCAAGTCATCCGATGAAAAAGAACGGATTCGAAATTACCCGAGGGCCTGGCCGATCAGCATTGGAATTTCCCTAACGTCGCCGGTCGCGTTTCGCTGCTCACCATTCCGCTCTACCTCGCGTGATCGACCGAGGAGTTGGTCCTCTCGACCGAATGGCAAAAGGTCCCGAATTCGTGTCCGCGACGGTCCGGGAACCCACAGCCCCTCACGTCGGTTTCGTGCCCAACCTTGTTCCAAGGCCGAGAAGGCGGCCAAACCATTCGAAATTCAGCTATTCCCTGGAACCAAGGGCCTCAGGTGTTTGTTCGCTTGGTTTTTCTTCGTTGTTGCACGGATAGTGGGAAAGCTCGACTGCGATCCCTACAATCGCGGCGGCCTTGAGAAATCGTGGTGTGAGAATGTCACTGTGGATCATGACGTCACGGAGTTCGATGCCGAAATCCAAGGTGGCTTCCTCTACGCTCTTAAAGGTGACGATCGCAGCAATCTGGGTGCTGTGATCCTCCAGAAATTTAGTTACCTCCTCAACCTGCTTCCCGAAATCACTGAGATCCGCATCGCTAGCAAGGAACGTAACGCCAGAATCTTCGTGGCACTTACCGTCAGGCTTTCTTCGGCTGCGAGGCTCACCTCGATGCCAGATGCGATCAGGCCCGAGTTGGATTGATGCGAGAAGTGCATCAACGTCGAGATGATCTCCGGACACTCTCAGGATGCACGACATGGTTAATTGAAGCCAACGTTTGAGGCATGGCGAGCCCGATCCGGGAGCGCAGCCTCGATGGGAGAATAAGAATTCGTATCAGGGAAGTCAATCAACTCAAAGCGGGA
>JAGROX010000410.1 GCA_020440025.1 Verrucomicrobiia bacterium
CCTTTCAGTCCGTTGGTGGTGGGACCGCAGTTGGTGGCCGGTCGATGAACGTTGGCTTTGCCTTTCATGAGTTCGCGAACGGCCACGGTGTAGCCGATGGAAATCGAATCCCCGATGAGGAGCACGCGCGGCAGGCCGGCAACATCTTCGATCGGAGCCATTGCCGGGTTGGGCTTTTTCTTGGCGGGCGCTTCTTTCTGGGCAAAGGCGGGGACCGTGATGGCGAGGGCGAGGCAAAGAGTGGTCAGGGTTTTCATGGATGGAGTCTGAACGGGAAGGGTTGCGACCACAATTCCGAAATTGCGTGAATCGTTCCCATGCCGGAAGGTCTGGTATGAAGCCCCACTTTCTCGATTCGGATCTCGGTCAACACATTCAACGTCAAAAACTGATCGCCGTATTGGTGATTGATCGGGCGGAAGACGCGGTGCCGGTGGCCGAGTCTCTGCTGGCCGGTGGCGTGGATATCATGGAGCTCACCTTGAGAACCGAAGCGGCGATCGATGCTCTCCTGGCGATTCGCGAGAAGGTGCCGGAGATGACGGCGGGCGTCGGCACGATTTTGACCAAGAAGCAGGCCGATCTGGCCTACTCTGCTGGAGCGGCCTTTGGCGTGGCACCGGCGGTAAATCGGGAAGTCGCCCTGCATGCGATGGATATGGGCCTACCTTTTGCCCCGGGGGTGATGACGCCGACCGACATCGATCAGAGCGTGGAACTCGGCTGTCGTTTGCTGAAGTTTTTCCCGGCGGAATCCTCGGGCGGTCTGCCTCATCTCAAAAACATTGCCGCGCCTTATGCTCATCTCGGTTTGAAATTCATTCCGCTGGGCGGGATCAATCTCGACAATCTGCTCGACTATCTCTGGTCCGACCTCATCGCAGCCGTCGGCGGCAGTTGGTTGGCACCGCGAGATCTGATCGCGGCGGGGGATTGGAGTCAGATCGAAGCCAATGCCCGCGAGGCTCGGGCGAAGGTGAATACGCTCTGATCGGGCGCCAGCGTGAACGCGTCAAGGCAAGGGGCTTGCCCGGGGGGGCGGTTCTGGGGTAGAGATCTGGCATGATTCGATCTTTTTTCGCGCCTCCGCGTCTTGCCCACTGCCTGCTGGCCGTCTTTGGTTTCTCCATATTGCCGATGTCGGTATCGGCCGCCGACGAGCGACCGAATGTCATTTTCTTTTTGTCCGATGATCATCGCTGGGACCGGATGGGCTGCTCGGGGCATCCCTTCCTGAAGACGCCGACGATGGATGCGCTGGCGGCGGATGGCGTGAGGTTTTCCAACATGTTCGTCACCACGGCGATCTGTGCCGCGAGCCGGGCGACGCTGTTCACCGGACTCCACGAGAGGACGCATGGATACACCTTTGGAACGCCGCCCATTTCCAAGGAACACTGGCAGGCGAGTTATCCGGGACAGATGAAGGCAGCGGGCTATCGCACCGGCTTTGCGGGCAAGTTTGGAGTTGGTATGGAGGGCAACGGGGAGGCGGAGATATTTGATTTCTATCGTCCGATTAACCGGAATCCGTATTTTCACAAGATGCCGGATGGCAGCCTGCGGCATGAGACTGACCTCTGCGCTGACGCGGCGATCGAGTTTCTCAAGAGCAATCCCAAGGGGACGCCTTTCTGCATGTCGGTGAGTTTCAATGCGGCTCATGCCGAGGATGGCGACAAACGGCCAGGTGTTGGCCACTACCCCTGGCCGCCATCGGTCGATGGGCTCTACGATGATCTGGAAATGCCGGAGCCTCGTCTGAATTCGTCCGAGATTTTCGAGGCGCATCCCGATTTCCTCAAGACTTCGATGAATCGGGATCGGTTCTTCTGGCGCTGGGATACCCCCGAAAAATTTCAGACGAATCTGAAAGCCTACTACCGGATGATTTCCGGGCTGGATGCCGCCATGGGGCGAGTGCGCGGGGTGTTGGATGAACTCGGCTTGGCCGAAAACACCATCGTGATTTTTTCCGGAGACAACGGCTACTATGAGGGGCAGCGCGGTTTTGCCGGGAAGTGGTCGCACTACGAGGAGGCGCTTCGGGTGCCGCTCATCATCTTCGATCCACGGGCACCCAAGGAACAACGCGGTGTTGTCGCCGACCCAATTGTGTTGAACGCCGACGTGGCTCCGACCATTCTCGACTATGCCGGTGTGGCGTTGCCTGAGCACTATCAGGGACGCAGCCTGCTTCCGCTGATGCGCGGTGAAACGCCTGCCGATTGGCGGAAGGACAGCTTTCACGAGCACCTCATGGACAACGCCTCCATTCCCAAGTGGGAAGGAGTTCGGAGCCAGCACTACAAGTATGCCCGCTACTTCGAGCAAGAGCCGGTTTACGAATTTCTCCACGATCTCCAGGCCGATCCCGACGAGCTGACGAATCTGGTAAATGATCCGGCGTCGGCCGAGATCCTGGCGACGATGCGGGCGCGGACCGATGAATTGCGCGACAGCTATGGGGGACCCTACGATCCGGAGCGCGTTCGAAAATGGAAAGCGGATCAACAGGCGGCCAAGTTGAAGGCCCAAGAGCTGCGGAAAAAGAATCAAGCCAAAGGAAAACCCGCGAACGCCAAGTGATGATGAGATTCTTGAAGTTACCATTCACTCTGGCCGTGGCCATCTGGCTGACGGGAATCGCGATTGCGGAAGATGCGGCAACTCCCAAAGTGCGCGTCGAGAACATTCGCCGCGCCTATCACAATGGCGAGCACAACGCCTTTACCGATCTGATCCGCTGGCAGGGGAAATTCTGGCTCACCTTTCGGAGTTGTCCCGACGGACACATGGTGAATCCGACGTCGAGCATTCGCGTGTTGAACAGCGACGACGCGCAGACGTGGACGGAAGTGCATCAGTTTTCGGTGCCCAGGCGCGATGTGCGCGATCCGCATTTTCTCGAGTTTCAGGGAAAGCTGTTCATCTACACCGGCACCTGGTGGTCGGGCGATGGTCCTTTGCCGCGTGATCAATACAATCTGAACCAGCATCTCGGTTACGCGGTTTTTTCTGAGAACGGGGAAAAGTGGAGTGATCTCCAGGTGCTGGAAGGCACCTACGGTCACTACATCTGGCGGGCAGCGACGCATGAGGGCAAGGCCTATCTCTGCGGGCGACGCAAACTCGCCTATGCCGAGGGAGAGAGTGGTGCCGGGGCCGCCCCGGTGGTGCAGTCTGTGATGTTGGAAAGCGAGAATGGGCTGGCCTGGCGTTTTCATTCCCTCTTTCAGGAAAGCCGCGGAGATGAAACCGCCTTTCGATTCGAGCCCGATGGTTCGCTCCTCGCCGTGAGTCGGACTGGTGGTCAGCCGGCCCAGTTAGTGAGGGCTCCCAAGCCTTGGGTTGAGAAGACGCGGACGGAGTTTCCCGAGTACATCGGCGGCCCCCTGTTGGCGAAGTGGGGCGAGCGCACCCTGGTTGGCGGTCGACGAAACACCAAGGAAGGCCCGAAAACGGTGCTCTACTGGTTGAACGGGGAAACGCTGACTGATTTCGCTACCTTGCCGAGCGGCGGTGACAACTCCTATCCTGGGTTTGTGGAATACGACGACGGACGGGGGCTGATCTCGTGGTATTCCAGTCATGAGAAAGACGCCGAAGGAAAGGTCATCACCGCGATTTATCTGGCGGATCTGGTGCTGGAGAAATGATCGACCTGACATTGGGCTTTGCATCCGAGGTGATTCGCGTTTTCTCTCCCGCTCATGAGTGACCACGAAACCGAACGCAATGTTCTTGGCGGCGAATTGATGCCGTGCAGCCACGATCCCCTCACCGGATTTTATCGGAATGGCAAATGCCAGGTCGGTCCCGAGGATGTGGGGTGTCACGCGGTGTGCGCTGAACTCACGGAGGATTTTCTGGCTTTCAGCAAGGCATCCGGAAACGATCTGAGCACGCCTCGTCCGGAGTACGGTTTTCCCGGGCTGAAACCGGGGGATCGCTGGTGCGTCTGTGCGGATCGCTGGCGGGAGGCTCTCGACGCTGGCTATGCCTGTCCGGTGGTGCTGGCATCGACGAGCGAAGCGGCGCTGAAGTATGTGTCGCGTAGTATTCTGGAAGAATACGGTATCGACGAGATCGAGACCGACTGAGAGGGGGACGCGTGTTTGCATTGGCAAGTCGCTCGAACTTTGCCAGAATTCCGCCATGAAATCGGTGAGCATTCTTTCGATCTCCCTCGCCATGGGTTGCCTGGCCGCATGCCAGTCGCCGAAGGAGCCGTCGCCGGTGGTGCAAAGCGTTCCGCCTCCGCCGATTCCGGCGCGATCTGCGGCGGCCACGCCTCAAACGCTGCCTCCGGATTCCGCTCCCGCCATTGCTCGACGGGAGGTGATTCGACGTCAGGAGCAGATTCGCCGGATGGACGAGGCCGCGCTTCGCGCCAGTCAGGCGATGGCTGAGGATGATCTCGAGGGAGCCGTCAAAGGCTATCGGCGTGCCGTCGACGGACTGCCGTGAGGATCACAATGATCGCAGGCGGTTGATGAACACAAAGATGATCGCGATCATCCCGCCGAGGCCACTGAGATAGGCTCCCAAGGCTTGGGCGAAGGGAACCGCCCAACAGGCGTAGCACAACACCACGCCCATCAGCAGGGCGCTGCCGAGGACGAAGACCGCGAGGGGGGAAATAGTCATGCTGCTTTGGGGCCGCATCAGGTGAGTCGCCTGATCGAGGAAAAGGTAGGCGATCAGGGCAAAGATGATGATGTAGATGATACCGTATTCCATCAGCGCCGGAATCATCAGCAAGGCATCGTAGGCACCGTGAGCCGCGACCACGATGAGGAAGTCGTAGAGGAAGTTATCCCATTGTCTTTCGGGCCATCGCCAGCAGCGCACCAG
>JAGROX010000075.1 GCA_020440025.1 Verrucomicrobiia bacterium
TGGACATGAACTTCGAGTCCGATGCTGGGGATGTAGTCTTCCTTGGCCATGAATATAAGAAAATAGGGATCGAGTCTGAAGCGGCGGAATCACAACTCCTTGGTGTCCTGAGGATCACGCCGGTAACTTTCCAAGATGCTCTGCCACTCGGGCGAAAGCAGAAAACCGTCGACGAGTCGGGACAATTCCAGATCGATCAACAAAGGCCGCAACGTCGGGTCCAGAGCAGCAGCACGAACCTCGGGATGACGCAGCAGCGCGAGGCGATCACCCTTCGCATTGATGGCCTGGACTTCTTCGCTGGCCATCAGGCGCTTGAAAACGGGGGTCTCGAAAATGGGTTTCGACTCTGGATTCTCCGAGAGATGGCGCAAGAGGGGGGGCTTCTTGGTAATGATGAGGAGCCCTGCGAGATTCCGATCAGCCACGCGCCCTGTCGGCTCGACCAAGTCCAGCCCGTCACGGACTCCCGGCAGACTTTCCAGGCCATCTCGCCACTGTGAGAACAGGGGCGGCTTGGGATAGTTTTTTGCCAAAAAATCGCGATTCGGCGTGGCCAGCAATTCGTAGCGCCGCAGCTCAATGAGGGTACCGCCGACCCGAAGCCCCATGGCCAGGATGGCCACCGTGATCAGGCTGGGGACCAGAGAAACCAACATGCCACCGAAGCCGGCGGCGAGAAAACTGAGCGCGCCATCGGGCTCGAACAGGCTCAGTAGCACCGACTTCGCGATCGTCCGAACGACCAGATAGATGATGAGGCCCGCCACAAACGCGATGCTGAGTTTCACCCCGAAACTGAGCGCCAGCCCGGAAATCACCAGTCGATAGAGCACCAGCCCTCCCACGATCCCCGACAGGGCACCGACGAAACCCCACAACATACCGACGACGCCGTTCTTCCACGCGTGAACGGCGAACCACACCACGAAGACAACCCCGAGAACGAGAAAGAGATGTTCGGTATACATGACGTGACGGATTAGTAGATTCCGGTATCCTCCACGAAAAGCTTAATCTTCCATCGCCCAGTCCTGGTCGCCACATTGGGCGCGCTGGCGCAGGGCATGGTCGCAGAGGATCAGGGCCGCCATCGCCTCCACCATGGGCACGGCCCGCGGCAACACGCAGGCGTCGTGCCGACCGCGCCCTTTTAGTTCGGTATCCTCGCCCTCGGTGGACACCGTTTCCTGCGATGTCATGATCGTCGCCGTCGGCTTGAAGGCCACGCGAAACACGATGTTCTCTCCGTTGGAAATGCCGCCCTGTACGCCGCCGGACCGGTTCGTCCGGGTGCGGACGCGCTCGCCATCCATGTAGAACGCATCGTTGTGTTCCCGTCCCGTCAGTAAAGTGCCGCCAAAGCCGGAACCGATTTCGAAGCCCTTCGTTGCCGGCAGACTGAGCATGCCCTTGGCCAGCTCGGCTTCCAGTTTGTCGAAGACCGGTGCTCCCAGACCAGGAGGCACGCCGCGCACCACGCACTCGACCACTCCGCCGACCGAGTTGCCCTCGGAGCGAATGGCTTTGATGAGTTCGATCATGGGCTCCACCGCATTGGGATCACCGGTGCGAACAATGTTGGACTCGACCTGATCAAAACTCACCGTGTCGGGATCGACCTCGGCCTGGAGATCGCGGATGGATTTCACGTAGGCGACGATTTCCAGGAAGGGCGCAAACTGGGCACAGAGGACCTTTTTTGCGATCACCGCGGCAGCGACCCGACCGATGGTTTCGCGGGCTGAGGCCCGTCCCCCACCCTGCCAATTCCGAATTCCATATTTGGCGTCGTAGGTGTAGTCGGCGTGCGACGGGCGATACTTTTCCGCCATTTCCGAATAAGCCTCGGAACGGGCGTCCTTGTTTCGCACCAGCACCGCGATGGGCGTGCCGATGGTCTCGCCCT
Organism: Verrucomicrobiia bacterium; assembly: GCA_020440025.1. Lineage (GTDB taxonomy): Bacteria > Verrucomicrobiota > Verrucomicrobiia > Verrucomicrobiales > DEV007 > JAEUHH01. The sequence goes on from JAGROX010000075.1 coordinate 1,910, forward strand.
CGAAAGTGCCGGACAGAATCTCGCATTGATCCGCTTCGTCGCGAGGGGTCACGATGTCCGATTGCCCCGGTCGACGCCGATCCAGGTCCACCTGGATGTCCTCGGCATTGAGGGGAATGCGGGGCGGACACCCGTCGATGACCGCGCCGACACCACCACCGTGCGATTCGCCGAAAGTGTGGACGCGAAAGAGTTGGCCAAAAGTCGAGGACATGGGCCGCCAATAGAACGGGAAAACCGTCTGCTCGCAACCGATTCGCGCTCCGAAACCCAACAGGGTCAAGTCGCCGACTCAACCCTCTTGAGTTGGATCATGAAAAGGCCGCCATCAATTCCCGCAGTTCGGTCTCGAGATCTTCGTTGGGGCCAAGGGTATCGGAAACCGCTTCCCGCAACAGAACCGCGTAGCGCTGCCTCAATCGATGCACGGCCACCCGGACGGCGGCGTCGGACATGTCGAGCGACTTGGCGATCTCTGCCTGTTTTTCGGTGTCGGCACCGGACATGATGAAGGGTTTCAAGGCCTCGAACAGCGGCCCCTTCTCTTTTCGGACGTAACTTTCCTCCAGCCGTTGGATGACATTCTCCAACAAAGTCGTGGCCCACTGCCGCACATAGACCCGCTCCGAGGTCATGTCGTCCGCCGGCATCAGGCACCTCGACTCGGCCTCGGCGGCGTCGAAGGAGAGAATCGTCACCTCGCCGCCCCGCTTCTGCCTTCCTTCTTTTCGGCGTTCGTCGGACAGATAGTGCTTGGCAGCCGCCAGCAGGTAGGAACGCAACCGCCCCCGCGAGGCATCGGTTTTCTGAAAATCCTGCCGACGGAGAAACTGGGCAAAAAATCCCTGGGTCAGATCCTCGGCATCGTGAGGGGTGTGACCGCCGGACCGGATGAAGGCATAGACCGGCGGCCAATAAAGTTGGCAGAGATCCGCCAGAGCACGTTGGCGCTCCTCCGGACTGCCGCCATTCGCCCGCATCACCAAGGTCCACCGCGTATCGGGAAATGTTTGGTAATGACTATTTCCGGCCTCCATAAATGGATACAATCAGGCGTTCTCACCTGCTTGCCAAGGGGGAAAAGTTACCGCCGGTCAATTTGTCCGTTCGATTCATCGACAGTGATCCAGAGCCAAAAATCGATCTTTCAATCGGGCACCGCGTTCCGGGCTCAGTTGAGAAAGGGAGGCAGAGGGACCGGGCGAGCGAGTTCGGGGGATTCCTTCACCCGCCTGATACCAGCCAGCGGCTGATTCGGAAAGTCGCGATCAACTCTCCTTTTCGGTCGGCTTGGCCTTGAAATCTTTCACCAGACGAGGGCGCCATAGTCGCAGGGTATCCATCAGCATCTTGAACTCCTCCTTCGAAATCCCGGACGGAATGACGGCACGGCCTGTGGACAGGGGAAGCGTAAGGGCATTCGTCGGCGGACCGGAACGAACTCCCGAGCTGGCCGCCTCTGTGGCCGCCTGATCACGAGCCAGGGCGGCAGCGACCCGTTGCTGACGCATTTCCTGCCGTTGCAGCTGGCGCTCGGGACCACCCCGGCTCTCGCGTTGGGACGGGAGATCGGGCTCGAGATTCAGATCCTCCAACTTGGCGAACTCGCTGTTGGCGCGATAGACACCGGCGGCGCGCCGGGCCCCGCCGTCGGTGAAACCTCGCAGGAGGAGCAATTCCACCAGTTCGTTCTCGGAAAAATGCCGGGCTTTGCGCCAAATCCGACGGAACATCGGCGGGGACAAGGCGGCGCGACGCAACTGCGGCAAACGACTCGCGGATTTCTCGGCATCGAGCAACTGGCGACCGAGATCGGTGACCCGAATGCCGGGCTGTTCCCCCGGATTGGGGGCGATCAGGTGGTAACCACGCAAGGCGGCGAAAAACTTCATGGCGCCGCCATGTTCACTTCGATAGCCGAGGGCTTCGAGAAAGGTGGCGCGATTGGGAGCCGCACCAGACTGGATGGCGGCATCCAATTTGACGAGGGCATCAATGGCTTCCGCGAGCGGAACGAAGGGGAATCGGGGGCTTCTATTGTTTTCCATGACCACCAAAGTCGCTACTTAAGCATATTTCGCAAGCCAAAAATGCTAAATAATCATTTTTAGCTTTTTTGGCATCACTGAAAAACCATCTGCAGTTTGCCGAGATTCCCCGTTTGCGGCATTGCCGAAGGCTTGAACGTTGCCGCAGAATGCCTGCGATGAAATGCGCCCCCTTCCTTCTGCTGACCGTCTTGGCTGGACTGGCTTTTCCGGCTCAGGCCGAAACGGATACCGCGGCGGCTCAGCCGATTCGGGTCGCTCTCTACGTCGATGCCGGAACGGGTGACAGCAGGGAGAAGGTCGTCGAAGCGCTGGGGACAGACGCCGCGATTTCCGTCACGCGATTGAAGGCCGCAGAGATCCAGACCGGAAAACTCAAGGATTTCGACGTTCTCATTCATCCCGGAGGCAGCGGGAGCAAACAGGGCAAGTGCTTGGCAGAGAAAGGTCGTACCGAAATCCGCAACTTTGTGTCCAGGGGAGGCGGCTACGTGGGCTTCTGCGCGGGTGCCTACCTGGCGACGAATGACTACGATTGGTCGCTTCACCTCATCGATGCCAAGGTGGTGGATCGAAAACACTGGGCTCGGGGCAACGGCCCGGTGCAGGTGCAACTCTCTCCGGCGGGTCGCGACCTTTTGGGGGTGGAAGAGGATGAGGTCACCATTCACTATGCCCAAGGCCCGCTGTTGGCGAGGCGCGAATGGGCGGATCCCAAGATGCCCGCCTACGAAAGCCTCGGCCTGTTCGCCTCGGAAATGGCGGAAAAAGGCGCGCCCAGCGGCATCATGGTCGGCACCACCGCCATCGCCCGGGTCGACTTCGGCAAGGGCCGGGTTTTTTGTTTCAGTCCCCATCCGGAAATGACCGAGGGCTTGGCTGCCTTCGTCCCTCGTGCCATTCGCTGGGCGGCCAAAAATTCCGCGCCGACCGCCAAGGCGTCGCTCAAAAAACCCTGACCCCATTTCATGAAAATTCCCCGCAAACTCACCTGTTTCGGATTTCTGGCAATGCTCCCGCTGAGTCTCTCCGCCGAGACCTTCGACATCACCCGATTCGGCGCGACAGCGAACGACGAGACCGATGACACCAAGGCGATCGAACAGGCTCTCGAAGCCTGCGGCAAGGCGGGCGGCGGCAGTGTCTTCGTGCCCGCCGGCGTTTTTCTGCTGTCACGACACGGAGCCGAGTCGCCCATTCTCGAAGTGCCGCCCAAAACCACCTTCCACGGAGAAGGACCGGCCTCGACCCTGAAATTCACCGCTGCCGCCAACGAGGGGAATTTCTGGCGCATGATCGGCGCGCCGGTCGCCACCGGCACTCACGACGTCGTCATCCGCGATCTCCATCTCGACGGAGCCAACAGCTTCCCGGCTTACATCAAAGGGGAGACACCGGAACACAATGCCGGGATCTGGTTTTACAACACCGAACACGCCATCGAGAACATCCTCATTCAGAATGTCTTCGCAGAAAACTTTGCCGGGGATTGCCTCTCGGTGTCGCGCGGCTGTCGGGCGATCACGATCCGGGATTGCACGGTGAAAAATTTCATCCGCCAGGGCATTCAGATGGGTGGCGACGAAAACGCTCGCGACTATCTCGTCACCGGATGTCGCGATCTCGAGCACACCGTCAAACCCGGGGGCTCCACCCTGCACGTCGAACATGCGCGCGGATTGAAAAACGTGATTTTGGAAAACAACCAGTGCCGCAAATCCATCCTCGCCGGCGGGGTCGACGGGCTCATCATTCGCGGCAACACCATCGATGGCCGTCTCGTCGGGAATGGGAATCTCAATCAGGTGGTGGAAGGCAACCTGATCCGCGCCGACGAAAAGGCGGCCTCTGTCGTTCAACTCGGCTACGCCGAAGGCCTCATCTTTCGCGGCAATGTGATCGAGGGCAAACACCCCGCCAACAAGGTCGGTCTCTACATCTGGGGCACCTCCCGCTACAACTCGCAAGCGAGCGAAAACCTCGTCATCGCCGAAAACCACATTACCGCTGCCGAAACCGCCATCTCGCTGAACGGCACCAATCACTCGACCGTCGCCAACAATCAGCTCACCTTTCCCAAGGACGCCGCGAAATCCGTTCCCCTGCTGATCAAACGCAGCGAGGACATAACCTCGGACATTGATTGACCGACCGACGGTCCCGGCGTAAACCAATCCCCATGTCTGACCCCATTTCCGCCGCCGACCGCGCCATTCGCATTCGCGAGGTCGATCTCTTCTTTCTTCCCGTAGAGATGCGGGTGCCCCTGAAGTTTGGCAATCAGGTGCTCGATTCCGTCACCTGCGCCCGCGCCCGGGTTCGCGTCGCCGACGCCTCGGGGAAAAGTGTCGATGGCTGGGGCGAGACGCCCCTCTCCGTCGGTTGGGTCTGGCCCGCCGCGATCGACTACGAACAACGCCACGAGGCGATGAAGGATTTCACCATTCTCGTGGCCGAGGCCTTCGCCGCATTTGAAGAAACCGGGCACGCCCTGGAAATCGGCCACGCCTTTATCGAGGGCCGACTGGAGGATCTTCGCTCCCAGTTCAATGCGGACCGGGATCCCGAAGCCCATCTGCCTCATCTCGCCGCCCTGGTCTGCTTTTCCCTCTTCGACATCGCCGCCCACGACGCCTTCGGACAGATTCACGGGGTCCCGACCTATGCGACCTACGGCCCCGAGTATCTGACGCACGACCTCAGCCACTATCTCGAGCCCGCCAGCGACGCGGTTGCTTTTGCCGGAAAATTCCCCGCCGATTTCCTTGAGAAAAATCCGCCAAAAAAACTGCCCGTGTGGCACCTCGTCGGCGGACTCGATCCGATCAGCCACGACGAACTCACCGGCAACGAACCCGACGACGACTACCCCGTGCTGCTGCGCGAGTGGATTCGCCGTGACGGGTTGAACTGTCTCAAGATCAAGCTGCGTGGCAATGATCGCGACTGGGATTACGCCCGCCTGCGAGCCATCGGAGAGATCGCCGAAGAGGAGGAGGTGGACTGGTTGACCACCGACTTCAACTGCACCGTGACCGATCCCGAATACGTGAACGGGATTCTCGATCAGATGAAGGACGAGCATCCCCGCACCTACCAGCGCATCCTCTACGTCGAGCAGCCCTTTCCCTACGATCTCGAAGCGCATCGCATCGACGTCCACAGCGTCAGCGCCCGGAAACCGTTGTTCATGGACGAGAGCGCCCACGATTGGAAATACGTCCGCATGGGCCGCGAACTCGGCTGGACCGGTGTGGCGCTGAAGACCTGCAAAACCCAGACTGGCGCCCTGCTGAGCCTGTGCTGGGCCAAAGCCCACGGCATGACCCTGATGGTGCAGGATTTGACCAATCCCATGCTCGCCCAAATTCCGCATTTTCTCCTCGCCGCCAACGCCGGTACCATCATGGGAGTGGAGAGCAACGGGATGCAATTCTACCCCGACGCCAGCCTCCCCGAGCAGGAAATCCATCCCGGTCTCTATCGGAGGCAACAGGGTATCCTCGACGGCTCAACCCTGTCTGATCAGGGCCTTGGCTATCGCGTCACCGAAGTCGAGCGCGAGTTGCCGGAGGCGGTGGCGAGTTTCAGGAACTGAAATACCGGAAAACCGTGAACCGAGAAACCGATCTCATCCTCATCATGGGCGTGTCCGGCTGTGGAAAATCCACCGTCGGCATGGGACTGGCGGAACGACTCGGCGGCGTGTTTCTGGAAGGCGACGATTTTCATCCTCCCCACAACAAGCAGCTCATGGGCGCGGGCATTCCCCTGACCGACAAGGAACGCTGGCCGTGGTTCGACAATCTGCGAGACGAGATCGAAAAGGCACTCGCCAATTCCGACAAACGACCCGTGATACTCTCAAGTTCGGCCCTGAAACCGGAATACCGACGGTATCTACTGCGCGGCTACGAAAACCGTTGCCGTCTGGTGTTTCTCCGCGGCGACTTCGACTTGATCCACGGCCGCATGCAAGCGCGTCAACACGAATACATGCCGGCTTCCCTGCTCGAGAGCCAGTTCGCGACGCTGGTGGAACCGGGTGACGATGAAGAGGCCTTGGTGTTGGGGATTGAAAGCCCAATCGAAGAGATCATCTCAGAGCTGGAAAACGTGTTTCGGGTTTGAGAGCATGGATATTATGCCTGCCGAATTTTCCCGACGTCGCCTGATCGCACTGGGCACTGCAGGACTGGCCCTGCCTCGGAACACTTGGGCCGTTGAGACTTCCGGAAGATCGACAACTCTTCCCGATAAGTGGCCGGACTTTTCCTTTCTCGTGGTGACGGACACTCATCTGGGCTACCAAAACAAAGCCAGCGCGGCTCAACAGTGGGAGAAAACAGCAACGGAGCTCGCACAGGCAGAGGGCGATTTCATCCTGCACCTAGGTGACGTCGTCGATCAGGGACAGGAACCGCAGTATCCGATCTATCGGAAGATCCGAGACTCCATTGGCAAGCCGGTACACGAGATTCCTGGCAATCATGATCCCATCGATCTTTTCGAGAAACACCTGGAGATCACAACGGACCGCTCTTTTGACCACGGTGGCGTACGCTTTGTCCTTTTCGGCAATGCGCACCGGGATTCGCACGATGGCTTCATCACCGAAGAACAGCTGATCTGGATCGGGCAACAATGCCAGGAGGCGACCGAGAAAAACCTCTGGTTGGTGTTGTGCGCCCACGTGCCCTGTCACACCAACAAGCCACCGGATCGGGCCTGGTATGTGAAACCGGAAAACGGACAGACCAGATTTTACGAGATTCTAGATCAGCATCGCGGGCGCGTGCTGGTGCTTTTTCATGGCCACTTTCACAACGGCATTCGGGGCTGGGATGATAGATCGCCGCTGAACGAGGTCTTGTTTCCCTCCGCTCTCTACAATCAAAAACGCGGCCTGATGGAAAAGAATGCGCCCGGGTATAACCTCGAAGAGTTTCGACCGGGCTATGTGGCGGCAACATTTTCTGAGGGATCCCTCACCTTGGATTATTGGCCGGTGGGAACGGATGAGAAAATGAGCAAGCGACTTCGGTATCCGGATTCCGTTTGATGAACGACGCAACGATCTAGAACCCAACTTAGCTTCTCGCAGCAAGCTCTGTTGCGAAATGTTGGTGTCAAACTATGCGACCGACGTCAGACCCGCTGAAAGCGTTAACAGTTGCTAAAGTCGAGGCAGGATCACTTTTGATTGGGACGGAGATCAATCCCTCTCGACGTGTTTCCGGTATTGCCGATGAACACGGCAAGAAACCGCGCCCCGCAATTCCGACAAAAAAATCCTTGCGATTTTCCCGATGAGATCCATTCTCAATAAGCATTAGTTGAGAATGAATCTCAATAACACTTAAACGATTTCGAACCGAATCCATGAAACCAACCAAACCGCTCTTGTTCCAGATTGGCCTGCTGGCTGTTGCTGGCATCGCCCTGATGATCCCTACTCCTCAGGCTCAGGGGCAGACACTTGAAGAGATTGCCGCCGAAATGCGCTCAATGAAGGAGCGCATCTCCGAGCTCGAGACGAAACTCGAAGTAACCGAATCCAAGCTGGCCTCCGCAGAAGCCAAGGCGGAATCCGCCAAGCAAAGCGCCGACACGGCGGTGCAAGTGGCCTCGACCGCTTCGGCCGGATCGATCATCACCGACGAAAAGGGAGTGATCGTGAACGGCGATATTCCCCTCCCCGTGATTCCTCAGGAAGGGTGGTGGAACAAGACCAGCATCGGCGGCTATGGTGAAATGCACCTCACCCTCGGTGACAAGGAAGAGATCGATTTTCATCGATTCGTTCTTTTCGTGGATCACCAATTCGACGATCGCATCCGGTTGGTGACCGAGTTGGAACTGGAGCATTCCCTGGCGGGCGACGGCAAACCCGGTGAAGTCGAACTCGAACAAGCCTACGTCGAGATGGATCTCGGTAGTGGGTATGCCGCGAGAGCTGGTCTCTTTCTATTGCCGGTCGGCATCATCAACGAATACCACGAACCAAACACTTTCTTTGGCACGGAGCGGAATTTTGTGGAGTCGGAAATCATCCCCACGACCTGGTGGGAAGGAGGCGTTGGCCTGACCAAGCGCTTTGACAATGGGCTGAGCCTCGATCTTTCCGGTCACTCCGGACTCGATGTTGACGCCGATGGGAGCAACGCTTTCCGCATTCGCGGTGGTCGTCAAAAGGTGGCGGAGGCTTCCGCAGGCGACTGGGGCAGTACCCTGAACGCCGAATACAACGGCATTCCCGGGTTTGGAATCGGCGGCTCGATTCAGTATCAGAGCGACCTGACCCAAACCACCTCGCCCGAGAGCAATGCCGCCTGGATGGCAGAAACCCACATCGATGTGCAAATGGGAGGTTTTGGTCTCAGCGCTCTCTATGGTCACTGGGACATCTCAGGGGCTACCCCGGCGGCGCTCGGATTGGCTGAGCAAAGTGGTTTCTACATCGAGCCTTCCTACACTTTCAACACGAGCATCGGCGACATCGGATTCTTCACTCGATGGAGCAAGCTGGAAGCGCAGAAGTTGGATTCCAACGTCTATGATGTCGGCATGAACTACTGGCCCACGGAGAACGTCGTGCTCAAGGCCGACTACACTCGAATCGATGAAGCGGTCGATCAGGATTTCATCAATTTTGGAGTAGGATTCCAGTTCTAACAGCATGACTTCACGGTTTCCCCGTTTTCTTATCATTGGATGGCTCGCGCTGCTCATTGGCGGCGCGGGCTCTTCCGCGTACGGTCAGGCCGGGACCTATCTGTCCACCACCGAGTTCCTCGCAGAGGGATTCTCCGGGAAAGGGACGCCCAGCGCGGGGGCCTACACGCTCTCATCGACCGATCAGGCGGCGGCAAAGGCGATTCTCGGCCATGCCTATGGGACCAGCCGATTGCGCTACTGGCGTTCAGGCGATCGCAGCGCGTGGATTCTCGAAGAAATCGGCAAGACTCGCCCCATCACCACCGGATTCGTCGTGGATGGCGGAAAAATTCATCTGGTTCGTGTCCTGATTTATCGCGAGAGTCATGGTGGTGAGGTAAAGAACAAGTTTTTCACCAAGCAGTTCGATGGTGCCAAGCTCGGCAGCGCGCCCCGCTACGATTTGAGTCGCCGAATCAACAGCATCTCCGGTGCCACGCTATCGGTGAACGCCCTGCGAAAGCTGTCCCGATTCGCTCTCTACTTGGACGGCAAGGTATCCGGTTAGCCAAGTTTCCTCTTCGATGGCCACGTCCAAGACCCGTCTCCCCGAATCGCCGCCCAAAAAACGGATTCGCAAGCGTTTGCACACCCGTTTGCATCGCTGGTTGGGAATGGGGTCCCTGGTCATCGTGCTGATCATTTCCGTTACCGGCATCGCGCTGAATCACACCGCCTCGCTGAAGCTGGATCAACGTCGGGTGACCTGGGCTCCCATTCTGAAACACTATGGAATGGAGCCCGAGGAAGAGCCGGTGGTTTTCAAGGCGGGTGACCGCCTTCTCGCCAGCTGGGAGGGACAGGTAATCCTCGATGAGACCATCATCGATTTCGCCCCTCCTGAAGGCGAGTTGATCGGGGCCGGCGCGGCGGATGATGGCCTACTGGTTTATGTCTTTCCTCAACTTCTTCTGGTGGTTCAGGAGGATGGCCAGATTTTCGATCGTCTGGACGCCGCCTCGCTGCCTGCTTCGCCCATTCAAAAAGCGGGAACTCGCGAAGGGCGCCTGATTTTGCAAACCCTGGACGGCGAGAACTTCCATCTCAGGGACTGGTTGGAACCGGTTCCGGACAAGGGTGAAGACCCGATCTGGTTTGCCGCCGAGTCATCTCTCTCCGCGCCTCAACGCGACCGCCTCGCCACCGCTTTTCGGGGAGAAGGCCTTTCTCTCTCCCGGATCATCCTGGATCTCCATTCGGGCAGACTATTCGGAAGCATCGGAGTCATCCTCTATGACTTGGCCGCCGTCTGCCTCGTGATTCTCGGGATCACCGGAACCATGCTATGGCTGCGACGGCGATGACTCCACGATCACGAAGGCAATTCATCTCGGCCCTTTCGGCGGGAGGAATCGGTGGCTTTCTCTCCTGCTTCTCCAATGGCCCCGGGTTCGTCTCCGGAACCTCGGAGGCTTTCGGAACCTCCGTCAGCCTGACGATCATTCCTCCCCCGGAGGTCGATCCCCACCCACTACTCGACCTTGCCTTTGCCGAGATCGAGCGACTGGAGGCCATCTTTTCTCTCTTCGAACCCCTGTCTCCCCTTCGGAGGTTGAACGATCAGGGCTTTCTGAACGCTCCCCCACCGGAGCTGATTACGGTGCTGGCATTGAGCGATCAGATTCACAACCTGACTCAGGGTGCCTTTGATCCAACCGTTCAATCTCTCTGGGAGCTGTACGAATCGCATTTCGCGACCCACCCAACCGATGAGGTAGGCCCACCGGACGAGGCCATCGCCGAGGCTCGCCGTCGCGTGGATTGGAAGGCAGTCCGATTTGATTCGTCCGAGATCCGGTTCTCCAAGCCCGGACTGAAACTCACGCTCAACGGCATCGCTCCCGGCTTTGCCGCCGATAGGGTGGCTGATCTCCTCATGGCCAAAGGAGTGGAACACGCCCTCATCGACTGCGGGGAGTTCCGCGCCATTGGCGACCAGGGAAACGGCGCGCCATGGCCGGTCGAAATTCGCGGCCCGGAAGCTGTCGGAACCGTGGGACAGGCTACTTTAGAAGGAAACGCTCTTGCGACCTCGGCCGGTTATGCCACGGCTTTTGATCTGGAAGAAAGGTTTCATCACCTGTTCCATCCTTCGCGCACCAGCTTTCAACCAGCCTCGAGGGTGATCTCGGTAGAAGCGCCCACCGCAGGATTCGCCGATGCGCTCGCCACGGCAGGCGGCGTCATGGAGTGGGGCGATTTTCAGACCGTCGCAAAGGCGCTGCCTGGAGTGAAGGTGACTCGCTTTGAAGCCGATTGAGCGGCTGCGCACTTGGCCTGAACTTTCCTCGGAGCGCTTCGCTCCAAGCTGCTTGCCGGGAAATCCCAATTCTCCTGTAACCGACCGGTTCCGAACTGGGTCTCTCCCAATATGCGCTCCCTTCCTCTCCTTTTTTCACTCCTGATTGCTACGGCGGCACCAGGGTTGATCCGCAGCGAAGAAAAGACGGTCGAACCAAAACCCGAGATCGCCGCTTCTCCTCCAGCAATTGAGATTCATCGCCAAGAGCCGATCGACCTCTCCCGCGATCGCACGGTACCGGTAAAGGTTTACCTCCCTGCTACGAAACTGCCGGAAGCCGTCGTGATTTTTTCCCATGGACTCGGCGGCTCTCGCGAAAACAGCGCTTATCTCGGGGAACACTGGGCAGCCCACGGCTATGTCGCCGTCTTTGTGCAACACGCCGGCAGTGACGAGGCCGTCTGGAAAGGGGCTGAGCCCAGCCATCGACTGGAAACTTTGAAAAAGGCCATCACCCTGAAAGCCGCCGTTGATCGCTATCTCGATATCCCTTTTGTTCTCGACCAGCTCGAAAAGTGGAATGCCGAATCGGGCCACCCGCTCGCGGGGCGACTCGATCTCGACCATATCGGTCTCTGCGGCCACAGTTTCGGCGCAGTGACCACGCAGGCCCTCATGGGACAGCGATTCGCCGCCAATCGCAGCTTTCTGGATTCCCGGCTCGGTGCCTTTTTCGCCATGAGTCCATCAACCTCGCGCGGGATCCCCTCGGAAAAAGCCTTCGGCCACATCTCCGCCCCGGTCCTTTGTATGACCGGCACCGAGGACGGCAGCCCCGTTCAGCCGCAAGTTACTCCTGAATCACGCCGCGAAGTCTATGCCGCGCTTCCCGCGGGAGACAAATACCAACTCGTCTTCGAGGGCGGTGATCACTTCGCCTTCTCTGATATCGGGTTCTTTGATGAAAAACGGAAGCCTCATCATCATGCCGCGATCCAAAAGATCTCGACCCGGTTCTGGGACGCCTACCTGAAAGGCGACGCCGAAGCAAAAGCCCGACTGCAATCAGAAGCTCTTCGCACCGAAGCTGGCCTCGTCGAGAAGGACGTGTGGGAGTGGAAGTGACCGGCAGCAATTATTTCGCCGGGTTCTGATACCAGACGACATTTTTTGAGGCCTGACCGGCGACGACGAGATCGGGATCGCCGTCGGCGTCCATGTCGATGGTACGAATGTCGTAGGCAGCTTGGTCACCATCGATGAGATGACGGGTGAAGTTGCCTTTGCCATCGTTCTCATACCAGAGCGCCCACTTGGAATCTTTGGCCACGGTGGCGGCGTCGAGGTCGCCATCGAGATCCAGGTCAATGACGGCGAGGCAGTGGGCTCCCTCGGGTTCGGTATCGATTTCGTGGATGGTCCAATCGGGAGCCTCAAACCAGAGAAGTCCGAATCCATGGCCGCGCGAGGCCAGCAGATCGACCTTGCCATCACCATTGAGATCACCGGGATGAATGTTGGTGGCCGCAGTTTGACCGGTGGCGAGGACGGTTTTTTTCCAAGGCTGAGTGACGGTATCGGCCGAGCCGGGGTTGGTCCAGAAAGCGAACCAGTTGCCATCCTTGAAGGGATCGCCCTTGGCACCGACGGCGATTTCGCCCCAGCCATCGCCATTGAGATCACCGAATCCCATGTAGTGACTGCCGCCGCCGGCATCGCCTTTCGCATAATAGTGGCGGTTCCAACGTTCAGCGGTGTGGGGATTCTCGGGGATCTCGCACCAGATCATGGAATCAGCGAGCGGACCAGTGGGCTCAAAGTTGTTGATGAGGAGGTCGAGCTTGCCGTCGCGATTGACGTCGGCTTTGAGCAAACAATGGAATCCGTTGATGTCCGGTTCGATGACTCGGTAGGTCCACTGACCGCCCTCACCCGGTCCAGATTTCCCAGCACCCGGGTTTTCCAGCCAGAAGACGGGTCCTTTGGAATGACCACCTAGGTAGTCGGGATCGCCGTCGCCATCGACATCCATCACTTCGCTGTGGATGCATTGTTGGCCGAGTTTGGGGAAGACATAGATGACGGTTTCCTGCCAATCGGGCGCGGCGAAGATTCGAACTTTTCCCCCGGCGCTGGCGGCAATATCGAGTCTTCCATCCCCGGAGTAATCGGCAGCGTTGGCGGTCTGACAGGGAAAGCCCTCGGAGACGACGTGCTTTTTCCAGACCGGATTGGCCGGAGTTGGCGGAGTCTGGGCGATGCCTAGTAGCGGCGTGCCGACCGTGAGTGCGGCAGCCACAGCAGCTCCGAGTGGCCATTGGGCGAAGACGATATTTTTCGAGGTCATGGGCATCATTGAGAATTACTTGGCGAAGGCCGGCCGTTCCAGTTAGTTTTTCGGCGCGTCAGCGGCAACTCTGTCGTCGTCGATTCCTTTGAGCCCGTTTTTTTCCGTCTTCCTCATGAAACTTCCCGCTTTTCTCTCTCAATGCCGTCGATCGCTTCGCTCGATTGCTTCCACTGCCCTCACTGCGGCCCTCGGATTGTTCCCCATGGCAACTGGCGCCCGGGCTCAGGACGCGGCCAATTCGGTAGCCCCTGAAGATCGCGAAGGTTGCGTCTGGGAGGTCACCGGAGGATCAGGCGGCACCGTTTATTTGGCGGGTTCGGTCCATTTGCTGAGAGAGCAGGACTACCCGGTGTCGCCAATTTACGATGAAGCCTATGCGAACAGTCATGAAATCGTCATGGAGATCGACATGGGCGAAATGTTGAACCCGGAGGGCGTGATGAAAATGCAAGCCTTGGGGATGTACGGAGCGGGCGATTCGCTCGACCAGCATCTCAGCCCCGAGACGCTGGACCGCCTGCGGAAGTATCTCGATACTCACGACATGGGCAAAATGCTGGCCTTGGCGCTACCACGACTGAAGCCGGGCATGATTTTCATGACCATCAGCTCTCTGGAGGCGATGCGACTGAACGCCAAACCGGAATTGGGGTTGGAGATGACTTATTTCGGAAAAGCCCAAGAAGATGCGAAGCCGATCCGCGGGTTGGAAACGATTGAGTTTCAGATGACGCGTTTCGACGAGTTGAGCGATACCGAGATTGAGGAATTGATCACGAAGACCCTCGATGAAGTCCACGAGATGCCCGACATGATCGACAAATTGATCGCCGCCTGGCACATGGGCGACGAAGCGAAGCTCGACAAATTGATGAATGACCAGATGGAGGAAGAGGGCAAAATCCGCGAGTTGCTGCTGACGGAGAGAAACGCCAACTGGGTGCCAGAGATCGAAAAATCACTCAAAGGCAAAAAGAATGTGATGTTTATCGTGGGTGCCGCTCACCTGATCGGAAAGGGCTCCGTCATCGATTTGCTCCGGACCAAGGGCTATGAGGTGAAGAAAATCGCGCCCAAAGCGGTTTTGAAGAAGGCCGCCTGATTGGCAAGGGACGCACTTCGATCTTGGACAGTTCCCAAGGGCGCGTATATTCCGCGCGCCATGCCGGAACTTGATACCCAATCCCTTTCGAACGAAACGACCAAGCTGATGGTCGTGAATCGCGGTGAAATCGCGATCCGTGTTTTTCGTGCCGCCACTGAACTCGGGCTGCGAACCGTCGCCATTTACGCGGAAGAAGACCGGTTTTCACGTCATCGCTTCAAGGCGGACGAAGCCTACCTGCTGCGCCAGGAAAAGGGGCCGGTCGGCGCCTATCTCGATATCGAGGGCATCGTTCGTCTGGCCAAGGACAAAGGCGTGACCCTGATCCATCCCGGCTATGGCTTTCTTTCTGAAAATGCGGAATTTGCCCGAGCCTGTGCCGAGAACGGCCTGACCTTTATCGGACCGCGCCCTGAGATTCTGGAGAACATGGGCGACAAGGTGTCCGCCCGCGCTCTGGCCAACAAGATCAATGTGCCCACCCTTCCGGGCACCGAGGAGCCGGTGGTGGATGCCGAAGAGGCCATGGCCGTGGCGCGGGAAATTGGATTTCCGCTGATCATCAAGGCCGCCCACGGCGGTGGCGGTCGCGGCATGCGGGTGGTGGAGAAAGAGAGTGACCTGAAAGGGAAACTCGCCGAAGCCCAGTCGGAAGCGCTCAATGCCTTCGGAAATGCCGAGGTGTTTCTCGAGCGATTCGTCGGCAGGGCAAAACACATCGAAGTGCAGATCCTGGGAGACAATCACGGACATGTCCTCCACCTCCATGAACGCGACTGTTCAGTGCAGCGCCGCCATCAAAAAGTCATCGAAATCGCCCCGTCTGTGGATCTCGACGAGGCCATCCGGACGGAGCTCTGCGCCGCTTCGGTGAGGATCGCGCGGGAGATCGGCTACAACAACGCTGGCACGGTCGAATTCCTTTTCGATATCGATCGGAACGAGTGGTATTTCATTGAGATGAATCCGCGGATTCAGGTCGAACACACCGTGACCGAAGTGATTACGGGAATCGATTTGGTGCGCTCGCAGATCCTGATTGCGCAAGGACATGAACTGCACAGTCAGGAAGTCGCCATCCCGGCGCAAGAATCGATTCCGAGGAATGGCTACGCGGTTCAGTGCCGAATTACGACCGAAGATCCCGAGCATGGTTTCTCTCCGGACTATGGCAAGATTCTCAACTACCGATCGGCCGCCGGTTTCGGGATACGTCTGGATGCCGGTGCCGGCGATGCTGGCGCGGTGATTACACCTTACTATGATTCGATGTTGGTCAAGCTGACCTCCTTTGGCCCGACTTTCGAAGTCGCGCTGCAACGAACCCATCGTGCCCTGCGTGAATTCCGGATTCGCGGAGTGAAGACCAATATTCCCTTCCTCGAGAACGTCGTCCAACACCCGACTTTCCGAAGTGGGCAGGCGACAACCAGGCTCATCGATACCGAGCCGAGCCTTTTCGTCTTCAAGCCACGCCGCGACCGGGCCACGAAATTGTTGTCCTATCTCAGCGACATCACTGTCAACGGAAACTCGACCGCAAAAGGCTATCGCCTACCCGAGATGCTTCCGGCGGCTCGGCAACCGCATTTCGATCCTAGGGGCGAAAAGCCAGCCGGTACTCGGGACAAGCTTCTGGAACTGGGTCCGGAAAAATTTGCTCAATGGATCCGAGAGGAAAAGCGGCTCCTGATTACTGACACGACGCTTCGTGATGCGCATCAGAGTCTCATCGCCACCCGGATGCGGACAGCCGACATGCTGAACGTGGCCGATGCCATTGCCCAACGGACTCCGAATTTGTTCAGTCTCGAGATGTGGGGCGGCGCCACGTTTGACACCTCCATGCGTTTCCTGAAGGAATGCCCTTGGGAGCGTCTCCGCAGTTTGCGCGAAAAGGTTCCCAACATCCTTTTCCAAATGCTGTTTCGTGGGTCCAACGCGGTGGGATACTCGAACTACCCGGACAATGTCGTCGCTGGATTTGTGAAGCACGCCGCCGAATCCGGAATGGATATCTTCCGCGTTTTCGATTCCCTCAATTATCTGCCCAACATGGAAGTGGCCATGCAGGCCGTTCGCGAGCAATCGAATGCCATCTGCGAAGCCGCGATCTGTTACACCGGCAACATCACCGATCCCAAGCGCGACAAATACTCGCTCGACTACTACATCAAGAAGGCGAAGGAACTGGAGAAGATGGGGGCTCACATTCTCGCCATCAAGGACATGGCCGGTCTCTGCCGTCCTGCCGCGGCCAAGAAATTGGTGAGTGCCCTGCGTGAAGAAATCGGGCTGCCGATTCACTTTCATACCCACGACAGCTCTGGGATCAATGCGGCGTCCGTTCTTCAGGCCTGCGACGCCGGAGTTGATATCGTGGACCTGGCGATCGCGTCGATGTCGGGTTCGACCAGCCAGCCCAACATGAACTCGGTCGCAGCTGCGTTGGAAGGCCACGAGCGCGATCCGGGTCTTGATCCTCAGACTTTGAACGAGATGTCGGACTATTGGGAGGAAGTCCTCGCCTTCTACAAACCCTTCGACACCAGCCCACGGTCCGGGAGCGCAGAGGTCTACGATCACGAGATGCCCGGCGGCCAGTTCACCAATTTGAAGGAACAGGCGAATGCCATGGGCCTCGGTCATCGTTGGACTGAGATTGCCCGCACTTATGCCGAGGTCAATTTGTTATTCGGTGACATCATCAAGGTGACGCCCAGCTCCAAGGTGGTCGGTGACATGTGCATGTTCCTCATCACCCGGGGAATCGCAGCAGCGGACGTTCCCATGTTGAAACCGGGATCAATCGACTTCCCGGAATCTGTCATCGACATGCTCGCGGGCGGACTGGGCCAACCGGATGGCGGATGGCCGGTTGAAGTTCAGAAAGCGGTGCTTGGTGATCGTCAACCCACCACCAAACGACCTGGTGAATTGGCCGAACCAGTCGATCTGGAAGCCACGCAGGCCGAACTCAGTGAAAAGTTGGGGCGTCCGGCGACCAAGGATGATCTCTACAGTCACCTGATGTATCCTCAGGTGTTTGCTGATTTCCAGAAATTCATCGACACCTACGACCAACTCACCGGCCTGCCCACCACCGCCTTCTTTTATGGTCTTCAGGTCGGTGAGGAGATCGCCGTTCAAATTCAGCCCGGAAAGATTCTGTTCATCAAGTTGATCGGGATCAACGAACCAGATATCGCGGGTCGTCGGACCATTTTCTACGAGCTCAACGGTATGCCCCGCGAATCACAGGTGCTGGACAAGGCCCGCGCTCCGAAGAATGC
>JAGROX010000076.1:0-21985 GCA_020440025.1 Verrucomicrobiia bacterium
CTTGAACCCCTCACCAAGGAGGCGATAGCGTGAAAAAGACGGATTGATGAACATCAATGGCGAATGCGGGGTGGAGGCCAGTCGCCCAGTCGTGCTATGTTTTTCAGTTGTTTCCTATTTTCCCCTTCCTCTGACCCCTATTTCCGATGCGATTCCTCAAATGCCTTTTCTCTTCCTCTGAGCAATCTGAGTTCTCTGGTTCACGCTGTCTTTTGCTCGGAGTGGTGGCGATGCTTGGGGGTGTTGGCTGCGCTGGTGGTAAAGGCGATGCCCTGATCTTGCCGCCTCCGGCTGCTGCCACGGGGGCTGATTCTTTCGTTGATGAAGTGCGACAGATTTCGGCCAAGGAAGGTCTGCCCGCCGCTCGCGAATATCTGGTGGGAGCGCTGGTGGAGAAGGACGATTCGAACGGGCGCATGGAAACGCGGCTCATGCGCACCTGCCGCGATGTTGATCATGTGTATTCCGATTCGCTGGTGGCGCTGCCGAAATCGACCCGCTCAGGGATTGGAATCGCCTTCATTCCCGGGATGAAAGCCAAGGGTGGCTTCAAACCATCAAAACCGGTTCAAGCTCTTGCGGCGGCGGCGAAGGAAACCGAACGGCTCGGATTTCAGGCCACGTTGATTCCGGCGGTGTCGCGGGGCAGCGTGGACAAAAACGCGGCGGCGATGTCAGCATCATTGGCCAAAGTGTTTGCCGAGGCAGACGAGGTGATCCTGTTGGCGAAATCCAAAGGTGCCCACGACCTGGTTTATTATCTGCGGCATCAGGGATCGGAGTTGCCTGCTGCGGAACGCGCCAAATTGAAAGGGATCTGTGTGCTCGCGGGCACAGTGCAGGGCAGTTTTGTGGCGGATTGGTTTGCTCATCACGATGCGCCGTGGGCTTCCGGCACTCGGGCCATGTTCAATCTCACGGGTCGGGCCAGTCAGATCAACATGTTGGAAACCGTAGCCACTTCGCCTTGGAAAGATGCACCCGCCGACTTTCCTTTGGCTCAATTTCCCAACCTGACATTCATCAATCTGGTGGTTCTGCCAGATGGTGAAGACGGTAGGCCCACTGGCACGGTCTGGTCACCCTTTCTCAGTGAGCAGCTCCAGAAAACGGCGGGCTGGGAGAGCCCCAACGACAGCCTGGTCGAGTCGGCTGCGGAAGTGTTGCCGGACTTTATCGACGCTCCCCAGTGGATCGTCCGCACGTCGGGTTCGCATGCTTTCCCCAAGGGCGAATTCCTCAATGGGGAAAAGGTCTGTCCGAATACGACGCCATTGGAGGACGGCACGCTGAATCCCGAGTGTGGCGCGGAAATCATGAACGCATTTCTCAGAGCGCTGCCGAGTTCTCTGCTGAATTGAGGACGGCAAGTTGATACGACCCGGCGCTGAAGATTGAAAGATCGAAGATTCGGGGACGTATCCGGGGGCCATGATCATTGGTTTTCCCCGTTTTCTGTTAAAGCGACGCCGACTCTGGTTGGCGATCTCGGGTTGCGGCGCATCGGTTTGTCTCGTGATCGGATGGATCGGGTCGGAGTTTTTTCTGACGCCAAAACGACGTCCGTTGGAGCCTCGACATCAGGCGGTGATCGCATCGCCCGACGATTTTGGATTGAGCTTGAGCGAGGATTTTTCGGTGACGGGGTCAGACGGCGTGTCACTGAGGTGGCAATTGATTTCGCCCTCAGGTAACCCTGGTGAAGCGGTGAAAACGCGCCGGATGCGGCAGAAACTTAGCTCGCTGGGTCGAAGGCTGCCGAACTGGGGCGAAATCCGGGGAACGGTGGTGATGCTGCACGGCCGAGGAGGAATCAAGGAGGACGCCTTTCCCGTGGCCGAGCGTATCGTCGCCGCGGGATTTCATTGCCTGATCTATGATGCCCGGGCTCACGGAGAAAGTGGCGGTCGATTCTCGACCTACGGAAGCCGAGAAATCGCAGACCTGAAGGCGGTGATTGATGCTGCTGAAGCGCAATACGGGCGAGAGGTGCTGGGGCCTCTGGTCGGCTTCGGCATTTCGCTCGGGGCCGCCGTGACGTTGCAAGCGCTGCCGGATGAGCCGCGACTCATCGCGGCAGTGGTGGTGGCTCCGTTTTCGGAATTGCCCGCAGTGATGGATCAGGCGGTTGGAAATGTGATCAGTCCGCGCATGCCAACGATCTTGACCCGGGCAGTGATGCTCCTAGGGGGTGCCCGCGGAGAGTTTTCGCCCGGAAAAATCCGTCCGGTCGAATCCGCTCGGCGAATCGCGGTGCCGGTGATGATGGTTCACGGGGAAAAGGATGGGGTCATTCCCATTGCCCAAGGAAAAGCTGTCTACGCGGCGATCACTCATCCCGACAAACGGTGGCGCCCCGTCCCCGAGGGTGGTCACGGAAATGTGCTGGCAGTGGGAGGTGATGATTTGTATGCGGAGATGATCCTGTTCTGGCTCGATTGCTTGGCCAAACCGCAGGCTGATGCCACTCCTGAGCTTTTTTGATTGCCGCAAGGGGTGGCGGAAAGTTTAGTGAACGAAGTGAAGCCACTTGTCGCCGTCCCCTGATCGGTAGAGGGAATGGTTTCCGTGTTTTGTTTCCCCACTCGACCTGATCGATGCCCGCCTCCCCCAAGGAATCCGTCGCCGTTGAAGATTATCTCGAGAAAATTCACGAGCTGATCGATGAGAAGGGCTATGCCCGTGTCGCGGATATTGCGGAAAGTTTTGGCATCGCCCAGCCCAGCGTGTCGAACATGGTGCGTCGGCTCGATGAGAAGGGCCTCGTGATTCATGAGAAATATCGCGGGATGACCCTGACTTCGGAGGGCGAAAAGCTCGCGCGCCGCATCATCAAGCGTCACGGTATTCTCAGTGAATTCCTCGATCTCCTCGGTATCGAGCCGGAGACAGCTTATCACGATGTGGAGGGCATGGAGCACCACATCAGCTCCGAGACCCTGAGGGGAATCGAACAAATCATCGCCGAACTCAAGAAGGATGCCAAGATGCAGGCGCGGGTTCGGGCCGCATCAGCGGGTGAAGGTTGAAAATCCGGTTTCACCCTTTATCTCTTTCTTTGTCATTCTTTTCCCGCATCTCATGATGAAACTCTCGATTCCCCGGTGGTCTGCTCTGGCTCTCGCGGTGACCACGTCTCTTCTCCTGTCTTCATGCGTCACGACCTCGGGCGATCGGTCGGGAGGTTCGGCGGGGGATCCGAATCATCCCGCCAATCGCCAGCGTGCCTCAGAAATCATGTCCGAGCCTCCCGGCGACTACTGGGTGGCACGACGCTGGTGGACAGAGGGCACGCGTTTCTGGGGGTATGTGCGGCGTCCGCGTCAGCCGTGGTCCCAGTCCCAACTCGTCATGGTAAACGAGTCCGTCCGTCACACGCCGGATCGTCTTCCCGAATCTCCTGAAACGGGGCCGGCGCATGGATTTGATCACAACTACGAGTATCGCTTCTGGGGGCGATTCACCGGCAAAGAGGTCTACGACCCGAACTCCAATCTAATGCTGCCCGAGTTTCTCCTGGAGAACTACGAACTGATCAACGCCACACCGGGATTTCTTTTCCAACCCGGAGAACGCTACAATTCGAAGCGCCTGCCTCCGAAATTTCCGCCAATCCCGCGCTGACTGACTGACCGATTGATCGATCATGTCTTCCCAGATCTCTTCCTCTTCGCCCTGTCGTGTGCTCGTCGTGGAGGACGAGCCCTCTATTGCGGAGAACATCGACTATTGTCTTCGCACCGAAGGCTTCGAGGTCTCCATCGTCGGAACGGGAGAGGAGGCGATCAAGACCTTGGCTTTGGTGGCTCCCGGTTTCGTGATTCTCGATGTCGGTCTGCCCGGCATCAGCGGTTTTGATGTCTGTCGGGAGATTCGGCGTCATTCCTCGGTTCCTGTTTTGTTTTTGACCGCTCGCGAAGACGAGATCGACCGGGTTGTTGGTCTGGAACTGGGTGCCGACGACTACGTGGTCAAACCTTTCAGCCCCCGGGAACTCGCGGCTCGCGTCCGCGCCATTCTCCGCCGCAGCGCCGCAACCTCAGCTCCTCAGGAAACGGCGAAATCAGCCTCAGCGGGATCATTACTCGCCATCGATCCCGAGACGCGACGAGCATCGTGGAATGGGCAAAGTTTGACCCTCGCCCGCTACGAATTTGGGCTCGCCCAGGTGTTCGCCGCGCACCCGGGCCGGGTCTACACGCGCGATCAACTCATGGATCTCGTCTGGGATGAACCCGATGCGTCGCTGGATCGTACCGTCGATGCTCACATCAAATCCCTCCGCTCCAAGCTCCGCGAAGCGGGTGCCCCCGAGGATCTCATCGTGACTCATCGGGGCGTCGGCTACAGTTTGAAAGACGACCGTTGAGGAATATCGAGATTCATGCGCATCACCTTGCTCATCATCGCCGGTTTTCTTGTCACGGCGGGCACAGGATTTTTCCTCTTGATGCAGTCGATTCGAGACGATGTGGCGCGTCAATATTCCCAGGCCGCTGAGGAACCGCTCGTCGATCTCTCTCATCTACTGGCCTCGCTGGTGGAACAGGATCTGCGAGATGGTCAGGTCGATGCCTCGCGATTTCGGGAGGCTTTCGAGGCTGCTTATCGGCGCGAGTTTCTGGCGCAGATCTACCAGTTGAAAAAGACCCGCATTGAGACTCACGTCTATGTCACTGATCGGGAAGGAATCGTTCGCTTCGATTCTCAGGGGGGGGCTCGGGAAGGCCAGGACTTTTCCGAGCAAAACGATGTCTACCTCACCCTAAATGGAAAATATGGAGTCCGCGCCACCCGAGAAAATCCCGAGGACGCGAGATCGACTGTCTTCTACGTGGCGGCTCCGATCCGTTGGCAGGGAGAAATTGTCGGCGTGCTCACCGTTTCGAGACCGGAGACGGCGATGGCTCCTTTTGTCGAGGAGACCCGGTATCAAATCCTTCGCAGCAGCATTGTTGCCGCGGCAGTCGTGGTGGCCATCGGAGCGCTGTGGACCTATTGGCTGCTGAGTCCCATCGGACTGCTCACCGACCGGGCACGTCGGGTGAAACAGGGCGAGCGCACCACTGTTCCCGAGGCAGGTCACGCCGAGATCCGCAGTCTGAGTCGGGCGCTCGAGGAGATGCGGCTGGAACTGGAGGGCCGGCATTATGTGGAGAACTACGTGCAGGCCCTGACTCACGAATTAAAAAGCCCGATCGCCGCCATTCGAGGTGCCGCCGAGTTGTTGGACGAACCAACCATGCCACCGGAGCAGCGATCCCGATTCCTCGCCAATATCCGGGCCGAAACGGAACGCAGCGAAGATCTCGTCCGGCGATTGTTGCAACTCGCCGCCATCGAACGCCAGTCGGAGTTGGAACGACGCGAATCTCTCGATCTGCGGCAGCTCGTGTCCGAGGAATGTGAAAAACTCGCTTCTCTGGCTGCTTCGAAACAGGTTTCGATCGATTTTTTGAATCAAGACCAAGCGGAAGAGGTGAGGATCGAAGGCGATCCTCTGATGCTGGCGATCGCCGTGAGAAATCTAGTGACCAATGCCATCGATTTCTCTCCAGAGGGAAGTTCCGTCAGGGTGCAGGTCGATCGCGACAACGGGCTTCAGTCGATTGCCAGAATCGTGATCGAAGACAGCGGGCCAGGCATTCCCGAATACGCGAAAGGCCGCGTCTTCGAGCGCTTCTACTCACTGAAACACTCCGTCACCGGGCGCAAGGGCTCCGGACTCGGGCTCTGTTTCGCCCGCGAAACGGCTCTGTTGCACCAGGGCGATGTCAGTCTGGGAAACCGCGACGACGGCAGTGGCGCACGCGCCTGCCTGACACTCAGAACTCTTCCGGCGCGTCGTTCAGCGTCATGACTTCGATGAGGATGCTCTGCATTGCGGTGTAGAATTCGTACTGAGCCAGGAGCAGCATGCGGGCACCGTCGAAAGGCTGATCATCATCCTCGCTCGGCCAGCGAAAGCGTTCCGTCGACTCGGCAAGATCATGCGCTTCATTCATCAGGAGGCGAGCCTGATTCAAGGCGCTGTACCAAGCGTCCGAAGCGGTGCGTGCCACCTCCACCCGCATTGGAATCGGCTCGGAATCGTGATCAAAGTCCAACTCGTCGGGGTCATCTGACGGGTCGGCTTTGACCGCCGCCATCGCCAGATCGCGACTGACTTGGTCACGAGCCGCGCCGAATGAAGCGTTCAAATCAGGACGCACGTATTCGTTCCAATCCTTGAGAAATTCCTCATAGTTTTCCCGTTGTCCGGCCGGGACATCGATCGGATCCGGCAGAATGCGCCGACGTTGCTCATGGGGCAGATCCTCGCCTGCTGCCATCTCGGGGATCCGATCCAGGAAAGTCCATTCGATCGGGTCCAGATCGTCAAGGATCCAGCTGGTGTCGGTGAGAATAAACTTCATGTCGTCGCGTTCGCGAAAAGAATGGCAGTCGACATCGAGCGACAGGCCAGACGGTCTCAGTCGGACTTCTGCATGGCTGCCAGCAGTTGAAATGACTGAAGTTGCTGCACGTAGAGCTCCGCCTTTTCCCGTTCCCCGGTCCAAACGACCGATCGACCGAGATGATGAACCTCAAGCATCAGTTGGGCGGCTTTTTCTTCCGAGTAGCCAAAAATCCGTCGAATAATCATGGTCACGAACCCCATCAGGTTCACCGGATCGTTGTAAATGATCACATTCCACGGGAGATCGAGTTCCGCTTCAGGGCGGGTTTCAATGACGGTCGTTTCCTGGGTATCGGTGTCGAAACTCATGGCTCAGACACAGGCGAGATGTCCGGTCGGGGACGCCGAGTCATCATCATCCCAACTGAGACGAAACACCCGGCGGGCGGCTTCCAATCCCTCGGGATGGCGAATGGCGAAAGTCTCGGGATCGAGTCGTTCGCCGCCGGCCATCGCCGCGAGACCGTTGGCACCCTCAAAGTTGACATAGGCTGTCAGAGCAGGCAACAGCGGGAGATGAAACAGAGCCGCCTGCAGCGCAAAAATGCTGGTGAGGTGGCCGGGGATTTCTCCAGCCTTCTGGGCTCGAAGAAACTTCACCCACTGAGGCTGTCTCCGTACCTCTGTCCTTCCCTCCAGATAAGGCATGGCGGCGGCTCGACTGCGGCGACGTGCGGTTTCGCTGAGGGCGGCATCGATTTCATGGTCGATCTCCGCGATGCGATCACTGGCCATGCGACCGGCAGCGAGGTGGATTTCGATAAATTTGGATCCCAACCAGGCGACGAAATCCTTTTCCAACCAATCCAGCCAGGCTTCTTCGAAAAGAAGGCCCCCGAGACGTTCCGGGGGGAAAAAAGTGGCTGCGGCAGCCGCATCGCTCGCGCCGATCCGGGCAATGGCGTCGGCCCGGTTTTGTTCCTGCCCTGACTCGGCATTCACCGCGTAGATGGCGTCTCCGGAGACTCCGGAATGGCTCGGGCGGGAAAAGAAAATTCATCGTCAAAAAAAGGATTCGGTCGCGAGGGGTGGGGCGGGTGTGGGAGGGCCGGACATTATTCCCGATTTTCCGGCATGGGCAAAGGCCAAACCATGGCCAACAGCCTTTCCTGGGTCTGGTGCATGATTTCTCGGGCCGGCTCGGAGAGATCGTCGTGGCCGTTCAGGTGAAGCAGGCCGTGAATGACATAGAGCAGGGCTTCGCGCTCCGCCGGATGCCCCTGTTCTTCGGCGCAGCGAATGGCGGTTTCCACGCTGATCACGATTTCTCCGTGGTGAAAGGTGATCACATCCGTCGGTGTGGGGTCGTCCATGAATTCTTCATGCACGGCAGCAATCGCGGCATCATCGACGAGACTCACTTCGACCTCTTCGAGATCTCCTAGCAAGGCGGGAACCGCTTCGCCTTTGGCGCCGACACAAGCGCCGAGAACCTCCACCGCTCGCCCGGTCAGGGATTCCGCCGAGATGCCGGGCATTTCCTCGGCATGGGCAAAGCATTCGATCGTGGGCAGGCTCATGCTGGCGGTCCGGACTGAACAGGGTTGGGTCGGTGACTCAACCCTGTTGGATCGAGGTCTCCCCAAGGGCATCCGAGGTCACGCGGCGCCTGCCGGGCGGTGATCCTTGGGCGGGGGTGAATGAGTCTCAGTGGACCCGGCGGAGGCATCGGGTGTGGCCGGAGCCGCTGGTTTCTCGGGGCTGCTCTTGAGAACGGTGGTGACGGTTCCTTTGGCCTTGGTTTTCGTTTTGCTCCCGGTGCCGCTTGCCTTGGATTTGGTCTTGATTTCGGGAGTGCTCGAACGCTCCAATCCACCCTCGGCCTTCGGATAGGAGATGCGGTTGTGCATCATGCTGCGAAGCGTGGAGTAGAAGCTGGCCTTGATCGTGGAAAGATCCTGCAAGGTCAGGGGGCACTCATCGAACTGGCCTTCGCGAAGGCGACCGCGAGTGAGTTCCTCGATGAGTTGCTCGATTTTTTGCGGGGTGGGTTTTTGGAGACAGCGCGAGGCACTCTCCACCGCATCGGCAAGACTGATGATGGCGCTCTCGCGCGTCTGCGGTCTGGGGCCCGGATAGCGAAAGCCTTCCTGATCGACATCGGGAACGTCCTCTGAGCGTTCCTGGCCTTCGCGGACGAGGGCTTCAAAGTCTTCCTTTTGCTTGAGCGCTCGGTGATAAAAATACTGCACCATGGACGTGCCGTGATGCTCGCGAATGACGGCGATGATTTCGCGATTGAGTTTGTATTTCAGCGCAAGGTCGACGCCATCCTTCACGTGAGCGATGACGATGAGCGCGCTCATGGTAGGCGTGAGATCATCGTGCGGATTCTCGCCGTCGCCGATGTTTTCGATGAAATACTCGGGCTTGGTGAGTTTTCCGATGTCGTGGAAATACGCGCAGACCCGGCAGAGCGTGGCGTTGGCTCCCACCGCTTCGGCAGCCGACTCGGCAAGATTGGCGACGACCAGGCTGTGGTGATAGGTACCCGGAGCTTCGATGGTCATGCGCTTGAGCAGCGGATGATTGAGATCGGCGAGTTCGATCCAGGAAATGTCCGTGGTGATGCGGAAGGCGCCCTCGATAATCGGGAGAAGACCGCCGACAAGAACGGCAGTTACCGTGGAAACCAGCACGGCGGCGAGGGCCTGGCGACCCATCATGTCCCAAGCCTCGGGGGTGGAACCGAGTTCCGAAAATAGGGGCCACTGGATGACGCCCAAGGTGAAGCCCACGGCAACGACCGCAAATCCGACATAGCCACCCGCAGTCATCAGGCGTCCGCGACGGCGCACCTTGTGGGTCAGATAGACGGCGACAGATCCCGCCACCAAAGAAAAGATGAGAAATTCGAAAGCCAGCGATCCCTGAACCAAGAGCGCCCCAAACAAGGAGGCGTAAATCGCGGCGTAAGTCGCATGATTCCGCCCCAGCAGCAGCGCCATGAGCATGGGAGCAAAGGCATAGGGCGCGACCAAAAAGTGGAATCCGCCATCGTGGGCAAAGGTATCGGCAAGGTATTCGCTGAATTTCAGCAATAGCAGCTGTCCGATGATGGAGGTCACCAGCAGGGTGATGCGCGAATTACGCTTCAACGTTTCGGGCAGGTGAATGCGCAGCTGAATGACCAGAGTCGCGGTGAGGACCGTGACGACGACGACGGTTTTGAAGAGTTGCCCCGCAAAAACGGACAGGGGATCGGCCGCATAGATCGCCAGCCCCGAAACGGCTGCCACCAGGGCAACAAGAAGGAGGAATCCGATGGAGCGGCCTTCGCGAAGGAGGCGCAACAGAGGATGCTCGCGCTGCTTGCGCCGTTTTTTGCCGCTGGAGAAGCCTTTGCGCTTCAGCCGCAGCTGGGAAAAGAATTCAAACATGACGCTGGTCGTTTGGAACTCGACAAGTGAGGAAGTCTATCGAATCCGCGATGCTTTGAAAAGGCAGGAATTGACGGATTTAAGAGGTGAAATTTGGGGAGCATTCGCAATACCAACCCACCCGAATTCAGGTGGGCTGATAGCGATGACCGCGGAGAAAGACGGGCGTCTCAGGCTCCGGCGGGAGCGAGACCGCCTGGGAGCTCATCCTCGTCGGGCTTGGCTTTCTCGATGACAGGCTCCGGTTTTTCGACCGGTGCTGCCGGCAGATCGGGTGGGGTCGGGCGGCTGGGCGGGTTGCGCAGTTCACCGAATTCCATGATCTCGCCGATGTGCTTGGCGTCGAGCGTTTCAAATTCGAGCAGGGCCTCGGCAATGGCGTCGACCTTGTCACGATGTTTGATGATCAACTCCGTTGCCTTGGCATAGGCGTCGTCGATGAGTTTTTTGACTTCGGCATCAATTTTCTGGGCAGTGGCCTCGGAATAGCTTCGCTGCGCGCCCATCCCCATGAAGGACTGCTCCGAGTGATCCCCGTATTCGATCATGCCGAGCTCTTCGCTCATGCCCCATTCGCACACCATCTTCCGGGCGATGGCGGTGGCCTGACGGATGTCGCCGCTGGCGCCACTGGCAATGTCGTGGAACACGATTTCTTCGGCCACGCGTCCACCCATGGCAACGACCAACTGATCCAGCAGCTCGCACTTGCGCTGGGTGTATTTGTCCTGCTCGGGCAGCCACATGGTGGAGCCGAGTGAGGGACCGCGGGGAATGATGGTGACCTTGTGCAGAGGATCGGTGTTCTCCAAGAGAACCAGCAGAATGGCGTGACCGGCCTCGTGGTAGGCAGTTTTCTCCTTGTCCTTCTCGCTGATGGCGAGGCTCCGGCGCTCTTTGCCCCAGCGCACTTTGTCGCGGGCTTCTTCGAACTCGGGCAGGGTGATAGCCTTCAATCCCTTGCGGGCAGCGAGCAGGGCGGCCTCGTTGATGACATTGGCCAACTCGGCACCGGAGTAGCCGGGCGTTCCACGAGCGATGACACCGAGATCGACGCCATCGGCGATTTTTACTTTTTTGGCGTGCACCCGAAGGATTTCCTCGCGTCCGTTCACGTCGGGGAGAGAAACCGTGATCTGGCGGTCGAAACGACCGGGACGCAGGAGCGCCGGGTCGAGTACGTCGGGCCGGTTGGTGGCGGCGATGATGATGACGCCTTCTTGGGTATCAAAGCCATCCATCTCGACGAGCAGGGCGTTCAAAGTTTGCTCGCGCTCGTCATGTCCGCCGCCGTGACCGTGACCACGATGACGACCGACGGCGTCGATTTCGTCGATGAAAATCAAGCAGGGGGCGTTTTTCTTGCCTTGCTCAAACATGTCGCGAACACGGGAAGCGCCGACACCGACGAACATTTCGACAAAGTCAGAGCCGCTGATCGAGAAGAAAGGCACATCGGCCTCACCAGCGATGGCGCGGGCCAGTAGGGTTTTGCCGGTTCCTGGGGAACCCACCATGAGCACGCCTTTGGGGATACGACCACCGAGGCGCTGAAATTTCTTGGGATCCTTGAGGAATTCAACGATTTCCCAGACTTCCTCCTTCGCTTCTTCGACGCCGGCGACGTCTTTGAAAGTGATCTTGTTCTTGTCCATGGCCAGCATCTTGGCCTTGCTCTTGCCGAAGCTCATCGCGCCTTTCCCAGCCATCCGGATTTGGTGACGGAAGAGGAGATAGAGGAGGAAAATCAGGAGCAACAGAGGCAGGTAAAAGGAAAGCAGAGTCGCCATGCCGCTGTCTTCCTCGGTCGACTGGTCGTAGATTTTTAGATCGGCCTTGGCCAGAGTCTCTTCGAGATCGTCTTTGGCGAAATCGAGAATGATGGGTGTGCGGAAGCGGGCGTATTTTTCTCCGTTGTTCTTGGACGGGTCTTCGACCTCATACCAACCGGTCACGTACTGCTTCTTGCTGTTGTCGCGCTGAACGATCTGCAGCACCCGGGGCTGGGGCGTGATCTTTTCATCGATGTGGATCTTGCCGGTTTCGACCAGTTCCTTGAATTTCTGGTAGGGCACTTCAGTCGCCGCGCCTCCACTGGTGCGGGCCATGAGAGCCAAGGCGATGAGGCCGAGGGCGATGCTGAGAAGGACGATGCCTTTCCAGTTGAATCCTCCGTCGCCTCCGGCACCGCCGTTCTGGCGATCACGGTCACGAGGTTCGCGGTCGTTGTCGTTTTGCATGGTCGAAAAAGAAAAAAGGCTGACCTCAAAGGACGCCAGCGGGCCTCTAAACTAACACAAGGCGTCGGGGGGCGCAATGCGTGGTGGATTGAGGCTGAAATACGCTCCTGGTTCCGCAATTGATGCGGAAATGCGCTGAAATACCACCATCTTTTGTGTCCGGAAGGTTTTCGGTTATGTTCCGCGGCCTGCCAGCACGCCCGCTTTTTTTGTCGCCGTCATGCCTGACACCGATCCTCCCATCTCTCCGAGTGATACGTCGGAGTCGAAGCCCTCGCTGCTCAAGCGGGGAGCCCGCGTTGTGACGGGAGGTGCGAAACAGGGTGGCGTCGCCTCATTCATCGGACAACGCGCATCGCTGTGGAATCGGCTGAAGCGGGCCGTGAAAACCAATCGGCGTCACGCCCCGCGCACGGAGCAGACCATGTTGCCGGTCCTGATTCAGGTGTTTGCTGGATTTACCAAGCTGGATGGTCGCGTCGCCGAGGCCGAGATTGACTCGATCTTGGGCTTTTTGCGCTACGATTATCCGGAAACGGTCTATTCCGAACTCCGGGGACTCTACGCCCGGGCGCTCAGCCAACCGCAGAATCTCGACGAAATCGCCCGCGATCTGGCCAGTCGACTCCCGCTGAGTGAGAAAATCCTGCTTGGTGTGCAACTCTACGTTCTCATTTCCCGGGCGGGACTGCCGAAGGAGAATCTCATCACCTTCTACCAGTTCATGACGAATCTCGGTGTCGCGTCCGAGGCCATCAACATCGTCTACCAACTCAATACCAGTGAAACGGTGGAGAGTGGCGAAGCCCCCGCCGCAGAAGGGGATCAACCACTGGAGACCCTGATTATAGCCCGTCGCCGACCGGCGGACGTCCTCCTCGAACCGCTCTCGGATGATTACGGTCTCGCCGCCTTTCGATTTCGCGACCTGATCCTCCTCAAAAACATCGGGGCGCTGCCGATCATCGCCCGCGGACGACGCATCAATGAGGGCGAATTTTGTCGGATCTACGAGAGCCAGCATGTGCTCATCGGCGAAATGGTGCTCGATTATCAGGACCTCGCCTTTTATTTCAATGCCAAGAAAAACGTGTCCGGTGTGGAGCTTTTTCTCGCTCAAGACAACGACGGCACCCATTTCATCGAAAAAGCCCGCACCAAGCAGAGCTATCTCAATGTCAAATTTGGCCTGAACATCACAGCGAACGTTCTCCGGGATCTCGATGCCCACATTGGCCGCATGCCGCTGCGTCGCGGCGCGACGATCGAGGTGTCCATCCGTGACAAGATCGTTTTTGAAGATCGCACCGAGATTTCTTTCAATGATCTTCGTCGGAAAGCGCGCGAATTGGGTGGTCGATTCAATTTGCTTCCCACGCGTTCCGAATACCTCGTCTCGAACAATCCCACGAGGCTGCGCGAGGGTGACATCCTGCTCTCTCCGGGCGCTCGCGGGGAAATTTTGATCCGCATCGACTGTAATTACGCGGACAAAAACGGCTCGTTGGAGGTGATCGACTCTCCTCAGCCTGTTCTGGTGGACGACGTCCCGGTACGGGGATCGGCCCCGACGTTTCTTCGCGATGGCGTCACCATCACCGTGGCCGAGGGGCAATATTTGCGATGCCACTTCGGTGACGGCATCATCGAGGAAGAGCGCAATGTCATCAATTCGCTCCACGTCGTCGATGTTTCACACAGCTACGACCGGCGGGCGACGGCGATGGACAACATCAGCTTTTCCGTCCAGCGCGGCGAGATGGTCTGCGTCATGGGGCCCAGCGGATGCGGCAAAAGCACTCTGCTGAAAACGCTGGCGGGCCAGTTGCAGCCCGATCACGGACGGGTGGAACTGAACTCGGTGTCACTCTACGAGAGTCTCCGCGATCTCACGCCTTACATCGCCTACATTCCGCACGAGGATGCCTTCGATCCCTTGCTCACGGTGGAGGAAAATCTGGATACTGCCGCAGCGATTCGGGCCCCGCATCTCTCGCGCCTGGAGCGTCGCCGTCGGGCCGATGCCAAGCTCGTGGAGCTCGGGCTGAGTGAATTTCGCCACCGACTGGCCGGCGATGATCGCACCAAGAGCCTCAGTGGTGGTCAACGCAAGCGGCTCAACGCGGGCATGGACATGATCGGCATCGCCGATGTCTACCTGTTCGACGAACCGACCTCGGGCCTGTCATCGAAGGATTCCGAGCACGTGCTCGATCTGATTCGTGGACTGACACACAACAAGATCACTCTCGTTTCCATTCACCAGCCCAGCAGTCGCCTGTTTCACATGTTCGACAAGGCGCTGCTCTTGGATAACGGCGGAAAACTCGCCTTTTTCGGCACGCCGACGCAGATGCTGGAGTATTTCGCCGAAGCCCGGCAACAGGAAGGCGTCAGCGGCACTGCTTTTGACATTCCGCTTCCCGATGAGTGTGCCAAAGGCCAGGCGGTGACTCCCGATTTCATCTTCGATGTGCTGGAGACTCCCTTGCGGGATCTCAGTGGCGACGTCATTTACGAGCAGGATCAGCGGGGACAACTCATCCCTGCCCGTCGATTCAGCCCCGGTTTTTGGGGCGACCGATTCCAGACCTATCGCCTGCTCGAGGAGGTGAATCTGCGATCCATTGAGGCCGATAGTTCCGCCACGGTGCAGTTGCAGAAAACTCCGCATCGACCGGCGCGGACGATGAATGATGACTGGACCCAGTTTGCCAATCAGATCAAAAGGGCCTTTTGGAGCAAACTGCGGAATCGGGCCAATCTCGCGACCACTCTGCTGGAGGCTCCCATGCTGGCGATTCTCGTGTCTGTGGTGCTGAGATACAGCGAGGACGGGGTCTACAATTTCGCCTCGGCCTTTCACATTCCGACTTACCTGTTCCTCACCCTCGTGATCGGGCTTTTCCTCGGGCTGACCAACAGCGCCGAGGAGATCATTCGCGACCGGACACTCCTGGAACGGGAGAGAAATCATGGCATTCGCGTCAGCGCCTACATTCTGAGCAAGGTCCTTTCACTGGGCTTTTTCGCGCTCCTCCAATGCGTGATCTATCTGCTCATCGCCGACGCCATTCTCTCCATTCGAGACATGTTCTGGCACAATTTGTTCTGGATGTTCACCACCGCCTTTGTGGGAGTGGCATCGGGATTGTTCATCTCCAGCCACGTCAATACGCCCAAGACCGCCCTGAACATCATTCCGCTGATCATGATTCCGAACATCATTCTCGGGGGAGCGCTCATCAAATATGAGGAGATGAACCGCAGCCTCGATGTCATCAACAGCATTCAACGGTGGATCGGTCCAGAGCGCGTAAGTGACGAAGACGACAGTAAACTCAAAGTGCCCGCCATCTGTCAGCTCATGCCGCTGAGATGGTCCTACGAGTCTATCATCATCGCGCATGCCGAGCGCAATCCGGTCAGTGCGTTGATCAACGACATCGAATCCATTCTCGATGAGTTCAAAAAGAAGAACGACACCGATGCGGCGCTCTCAACCGAGGAGGAAGACCAACTCGATGCCGCCAAGGACGCCCTCGCGATCGTTTATGGCCTCGACGGTGAGCATCCCGGCGATGTGCGCCGCAAGATCTCCAGGATTCGCGAGGGATTGTTGCGCCGCGATTTCAACCCGGCCGAGTTTTTGGGCGACTCCGTGCCTGGAGAGACCGTTACCGCCGAGCAACTCTATCTGAATGAAAAGGTGCTCGATCTCTTCAATCGTGCCGAAGTAGAGCGGCGCGATTACCGACGTGGAGCGAATCGGCCCAACGTCTTTTTCGGTCGCGAGAAACGTCTCGTGGTCATCCCCGGAGATCCCGAGACAGGTAAAGAGCCCGTCGTAATCTCCGGCAAGACGCTTTACATCAATGCCGCCGCCTTGTTCATCTTTGCGGCCGTGGGGTTGATCTCTCTCCACGCGTCGCTGAAACAGCAGATGCGGCGGGTCTGAGATTCGTTTCTCGCTTTACCAGATTCGCCGAATGAATCGTCCCAGCGGTCCGGCAGGTTTTTCAGGCTTTGCCGGTTTGGTGGCAGCGGGCGATGCCATGGTTTCTGACATCGGAGGAACCGGCGCTCCAGGGCCGGAGGAAGGCTGCTGAGCAGGAGGCGGAAACTCATTGGCCAGCGGATCGGGTTCGCTCTGGGACAAGGGGATCGGCTCTGGTTCAGGTTCTGGCGCTGAGGTAAAACTGGGCATCGGAGGCAGGTCTGACTGGATTACCGGTGCCGAGGAGGTGCTGGCTGTGGGGGCCGCTTCACTGGCACCCACTGACGTCAGCGGTACGAACCCATCATCACGCCCCGTCATCTGGTTGGCGGCCTCGGAAAGCTTGTCGGCATTGGCACGGAGCCGCGGCATGGCGGGCATTCCGCGATCGACATTCACCGGCATGCTTTCCTCTGACTCGGGAGTGAAACGTGAGGCGGCTGCCAAAGGATCTGGCTCCTGCCTACGCATTCCGCCCTGCCCGGCAAGATCGGCGGTAGTCAGACCGAGCGAAGAAGTGGTCACAGGAGCTGGCGCAGGAGCCGGTTCTGGCGTCGCGACAGGAGCCGGTGCCGGAGTCGTGGGCTTCATGTCCGAAGCCGCCAGACTGGGAGTGGGTGCCGGAGCTGGCGGCTCATCGGCGGGAACGGGAGAGGGGGCTGGAGATTCTGCTGGCGCTGCCGGTTTCATCTCGGTCGCCGTCAAATCGGTCACCGGAACCCCGGCAGGTTCCGGTTCCAGGATTCGGGTGCTGAGGATCTTGATCGGCATGGTCGGGACTTTCTTGTCATCTGACGGAGCGCCAGCGATCTCATCGAAAAATTCCAGACCCGAAGTCACGTTGGCGAACACCGTGTACTGGCCATCCAACGGAGCGATTTCCCGGAGCGCCACATAGAACTGACTACCGCTGGAGGCTCTTTCCGGATTTTCTGCATCTCCCAGTCGAGCCGTGGCAATGGCCCCTCTCACATGTTTCCCACCAAGCTCGGCAGGAACCGTGTAGCCTGGACCTCCCGTGCCCCATTTGTCCTTGGCGCTGGCATCCTTGGTCAATGGGTCGCCGGTCTGGACAATGTAGTTGGGAATGACGCGATGGACGGAGATGCCGTCATAGAAGCCGTCGCGGCAAAGTTTTTCGAAGTTCGCGCTCGTCTTCGGCGCGATCTTTTCATCCAAAGTGATGACTACCGTGCGCTCGATTCCGGCGACATCGATCTTCATCTCAATTTCTGTGGCGTAGGTGGACGCCAATCCGCCAAGCCCGATCAGGCCCAGCATTGCCATTACTTGAATTTTCATGACGATTTCTTCTCGGTGTGTTTCGTGGTTCCTCAATCTTCCGCAGACTCGAAAGTCCGCACCTCTAAAATTCCAACCTTCACCTTAGCGTCTGTGGGCCGAGTGACAAGCCTCGTTTCGGGGGTGGTCCAATCCCTTCTCAGATAAGCCATCGCCCATTTTCCGCCTGTCGAAACGCTCGTGACCGTGCCTGCCGGCTTGATCGCCGATTCTTCGGTGGTGGCAGAGGTTTCAGGGTAGAGGAGGTCTCCGGAAGAAATGCTGATGCCTTCCTCGTGGTTGATCGGCGAGAGCAGGCCGAGAGAGCGATTCACTCGACCGACGCTCTTGATTCGGGAGATGACTTCCTGGCCGAGGTAGCAGCCTTTGTGAAAATCGATCGCTCGCAAATCCAGTCCAGCCTCGGCGGGCAAGACATCGGGCGACAGTTCTGCGCCCCATTTTGGGATGCCGTGGCGAATGCGAATCTCTTCGATATCAGCTGCTGTTTCCGTGGGTCGCCAAGTCGCTCCCGCCGATTTCATCAGCGATCTGCGCGAGTCCGGCGTGATCCAGAGATCGTGACCCACCGGGCCAAAGCGATTCGCCGATCGCCAGGCCGCTCCTGGCAAATCCGGGCGTTCGCCGATGGCGTGAATCAGGCCGAAGTCGTCAGTCACGTCAGTCAGTTCGCAATCATCGGCGATGAGGTAGCGATCCAGACGGGCGAACAGAGACTCCCGGAGTTCGGCTGGCGCATCGATGAGCAGCGTTTCGGCGTCCGCAGCTCGCGTGATGAAAACCACTCCGTCGAGCTTTCCCTTCACATTGCATACACAGGCCTCGATGGCTCGCTCGGCGGTGGCCAGGCTGACCTTGTTGCTCACCTGACCGTTGAGATAGCGATCCCGATCCGGGCCGCTGAGCTGAAATTTGGCGCGGTTGGAGAGATCGATCAAACAGGGTTGGATCGTCATGTTAACAGGGTTGAATCGCAGAGAAAAATGAAGTGAATCTTTGGCTCAGGAATTTTTGTCAGGCGCGTCCGCAGCGGTTGCGGGGAAATTTTTCGCCAACACACTGTAGTCCGACTCGCCCAGTCCTTTCTGAATGGTTTTGAACATCACACTTGCTGTCGTCGACAGCGCCGGGAGGTCGAGTCGATGTCGGTTCGCGAGGTTCAGAGCGAACTGCGCGTCCTTGAACATGTTCTTCAGTGAAAAATGCGGCTCATAATCGCCGGCAATCATGGTGGGGAGTTTCATCGCCGTCAGGGCGGATCCACAGCCGTTGTGTTCGAGCGCTTCCACGAGACGCTCCGGATCGATTCCCGCGGCGACCGTCAGCGCGTAGGCTTCGGAAAGAATTTCCACCGTGGCTGCCGAAATCATGTTGGTCGCGATCTTGATCACAGCCGAGTCACCGACCTCACCGACGTAGAGAATTTCCTTGGCAGTGGTTTCGAGCACCGCACGCGCCCGTTCCAGAACCTTGGGATCGCCACCCGCGTAGTAGACGAGCGCCCCTTTTTCCGCGGCGAGTTTGCTGCCGGTGAATGGGGCGTCGAGAAACGCCGCCTCGGTCGCCTCTACCGCCGCTGCTGCTTTTTTGGCCGAGTCCGGATCGATGGTCGAGCTGTTGATGATGAGGTGTTTTTTGGTCAGTCGATCCTTCATCTGATCGATGACTTCCAGCAGGGCGTCGCCATTGGTGACAAAGATCTGAATGACCTCCGCCAGTTGGGCCACCTCGCCCGGAGAGCTGAGGAAATTCGGCTCCGGTTTCGGCGAGCGGTTCCAGACATAGACATGATACCCCGCATTGCGAAGCACCTCCGCCGAACGCGAACCAATGATGCCGAGGCCGATCACGCCGACCTTATCCGGATTATCGAGAAACATGGACATAGCCGAAACTGTCCGGCCTTGCCCTGATGGTTGCAAGTGAAGGCTATGCGGTCAGTGAGTGTCGAAATTCTCCGGAAAGATCTGGGTCACGGCCACGGTTTTGAGCCGATTCATCTGAACCTGGATGGCGTAACGGCGGCGTTCGGTTTCGACCCAGGCGGCGATCTCGGGTCTGAGCGTTTCGAAATCGAGTCGGCTGCCGTCATGGGTGTCGGTGACCTCGAGGATGTGCCATCCCAGTGAACTGCGAAAGGGTTCACTGCGTTGACCGGGGCGCAGGCCGAACGCGATATCGCTAAAATCCTCCGGCATTCGTTCGGTCCCGAACCAGCCGAGGTCTCCGCCGCGATGTTTCGTCCGTTCATCCTCGGAAAAAGTCGCGGCGAGGGTCTCGAAGGGAATCTCTCCGGTGGTGAGCTGTCGGTGCATCTCCCGGATCTGGGCTTCGCGCTCGGGAGTGTCCTCATCGACGGTGCTCAGGAATAGATGACGCGCCCGGATCAGTTGCGGGTTTTCGATTCCGGGATCGGTGCCGACATTTTCGTCATACCAGGTCCGCAGGTCTTCCTCGGTGATGTGCATCGCTTCTGAAATGCGGGATTCGAGCCATTGTTCCTGCATGACCTTTTCGGCGAGGAGAGCATGCAACGCTTCCTCGTTGAGACCGAGGGCTTCCCGGCGCGTGGCGAGGTCGTCGGGAGTTGCGAATTGAGCTTCAAACTCGGCGATGCGGACTCGGATGGCTTCGGGATCGGCCTTGAATTCATCGGCGGCGGCATACTGGCGCACCATGGTGTCGTCGATCAACTGCAGCAGCGCGGCCCGCCGCGAAATGCGGAGCGCGTTTTCGGTGAGGTCCTGCGGCGTTTTTCCCTGTCGATGCAGGTAGACGGCGGTGGCCTGGTCAAGTTGCCCGATGGTGAGAGGCTCTCCGTTGACGGTGCCGACCCAACCTTTTTCGAGGGCGCGTTGGAGTGACTGTTGGGAATAGGCCCGGCGGGCGTCGAGGCGTTGACGCAAGGGGCCGCCGAACCAGTGGAGATCAGCAATCAGGTAGAGAATGACCACTGCATACAGGAAAGCCCGCCAAGGGAATCTCGCGTTACTGCCGACGGTGTTCACGATGCGGATGGAAACCGATCAAGCGTGGTTCAATCAAATGGCAGCGGCCGTATGAAGGGCGTCGGTATCGCGCAGCCCGAGGTTCGCGTAGATCTCGCGAGTCGCAGCGGACTGGTTCAGCGTATAAAAATGAATGCCGTCGACGTTGTTTTCGAGCAGATCGAGGCATTGCTCGGTGGCGTAGTGGATGCCCACCCGTTCGACGGCGGCGGAATCGTCTCCGGCTCGGTCGATTGCTCGAAGGAGCTTGGCGGGGAATCGCGCTCCTGCCGCCAACTCGGCCATCCGACCCATGCCCTTGCGTGAGTTGATCGGCATGATGCCGGCGATGATGGGCACTTTGATGCCAGCCAGCTCACAGCGATCGCGAAAATCGTAAAAGTCTGCGTTGCTGAAAAACAACTGGGTCACGATGTAGTCGGCCCCGGCATCGACCTTGGCTTTCAGGTAGTCCATTTCGAGAAGGCGATTGGGAGTGCCGGGGTGTCCTTCGGGAAATCCAGCGACCCCGATGCCGAATCCGCGCGGGTCGGGATGGACGCCAGAGTCGTTGAATTTTTTCAGGAAGGCAACCAGATCGGCGGCGTGCCGGAACGCGTCCTGAGAGCGGTCCCAACCGGTTTTGTCGTGTGGCGGGTCGCCGCCGAGGGCCAGAATGTTGCTGACTCCCGCTTCGGCGTAGCGTTCCACGATGGACCGAATCTCATCCTCCTGATGACACACGCAAGTGAGGTGGGGCACTGGGTCGAGCGAGGTGGATTCTTTGAGTCGGACGACGAGATCGTGAGTGAGTTCCCGGGTCGATCCACCGGCCCCATAAGTGACACTGACAAAGGAGGGTTTGTAGGCCTCCAGCTCCGCGATGGTTCCGTAGAGTGCCTCGGCGGCTTGTTCGGATTTTGGGGGAAAAAACTCAAACGAGATGGTCGTCTGATAGCGCTTGAGAATGTCTAGGATATGCATGGGCAGCGGCGGGGCGATCCCCGTAGTTCGGCGGCCTACCGTTTCACTCATCGGGGCGGGGATCAACGGCTTTTCCGGCAGAGGTGAAATGACAACAGAACGCGAAAGTCAACGCAGATCCGTTGACAAGGGGGCATCGGAGCGTAGCGTTAAGGCGTTACTGGTCTGTTGGAACGCCTTCCAGTGGGCCGGAAAAATCCCCCCCCTAAAAATATGGCGAGTCACCGAACTACCTCGGAATCCTCACGGTGTCCCCTGATCCGTGTGGTCGGGGCAAATGAACATGGATTGATCGCAATTTCCCGCCGGGAACTTGAGGTCGGTTCCAATTTCGCTCTCGGACTTCATGTGAGTTTGCCGAACTCACGACAAAGCGAGTTTGTCACCGCAGAAACCATGATCGCTGCTTGTCAGCCGGAGGTCGATGTGGATGGACGCCCTGTCTTTCGCGTCGCTCTCCTTTTCAGCGACATCAGCTGGACCGATCGCGATCTGCTGGAGTTAATGGCCTATGACGAAGGTTTGTTGGGGCCAATACGAGAGGATAAGAAATCGTCTCTCGAACTTTC
The DNA here is from genome assembly GCA_020440025.1 of Verrucomicrobiia bacterium. GTDB lineage: Bacteria > Verrucomicrobiota > Verrucomicrobiia > Verrucomicrobiales > DEV007 > JAEUHH01. The sequence continues at coordinate 21,920 of JAGROX010000076.1, forward strand.
CGGTCAAGCCCGCTTGAACCACGCGATCAATTCGATCTGTCTGAATTGACCTGTTCTTTTTTCCAA
>JAGROX010000076.1:22110-22547 GCA_020440025.1 Verrucomicrobiia bacterium
GTGGAGATCATTTGAATATTCACCCCTGCCTTTGAGAGTGTGGCGAACATCTCGGCGGCGACTCCTGCATGGGAGCGCATCCCGATCCCGACCACGCTGAGTTTGGCAATGCCGTCTTCGGCTTCCATTTTCGCGTTCTCTCCCAGTTCTGGGAGTACTGGTTTCAAGGCTGCTTCCGCCTTGGCGAGATCCGCCTTGTGCAGGGTGAACGAAATGTCGGTGATGCCGGTTTTGGACACGTTCTGCACGATCATGTCGATGATGACATTGGCGGCGGAAACCGGACCGAAAATTTTGCTGGCGGAGCCAGGGTGATCGCCAACGCCGGTGATGGTGACCTTGGCTTGGTCACGCTCCAGGCTGACGCCGCGGATGACGACGGATTCCATGCTCATGTTTTCTTCGCAGACGAGAGTTCCGGGGTTGTCGTTTAGGCT
>JAGROX010000076.1:22614-26227 GCA_020440025.1 Verrucomicrobiia bacterium
CTGCTGGCCATTTCCAGCAACTCATCGTAGCTGATCTCGTCCAATTTCCTGGCACCGGGGACCACCCGTGGGTCGCAGGTGTAGACGCCATCGACATCGGTGAAAATCTGGCAGAGATCAGCATCGATCGCCGCAGCCATGGCGATGGCGGTCAGGTCTGAGCCACCGCGTCCAAGGGTGGTGATGCGTCCCTCGGGAGTGCGCCCCTGAAATCCGGCGAGAATCACGATGTTCCCGTCGTCGAGTAATCGCTGCACTTCATTGGGAGTGATGTTGGAAATTCTGGCCTTGGTGTGGACGCCGTCGGTCTCAATCCCGGCCTGGGCACCCGTCAGTGAAACCGCCTTGCCGCCCAGCGCATTGATGGCCATGGCGGTGAGCGCGATGGTGGTCTGTTCGCCAGTGGACAGCAGCACATCCATCTCGCGCTCGGTGGGTTCCCGCCCTTCGCCGGTGACTTCGGTGGCCAGTTCAATCAGCCGATTCGTCACGCCGGCCATCGCGGAAACCACGGCGACGATCTGATGACCCTGAGCGTGGTAATCAAGAATGCGTTGAGCGACATTGCGGATGCGCTCGGCGGTTCCGACGGAAGTGCCGCCGAATTTCTGGACGATGAGACTCACGAGTCTGGAGTGGGGTAAAAGAAAAAAGAGAGAGGGCTGGAGAAAAATGCGAGGGACGCACTAATGCCGCAAGACGCGCAAAAGTCGAGCGGGGGCCAGCGATTTTCCGGGGAAAAATGGCGGAGGCCCGGGAATCATTTCATCGGCGAAAAATCCAAGGGCGTCAGCAAGAGCGACTGTACGCCTCCCTTGATCAAGAGGGGGCCTTCCGCCTCGGAGGCATCGCGGGCGGATTGCCAGGCGGGATCGAGCCGAAAGGCTTCGAAGGAGTCGTCTCGGTCTTTATTGCCACGATGGGCCAGAAGGTAGACCAGAGTGTGATCGGATCCTTCCTGACCGGGAGCGAGGTGAAAATAAAAGAGGTTCGTCATGCCGTGCTTCGCGAAAAGACCGATGGTGTGATCGCGGAACCGGCTGTCCAACTTCGGCAATTTGCCGGGGTTCGTGGTGTAGCGACGTAGTTCGAACAGGCGCGCCGGGTCTTTGGTCTCGATTTTCGCCCCCGGTGAGTAGTCGGTCGGCTCAAGGAAAACGCTGTCCACTTTGCGAACCAGTTTGCCCTCCTTGGTGGACTCGGCGTAGGCCGCTTTCCACTCCGGATCATTCGCGAATGCCTTCCAGCTGGCATCACGACTCTCACGCGTCGGATAAGCCATCAGGTAGACGAGAATCTGTTCCTCATTCGAGGTGGGTTCCCAATAGGCGATGTTGGTCATCCCATGTTTCTCAAACAGCTTGATGGTGTGATCGCGAAAACGGCTCTTCAAAGCCTCCAACTTGTCCGGATTGGTGAAATAAGTCCGCAACTCATAGCACTTGGGCGCGGACTCCTCGGCGCGGAGGTCGGGCGTGGCCGCGAAGAGGAAAGTAGAGGCGAGGCAGAACAACCAGATTCGATTCATGGCCGGGATCATACCGGCCCGCCATGCGGTCGTCAATCGGCTGACTTGCGGGCTGCGAACTCCCAAACCCCGGAGGGCGGTCGAGCGCGCGAGGCTTTCTGAGATCCAAGGGTGGAGGAGGATCGCAGAATGACACCTTCGCGCGCCGACCGATTTTGCTTCCGTGCCGTCAGGGGGGAGCGCCGACACGGAGCACTGAGAAAACAATATTGGCAAATAGCGATATACACAACTAATTGTTTCTTGCGCCGCTGGTGGTTTTCTGGCAATGTCTCAAATCTCACTGGAGAGGAGGCCTTCGTCCGGTTCCGCTTCATTTTTACAGCCTAATTGCCTACAAACAGTCATGCCTGCGTCCCAAAAGGAAGGACCGAATCGCGAAACACTGACGCGGGTTGCCGAGTTATTCCGCGTGTTTTCCGAGCCCACTCGCCTCGCCATTTTGCAGTTCCTTCGAGAGCGATCGATGTCGGTGAACGAATTGGTGGAAAGACTGGAGACCTCCCAAGCCAATGTGTCGAAGCAACTGAAAACGCTCTATGAGGCCGACCTGCTTCATCGGGAACAGAGAGGAAACCAGGTCTTTTACTCGATCAAAGAGGAGATGGTCTATGAACTCTGTGCCATTGTTTGCGACAAGCTCAATCGGACCGCCCGAGCCAGTGCTGAAATCGTTTATCAGATCTAGTCGCCCGCATTCTCTTGCGAGTCTGGCGGCTACGAGTCTGATTCTTTTCTTTGCCGCGCCCGATCAAGCGTGGGCACATCGACGCGGTGGCGGCATGGGTTTTGATCCCGTCGCACAAACCGCCGACAATGCTTACGCCTTGGTGATGGCGTGCATCATCGCAGGGATGATCTCTTCCCTCTTCGGGGCTCTGCTCTACTTTCGATGGCGCGCCGCGCATCCCTTGGCCGAGCCAGATTCGGTCGGCTCTGTGGTCGGTGATGCGCGCTTGCCGGAGGCGGGTTCCCCCCCTCATGACTCATTGACCGATGAGCCGTGGGAGCGATCTGCCGATTGGTGGCGATCCGCCGAGGACAAACGGGAATCGTAGTCGATTTGCTCGCTTCGCGGTCGTGGTGATCGCAATTCAACAGGGTTGGGTCGGTGACTTGACCCTGTTGGGTCAGGAGAAAAGCGAGCTCCTGTTGTTCGAAAAATCCGCTAGGACAACGATGCCTCGGCGCTGATGTGGGAGTTTTTCTCTGGACACTCCCTGCCGGATTCGCTTGGTGAATGGGGACACCGTTTCTTTTTTCAATCCCAAGCTCATGAAAGATCGTATCGACCCCACCCGACGGAAATTTGTGCAAGTTGCCTCGGCGGCGGCGTTGGCTCATGCCTGGATCCCGGGCAATGTTCACGCCGCCCCCAACAATCGCATTCGGCTCGGTCTGGTCGGTTGCGGTGGTCGCGGCACTGGCGCGGCGGCGCAGGCGATGAATGCCGGGGATGACATCGATCTCGTCGCCGTCTGTGATGTGGACCAGGCGATTGCCGAGCAAGCCGTCGGCATTTTGGCGAAACAGAAAACGGATCAGGTCAAGGTGACTCCAGAGCGAGTGTTCACCGGTTTCGAGGACTACAAGACCGTGATCGCCGAGTCAGATGTGGTCATTCTCGCGACCTCACCGGGGTTTCGTCCGCAACATTTTGAAGAAGCGGTCCGGCAGGGGAAGCACGTTTTCATGGAAAAACCGGTCGCCAGCGATGTGGCTGGCATCAAGCGCGTGCTGGCGGCAGCCAAAATCGCCCGGGAAAAGAATCTCAAGGTCGGCGTCGGTCTGCAGCGGCGTCATCAACCGACCTACGTGGAAATCGTGAAGCGGATTCAGGACGGTGCCTTGGGTGAACTGCAATACCTGCGCGTGTTTTGGGATGGCTCGGCGCGGGCGGGCAAGGAGCGCATGCCGGGTGAGTCGGAGTTGCAGTATCAGATTCGAAACTGGTACTACTTTACCTGGCTCTCGGGCGATCACATCGTCGAGCAGCATGTCCACAATCTCGACGTGGCCAACTGGGTGCTGGATGCGACGCCGATCCGTGCTCAGGGAATGGGCGGGCGCGAGGTGCGCAACGAG
>JAGROX010000076.1:26387-32717 GCA_020440025.1 Verrucomicrobiia bacterium
CCCAATGCCCACGCCATCAACCTGAGAAAAGGTGAGGACGGGCATCAACTGGAGCATTTCCCGTTTTTCGAGGCGATCCGCAAGGACCTTCCCTATGCCGAGGCCGAGCATGGAGCCAACGCGACCATGACCGCGATTCTCGGTCGCATGACCAACTACTCCGGTCAGGTCGTGACTTGGGACGAGGCCATGGCGAGTGATCAAAAACTCGTTCCCGACGATCTCGTCGATTTCAATTCCGCCGCACCCGTTCTGCCCGATGCCGAAGGCCGCTATCCCGTCGCCGTGCCCGGAGTCACCAAGCCCTACGAGGTTTGGTATTGAAAAAATCAGCGCCGTTCAGCGGTTCCTAATTCAGCTTCAAATTCGGATCGATGTCTGAATCCAACAGGGTTGGGTCGGCGCCTTGACCGTGTTTGATCGCGGCGGCCCAGGCGATCATGGCGGCGTTGTCGGTGGTGTAGGCAGGGGCGGCGATACGGAGCTGAAGTCCGTTTTTTTCGCAGGCAGCGGTCATGACTTCACGGAGTCGACTGTTGCAACTGACCCCGCCACTGACGGTGACGAGTGAGGCGCCTGTCGATGCGGCGGCGGCCATGGTTTTGGCCACGAGGATTTCGACGACGGCTTCTTGAAACGAGGCGCAGAGGTCGTTGATGATGGCGTCGTCAAGAGGCTGCGGCAGCTTCTGCAGGAGGTAGTAGACGGACGTTTTCAGGCCGCTGAAGCTGAACTGGAAGTCGCCGCTGTCGATCATGCTGCGAGGCAGATCGAAGGCCTTGGGGTTGCCTTCGCGGGCGCGTCGATCAATCTCGGGACCGCCAGGGTAGGGGAGGCCGATCATCTTTCCGACCTTGTCGAAAGCCTCGCCGGCGGCGTCGTCTCGGGTGGAACCGAGGACTTCGTAATCGTCCGCATTGCGAATGTTCACGATCAGAGTATGACCGCCGCTGACCACCAGCGCGAGGTTCGCGGGGATGGCATCGTTGCCGTCATCGTGGTTTCCGATGAAGGGAGACAGCAGGTGGCCCTCGAGGTGATTGATGGCGTAGAAAGGTTTGTCTAGCGCGAGCGCGAGCGCCTTGGCGGTGGTATTGCCGATGAGCAGGGAACTCGCGAGTCCTGGTCCGGCGGTGGCGGCGATGGCGGCGAGTTGGTGCATCTCGATCCCGGCACCACGCAAAGTGTGCTCGATCAGAGGGCGCAGCTGGAGGTTGTGATTTCGCGATGCCAACTCGGGCACCACGCCGCCGTAGGGTTGGTGGATGGCGATCTGTGAGGAAATCTCGCTGGCGATGATTTCGCCGTTGCCGCGGGCAATGGCGACGGCGGTCTCGTCACAGGAGGTCTCGATCGCGAGTACCAGAGAGTCGTCGGACCTCGACATCACTCCGCGTCCGGTTTCTTTTCCTCAACTTCCGGCTTGGGCTCGGCAGGGGCAGTGGCCGTTTTTTCTTCGCTGCCCTTTTTCTCCGCTTTGGCAGCAGTGCCGTTTTTCTTTTGAGAGTAAACGAGCGCACCTTTCATGGCATCGACAGCCCGGGTCAGTTGGAGGTCTTGAAATTTTTCGAGTTTCTTTCTTTCTTCGGGACTGGCCGATTCCCGATTGAACCAGCGGGCGAGTTGTTCCTCTTCTTTCGGAGTCAGAGCGGCTACGATGTTGGGGATGACGCCGTTCTCGTGAATGGTGCGATGACTCGGGGTGTAGTACTTGGCGGTGGTCAGACGGATGGCTTTTCCGTCGCTGCCATCGAGCGGCATGATGGATTGGACCGATCCCTTGCCGAAGGAGGTTTCGCCGACCACGATGGCGCGGCGCATGTCCTGCAAGGCACCGGCGACCACTTCTGCTCCACTGGCGCTGGCGTAGTTCATGAGAATGGCGACGGGGTATTCGCGGTCCCGGCGTTTCCGCGCCGCTGAGGTGCGGTAGGGGCGGATCTCACCGGAGCCGGGCTTTCCTTCGGTAGTCAGCACCTGCGATCCGGCGGGGACGAATTCGCCGATGACATCGATGGCGCTGTTGAGCAGGCCACCGGGATTGTTGCGCATGTCGAGGACGAAGGCTTCCATTCCCTGCTTCTCCAATTCGTCGAGGGCGTCGGAAAGTTCGTCGGCGGTGGGATCGCTGAACTGAAGGATGCGGGCGTAGCCGATTTTGTAGGGCGCGGTGAAGTTGGCATCGAGTAGGGCGATGTCTTTCACCGTGGATTGCTTGATGATTTCACGGACCATCTCGACATCCAGCAGCTCCTTGGTGGCGGGGCGGCGCAGGGTCAGTTTGAGTTTTTCACCGGGCTTGCCTTTCAGCAGGGCAACGGCTTCGGTCAGGCCAACGGACTCGGTGAGGATGTTGTTGATCTTGAGGATCTGATCGCCCGGCAGGACGCCGGCTTTGGCGGCGGGGCCGTCCTCGCGCACGGTGACGATGGAGAGGATGTCGTTGCGGATGGAAATGGTGATGCCGACCCCTTCGTAGGTGCTGCCGGTGTTCTGCTGGAGTTGCTCGAAAACCTTGGGCTGCATGAACTGGCAGTGGGGGTCCAGATCCGCGAGCATGCCGGTGAGGGCACTGTTGATGAGCTTTTCGTAGGATACTTTCTCGGGATCGACGTAATTTTGGCGAACAATTTCAAGGACCCGGGTGAAGAGTTCGATTTGCTCAAAAGCCTCGGAGTCGTCGGTGCTGGAGGCTTTGGCATCCGCCTTTTCGTCGGCTTCCGGTTTCGCCTCTGAATCCTTGGCATCCGGCTTGGCCTCGTCCGCCGCTGGGGCCGGGGCTTCCTTTTTTTCCTGAGCTTGAAGCGAGGAGGGCGCCAGGACCGACAAGGTCAGCAGTGCGAAACCCACCAGTGCCAGGTGCCACGAAGTCGAAAATCTCATGCGTTGAGTCTCCGGGCATCCCCGGGGAAATTCAAGCGCCGTCGTCAACCCGATACAAAGAGACGAATGGCGGTCTCCACCCCGGCATTGCGCCAAAGTTGGCGCTTTGCATTTCTGGCCAAACGCAGACAATCGTTGGCCATGAATCTCATCCATTCTCGAAACGTGTTTTTCCGCGCCGCTCTGCTGGCGGCGGGACTCTCCCTGCCTTTCGCCGCCCGGGCGGAATTGAAACTTCCGGCCATCATCGGCGATCACATGGTGCTGCAACAGAAGCAGTCCAACCCGCTCTGGGGCTGGGACACCCCCGGCACTGAAGTGAAAGTCACTCTCGGTGATCAGGTGAAAACGGCCAAAGCCGGAACCGACGGCAAATGGACCGTGAAACTGGACGCCCTGCCCGCCAACGCCGAGCCGGCCACCATCGTCATCGAAGGCACTTCCAAGCGTGAACTCACCGATGTTCTCGTGGGAGAAGTCTGGATGTGCTCCGGTCAGTCGAACATGGGCTTCAATCTCGGCAGCGACTGGAAGGCGGAAGTCGAATCACTTGCGTCGAATCACCCCAATCTCCGCATCATTTCCGTGCCTCAGGTTGGCACTCAGGAATTGCAGAACGATTTCAACGGTCAGTGGGAAGCCGCCAACCCGGAAAACGTAAAGGCTTTCAGTGCCGTGGGCTTCTACTATGGCCGCTACCTTCACGAGATTCTTGGCGTGCCCGTGGGTCTGATCGACAACGCCTGGGGCGGTTCTGCTGCCGAGGCCTGGATTCGGCGCGACACCATCGACAAGGATCCGCGTTTCAAAACTCTGACCGAGGGCTGGAAGGCCCGCGAAATTCAGCTGAGTTCCGAAGAAGCCAAGAAAGCCTATGAGGTTGCTCTCGCTGACTGGACGGCGAAAGCGGACGAGGCAAAAGCCACGAACAAACCGGTGCCTCGTCGGCCTAATGGTCCCGAACAACTCCTCAGCGGCAATGCTCGTCCGGGAAACATTTTTGCCGGAGTGGTCCATCCGACCCTTGGCTACGGCATCAAGGGCGTGATCTGGTATCAGGGTGAAAGCAATGCTGGTCGGGCTTGGGAGTATGCCGAGCTTTTTCCTTTCATGATCGAGCAGTGGCGCGCCGAGTGGGGCCAGGGAGATTTTCCGTTCTACTGGGTTCAGTTGGCCGATTTCAAAGCTGAGGTGGATGCGCCCGGCGACGCCCAATGGGCCGAATTGCGCGAGTCGCAGAGCAAAACGCTCTCCCTGCCAAACACCGGCGAAGCCGTCATCATTGACATCGGTGAAGCCAACGACATTCATCCGAAAAACAAACTCGATGTTGCCGCCCGCCTCGTTCGCTGGGCCTTGGCCAAGGATTATGGATTCACCAACATCGAACCCCAGAGCCCGACCTACCTTGAAATGGCGATCGAAGGAAACAAAGCGAAGCTGAGTTTCGATCACGTCGGCAGCGGACTGCGCACTTTTGACGTGAACGACGTTCGTGGCTTCGCCATCTGCGGAGAAGATCACCAGTGGGTCTGGGCCGATGCCAAGATCACCGGTAAAGACACCATCGAAGTCTGGTCCGACGCCGTGCCCGCTCCCGTGGCTGTTCGCTACGCTTGGGCCGACAATCCCGTCTGCAACGTCCTTTCCAAAGAAGGTCTGCCGATGAATCCGTTCCGCACGGACGACTTCCGGATGATCACCGATCCGACGCCAGTGCCCGCCCCGGCTGAGCCCGCCAAGGAGGCTCCCAAGGCACCCTGAGCAAGGCTGATTTCTCAACGCCTCCCCAACGCAAGTCTTTGCGATTGGGGAGGCGTTTTTTTTGATCTCCAGGGAGGCGTCGCCAGTCACGGGCAGGGCGAGCCGGTCCCTTGGTCGCCGCGTCTTCATGGTAAGACTCGCTCCCTCTAGCCCAAGGTGAGTTCTCGGAACGTCAATGGTTCGTCCGTGCGAGCGTGCGACCAGAGGAGCGGGTTGGGTTGTGAGCGGTTGGCAACGAATGATACCTGCCGGAATAGAACTGACCTGATTCGTAGCCCTTTTTCATAATACTTGGATCGAGCTCGGCGGGAACTTAACGCTTGGCAAGTTCGATGGCTTTGCTGACTAGGTTTTCAGGGACGGTGGCAGTCAGGCCCTTCATTCCGGGCTCGGCGAAGCAGACTAACACTTCAGATCGAAGCCCATTCTCGTGAGCGGCCACACCGGGAACCCAAAGATCTGCGGCGTAGGCCTCTACATTGCCAACCAGCCAAGAAGGGAGTCGACGCCGTTTTCCGAATTGATATTCTTCGTCTTCGATCATCGCGGCGAGGGCTTTTTCTTCAGGCGTTCTGGCGTCTCCAAAATGGATGCGGGCAAGCACGCTGCGGGCTCGGTCCATTGCTTCATCGGCTCCTTCGCCGAAGGCGATTGCGACCAGGGCTGGCGAACTTTTCCCTTCGTAGAGAACGTTCGTGTTGGCCATGACGATTCGTGCCATCACCACCGGGGCTTTTTGAAAGGCGATTCGGTAGCGTCTGGCAGTGAGCCACGTCGCTTTCCCCCGTCGCTTGGTGAGCCCAATGAACTCCCGTTTGAACATTCCCGCGATGCTGGCAAACACTCTGAGGAACCGAGTGGCATGAATGTCCCGGAAATAGGCTTTGAACTCCTTAGAGCCGTAGAAATTGAGACACAATTTTCTCAGATTGGCTTCAACAACCTCCCCTTTCAGCTCAAATTCTTCGGTTTCAGCCAGCTCAGGATCTCCGGGGACCGGGATCCAATCCGGAGAACTTCCCGAAGCCAAGCCCTGCACGGCGATGATCTTTCCGGTGACATCCGAATCGAGGGCTTCAAGCGGGAGATTGACAAACATTTCCCCACCGTAGGTCCGGACCCGTAGGGCGTGAAATTCATCCCCGGAGAACTGATTAGTCGAGCGGACGGCCAGGAGAACTCGACCGATCACCAGAATGCTCGGGCCTGGAACCTCTCCTTCCTCCACAAACAGGCCTGTGGGAACAACGCTGGATTCACCGAATCTTCCCAGATCCGGATGCTCACGCAGTTGCTCAGCATTGTCGAAAATCTCCGCTTGGTTCGCCAGAATAGTGACCGCGATCGACACGAGTCCTTGCTCGACAGCTTCGGCCTCGGAGAGAAACCATGGCACCGGCGACCGCAAGCAAAGCGGATAGGCCGGTTCATCCGATTCAGGATTCGCCGCGTCCCAAATCCAAGTTTTCACGAGGGTTGAATCAAAAAAAGATTCCACTTGTCCGACTAGTCCAGGCATCGGATTGGATTCCAATACGTGTTCGATACCGCTCTCTGAAACGCGGGTCCAGAATCGGAAGTAGTCTTCGGAAAGGCTACCGCACTCTCCTACCGCTGCCGGATATCGATTTGAGGCTTGCCACACCGATTTTGACAGGTAGCCAAAACGCTGGTCGTCGTTGA
>JAGROX010000077.1 GCA_020440025.1 Verrucomicrobiia bacterium
GCTCCCTGACTCCGCGCGACGTAGTAGTCCAGTTCCGGATCCGTCCCTGCCACCAAAGCGGCTTCATTCATTCGCGGGCGGCGGACATCAAAAACGAATCCAGACAACCCCGCTTCCTCCGAAGCTCGAAAAATCGCCTGCTTCACCTTCGTGGGTGAGGTCGTGACCACATCGGGCATCACGCCTATTTGAAACAGCGACTCTCCGTCCGGCAAGACCACCTCGGCCACCGCATAGCGAAGGATACGATCTTCGCCCACCGGGATGTCGCGATATTCCACGGTCATGCCGACCGTCTTCTCACCGATCACGAGGCAGCCGGTTCGCTCGCGGAGCACCTCGGCGATGATTTCGCCCACGTTGCCTGTCTCGCGATCAATCAGCAACATGATGTCCCGATCCCACACCTTCGGAGCCGAGCGTGAAGTGAACAGGCGGGGGCGTTCCTCTTGGGGGCGACGAATCTTGAAGAGCACTTCTCCCACGGGACGGAATCGACTCAGGATTGATGACGCGATTTCGAAATCCGCCATCGCCTGAGGCGACCGCAGATCGATGATGAGCGTGGTCATCGCCTTTTCATCCGAAAAATGAGCCAGCGCCTTGTCGAGTTCGTCGATCTCTTCCTTTTTGAATTTCCCGAAGCGCACATAGCCGACAGCTTCGCTCAGTTTTTCCGAACGAAACAAGAAGGGCGAATCGCTGGCTTCCCGACTCGCCTTGGTCAGGAGCATGGCCCCGAAGTCCAATCGCTCCAGCAGCCCCTGCATCGCGGCCCGGTTCATCTCCAGGTAGCTGAGAGATTCCCGCTTGATGTAGTCTGATCGCAGGATCCGAAAAGCCTCCTGCAGACTGGCCTGATTCAGCTCATCCACCAATTGATTCAATGAAGCATCGGCCCGCGAAGCTTCCTCGGCGGCGGGAGGACCAGCGGGCTCAACCTTGGCCTCGTCCTCACTCCTGCCTTCCCTGCCCGAGGCAAGAAAGAGTCCGCAAATCGCCACAAGCAGCGGTAGTCGGAAAAAAGGGATCGAGAAATTCATGCCAGCGATCAGCCTAACGCCTCCGGGAAATGGTTCAACGCGCGAATCGCGCCTTCTCCCGTCCAGACATGGGCCTGTTCAATAGCAGCCGTGATGTAGTGCTTGGCCTTCTCAATCGCGAGCGGCAAGGCAAGGCCACGAGCCAGATTGGCGGCGATCGCAGCCGACAGCGTGCAGCCGGTGCCATGGGTGTCCACGCCGATCATCCGCGGAGCCGAGTACCGATGGACGGATTTACCATCCCAGAGCAAATCCACTGCCTCATCGCCCGATTGCCAATGACCGCCTTTGATCAGAACCGGACAACCGTAGCGATCCGAAAACGCCTTCGCCGCCATTGCCATGTCCATGCCGCTGACTGCCTCAATTTCCCGATCCAGCAAAACGGCCGTTTCCGCGAGATTGGGCGTGGCCAGCGCCGCCAAAGGCAGGAGGCGAGATCGATAGGAAGCGATGGCTTCGTCAACCAGCAGTCGATCACCCGAACTGGCAACCATTACCGGATCCACCACCAAGGGACAATCCTGCCGGTGCGACTCCAAAAAATCGCACACGACGTCAACCAGCAGCGGGTTTGCCAACATCCCTGTCTTGACGGCAGCAATGGGAAAACCTGACGCGAGAACCTCCAGTTGCTGACGCAGCAATTCGGGATCGATCGCTTTCCAGCCCACCACCTTACCCGGAATCTCGGCCACGACCGAGGTCACCGCGCAGAGTCCGTAGACATCATGAGCGGCGAAAGTCTTAAGGTCTGCCTGCAAACCGGCCCCGGCAGAGCTGTCGGAGCCGGCAATCGTCAGCGCTACAGGAGGATGATCAATCGGAGTGGCCATGAGCTAAAATCGATAATGCGGAGGGGTTCTCAGTTCATCCTTGCCCGATTCTGACAACGGCGCACCTCGGAACTTACCGATGACGAAATTCTCCGCCAAGAATCGAATGCACTTTTCATGCTTTACCCTGAGCCCGAAATTTGAAACTCTCATCAACGTGACCCGCACACAATCCATTGCCAAACTTGCCGGCCTGCGGGTCTGCGTAGATGAGCTGCTCTACATGCCAGCTCTGGAGACCCCGCCGGATCGCCGCCATCCTTTCGCCTACTACATCACGATCGAGAATGGGTCCGATCGGCCCGTCACCTTGAGAGCCAGGAAATGGATCGTAGCCCAGGAACAAGGCGGCACTCTGGTCGTCGAGGGGCTCGGCGTGATTGGCAAAACACCCAGACTGCTTCCCGGCGAGAGTTTTTCCTACAACAGCTACCACGCAGTCTGCGCCAATGCCGAGGTGTCAGGATCTTTTCTACTCCAGGATGACGAAGGAAACACCTTCGCGGTGCGAGTGCCCGACTACCACCTCGAGGTTCCGTTCTGGAGCATCTGATCGTCGCTTTCTCCTCGAATCCGGAAAATCGGGATAGCTCAATTCTGGGCCGCCCGGGGTGGTTTGATCACCAGCGCCAGCCAGCCAATCATCATCAGGAGGCCACCCAGCGGCGTCACCGGTCCCAGCCACTTGGCATTTTCCAACAGGCAAAGACCATAAATGCTGCCAGAAAACAGGATCGCCCCAATCAGCCAGCACCAGCTGGTCACCGGCTGTCGTCGACCACTCAATCCGAGCGCCAGCAAGGCGACGCCATGGACAATCTGGTAAAACACCGCCGTGTCCCAGGCATCTGCCCGTCCCCGGCTTTCCAACAGATCAGCAAGGGCATGAGCCCCAAAGGCTCCGAGTCCGACACCGAGCAAGGCAAGGAGGGCTGAGATTCGAATAGCGTTGGATTCCATTGTGTTGAGATTTTCTTCATGCAAGCCCAACAAGGCATCGGTTGCAACCAAGCTTCACTGGATCACTTCCCTTTATTCGAGTTCCTTCGACGTTCAGCTCAACTCTGGCAAAAAGGGAGACGAAAAGCACCCATCGGCTCACCAGCGCACCGCCTTCGCATAGAAGTCAGGTTTCCACCCCCAATTGGGGGAACGGATTTTCTCTACGGCCTCGGTCACCGTCATCCCATTGGCGGCGCGTTGACTCAATTGACTGCGGTAGGTCTCCCAAACTTGCCGATCAGCCTGCGTGAGTTTGTTCCACAGCTTCTTTGGCGGCACTTGTTGTCCCACCAACATGACGAGATAGCCCTCCCAGCCAAAAGGATCAGCAGGCCCCATGGCCTCGCTCGCCCACATCAGGCCCGGCCCGCAATTCTCGTAGTAGTCCACGATGTCTTCGGCTCCCGCCAGATCCGTATCGTTCCAACAGGCCCGCCAGAAATCATTGTCAATCCGAGTGTTGAACTTGTAGTGCATCGCCAAGAATCGGCGGATGGCCCGCCAGTTCCTCTCGGTGTAGCGATTGAAGTACTCGACCGCCTTCGGCTCGATCGCCAGGTCCGAGTCGGTCAACGCCCGAATCAATTTGCCCATGTGATCGCAGATGATCGCCAAGGAGGTCGCTTCCAGCGGTTCCACAAATCCGGCGGCATTGCCGATGCCGACAACATTTTTGATCCAGTTGCGTCGATAGCACCCGGTCTCGAACTTGATCACCCGGGTGTCTTTCACTTTGGGATTCTTCTCGCGAAACTCGGCTTCGGCTTCGTCATCGGAAATGAACTTCGATGAATAGACGTATCCTCGATTGATCAGTTCGTCGTGCTCGATCTGCCACGCCCAACCGGCATTCATCGTCTCAGCGGTGGTGTAGGGCTTGACCAACTCATCTTCCCTCCCCCAACCTCCTGCCACTGCCCGATCACAGAAGAGGCTGGGCTCAAAGCTCTCAAAGGGCTCACCGAAGGCTTTCCCAATCAGCTCGGACCGGAAACCCGAGGCATCGATGTAGAGATCCGCCGAAACTGACTCTCCGGAGCGCAGTCTCAAGTCTTTGACTCCATCCTCATCGAGATCCACGCCTTCGACCTCATCATCGCGAGTCACCACACCCACTTCGGCCGCGCAAGTTTCCAAGAACTCGACAAATTCTCGATTCTCGATGTGATAGGCGACATTGGTGCCGATGAGCGGGCCTCCATCAGGCTGGCGCTCGAATGCTCGATCATGTTCCATCAACGCTCCGGTCAGGTCGCCGTAGAGGAACTCATCCTGGCAAAAAAATCCGTTTGGTTTGGAAAGCTCAGCCAATCGAGAATCCAGCTGGTTGGTGAAGGAATAATGAAAGTGATCAGTCGGCCCCCACAAGAAGCGAATTCCCAACTTGTAGGTCGGCTTCACCACACGATGGAATGCTCCGGGATCGATCCCGAGATACCCGTGCAAAAAGATCGGAACGGAAAACGTCGTGCCCTCTCCCACCCCGATGATCGGAATATCCTTGGAGTGGATGATGGTGACCGACAACTGCGGCAACCGGACTTTGAGAGAGATCGCAGCCAAGTAGCCCGCGCTCCCTCCACCCAGAACGATGACATTTTTGATCGATGGAGCAGAGGCCGAAGCGCCTTCTGATGTCGGATTTTTTTCAGCTTTCGTTCTGGCCATGAGAATTCAGTTCATAGGGATCTCTCAAGGAGACTTTCTCTCCCGATGACGCCCGGTTCAAGAAAAGAAGGTTAGTTGGGAATCTTGATCCCAAAGATTAAGCAGCAAGAAGGGCAGATGAGATGCCACTGATTTCTGGACCAGATTGGTTTAATTGAGGGAATGAATCTGTGCTTCGAATTGAGCGGGTGATTGGTATTTGAGGGAAGAGCGCCTGCGGTGGGTGTTGTAGTAGGATTCGATGTAGGAGAAGATTTCCGTGCGGGCGTCGGCCGCATCGATGAAGCATCCGTCCTGAAGCATTTCGGTCTTGAGAGTGCCGATAAATGACTCAGTCCAAGCGTTGTGGTAGGGATTCGCTCTGGCGGACATGCTTTGGAGAACGCCCGCCTCGTCGAGGTGTTTGCGGAAGAGGCGGCTGCCATATTGACTGCCCCGATCGCTGTGAA
>JAGROX010000411.1 GCA_020440025.1 Verrucomicrobiia bacterium
CCGAGGGTGTAGAGCAGGTGCTGCGGGGTGATGGTGGCGCCGACCCGGTCGGGGGCCTGACTGCGAACAAAATTGGCGGCGGCCTGGGTGGTGATGTGTTCGCAAACGATGCGAAGTCGCGGGTGGGCCTCGACGAGTCGCGGCATGAATTCACTATAGAAACGGGTCTCGGCATTGTGATGGGCATCGAGATAGGCCTCGCCGACGAGCCCGTGCTGCTCGCCGTGGATACAGAGGACGATGTCGTTTTCTTCCAAGGCCCGAAAGACATCGCTCCCGATGAAGTCGGCCATGGGCGCGCCGTGCTCGGCATTGGTGGTGCCGTGAGGCGGGTAGTATTTGGCGGCCCGGAGCAATCCCGACTGGGCACCCTCGGCGATCATGGCGGCGGTGGTGTCGCGGGTCAGGTAGAGCGGGACGATGAGTTGCTCAAAGGCATCCGCACCTGCGGCGCGGAGATCGGCGGCATATTGCTCGATGGTCCAGCTGTCGTCGGTGTTTTCCCCCACGATGCGCGAGACGGGCGGCTTGGTATTCGGCATGGCCAGGGCACCGGCACAACCCATGTCGAGATGAGCCTGCACGTAGGCGGGCACCGCGGGTCCCTGCCGGAAATGGGTGTGCAGATCGAACCACTTGGGCAAGTCGAGAGTCAGGGAAGTCATGCCTTTTCCCTAGCGCCAACTGGGCCGTGAGCCAAGCGGGGATGGTCCGTCCCCGGCAATTTCCGCAGTCGGTTGGGCTTTCCTTTTCTCTCGCTGCGGAAGGGAAGGCGATGTCAGAGTGTTCCCATGAAGCGGTATTTGGTTTGGGCAGCGATTTGGTTGATCACGTTGATTGCTGCGGTTGTCGTCGGCGTGAATTTTGGGATCGGAATTGGATTGGCTAATTTTCACAACCAACGAGTCCGTCCTTTTCAAATGACGGTCTATGAGGTCGCCGAGGAATCGACTCCCGATGTGAGTTTGGCATTGAGAGCCGCCGCGGATTTTGCAGGCACTTTGTCGGAGATGGATCGATTCGATGAAGCGGTGGAAGAGTTTCGACAGGCGATCAAGAGTCCTGTTGAGGAGTTGGCTGAATGATAGGCTTCGCCTTTTCATTGGCACCCGCCCCGATGCCGGTGTCACATTGGGCGCGTGCCCGCCTCTGCCTCGGACAGTCTGAATGTGACGCTCGCGACTTCTCTCGCCGACTTGCCCTTTGCGGGGAAGGGCGGGAAGCCAGGCTTTGATAAAAAGACGAGCGACGGTCTCACGGCGCTGGGATTGGTGACGGTGGGGGATTTGCTGCGGCATTTTCCGAGACGCTATGAGGACAGAACGCGCTTTGATCGGATTCCCAATCAGCAGACGGATGGTCCGCTCTGTCTGCGGGGCGAGGTGACGGATGCCCAGCTGAAATACATGCCGGGGCAAAAGAGAAGGTTTTTCGAGGCGACGTTGGAAGATCCGGAGGGCGATGTGCTGAGCGGGCGGATCGTGCTGCGCTGGTTCAACATGCCCTACATCAGCAAGCTGATCGCAGTGGGGCAGGTGCTGGTGGTCTACGGACAGCCCAAGGAAAAAGGTCGGCGGTTGGTGATGGATCATCCCGACTACGAGATCATCGAAAGCGATGGCGACAGCGAGTCGGTGGAGATTCACATGGATCGCATCACCCCGGTGTATCCGCTGACCAGCGGGCTGAATCAGAAGACGCTGCGAGCGCTGACGTATCAGGTGTTGGAAACGATCACCGACGAGGATTTACCGGATCGATTGCCGGAAAACGCGTGGGAAGATCGCGAGTGGTTTCGCGCGCGGGCGATGCGGGAGATTCACTTTCCCAAAAGCGCGGAAGCGCTGGAGACGGCTCGTCACTATCTGGGGCTGGAGGAATTCACCCTGCTGCAGTTGGACCTGCTGCGTCGCCGGGCTGACCGGGAGGCAGAGGGCGGCGTCATTCATGCAGGACCGGGGGCGTTGTTGGATCGGTTTTTGACGTCGTTGCCTTTTTCGCCAACCAAAGCGCAAGCGCGATCGATCGATGAAGTCCGCCAAGATCTCGCCTCGGCGCGACCGATGAATCGTTTGCTCCAGGGCGATGTCGGCTCGGGCAAAACCCTCGTCGCGACGGCGGCGATGCTCCTGGGAGTGGAGGCCGGTTTTGATGCCGCGCTGATGGCACCGACCCAGATCCTGGCGGAGCAGCATTACCTGAATCTGAAAGGTTGGCTGGAGCCGCTGGGGATCACGGTGAAGTTGCGCACCGGTTCGCGAAAAGAGGAAGGCGGCGACCTCCCGCTTTTTGCCGCCGCCGATGTCACCGGTGGCGCGCCGTTGGGAACGATCACCGTGGGGACTCATGCCCTGATTCATGGTGACGCGTCCGATTTTGAAAATCCGCTCGGCGTGGTGGTGGTGGACGAGCAGCACAAGTTCGGTGTCGCCCAGCGCGAGGCGCTCGCCGCCCAAGGGGCGCGGCCAGACGTGCTGATCATGACAGCCACGCCGATTCCGCGCACCCTGACGCTGTCGATCTATGGCGATCTCGACGTCTCCATCATCGACGAACTCCCCAAGGGACGCGGCAAGATCATCACCGGGATTCGCGAGACCTCGAAGACGGAAGCGGCGGCCCAGTTCATTCGCGATCAACTGAGCGAAGGGCGTCAGGCCTACATCGTTTACCCGCTGATCGAGGAATCGGAAAAAGTGAAATCGGCGGCGGCGACGGTGGAATTCGAGCTCTGGGAAAAACGGTTCGCGGGTTCCCGTTGCGGTCTGCTTCACGGGCGGATGACCTCAGAGGAAAAGGACGCCGTGATGATCGCATTTCGCGCCGGAGAGATTCAGGTGCTGGTTTCCACCACCGTCATCGAGGTCGGGGTCGACGTGCCCAATGCCAATCTGATGCTGATTTACAACGCCGAGCGTTTCGGCCTGGCTCAGTTGCATCAGCTTCGCGGTCGCATTGGTCGAGGTGCCCACAAGAGCTACTGCATTCTCATGATCGATCCGGAAAACATCGAAGCCAAGGCGCGGCTCAAGGTGTTGGAAGAAACGCGCGACGGCTTCCGCATCGCCGAAGCCGATCTCGCGATTCGGGGCCCCGGCGAAGTTCTCGGTACCGCTCAGAGCGGTCTGCCCGATCTGAAATTTCCCGAGTTCCTCGCCGACTACGCCATGATCCAGCGCGCCCGCGAGATCGCGCAGCAGATGATGACAGCAGAAACCGAGACCTGATTGATCGGCCATCGGGACTTCCCGATGGCGCGAATCAAGGTATTCAGAGTTTCGAATCGTCGGTCGGTTCGTCGCTGTCCTGGCTTTCGGAAGGCTCGTCGGTCGACGGAGGCAGGTCGGATTCCATCGCTTCCTCCTCATCCTCTTCCGGATCGTCGATCGAAAGGCGTTCGATCATGGCATAGAGCTTGGAATCGCCGATGCCGGGGACATTGGAGACGTCATCGAAGCTGCGATAAGGGCGATTCTCGATGAGGCGCTTGGCCATGGCGGGTCCGACGCCGGGAAGGGTGAGGAGTTCTTCCTCGGTGGCGGAGTTCAGATGAACGACAGGACCATCGGGTTCGCAGACCTCGTCATCGTGAGCAAAGCTTGCCTCGTCCTGCTGGTCGTTGTTGCCGGGATATTCGATGTCCTTGCCAGCGACGTGATCGCTTTCCGTTTCGCCGCCTTCGTTATCCGGCCAATCCTGAACGGGTTCATGGGCGGGCTCGTCGGCGTGGTAGTCGTGATGGAAAGGATCGTGACCAGGATCGTATTCGTCGTGCCAACCTGCGTCGTGATCGGGATCGTAGGGATGCCCATGCTCGTCGTGATCGGGCGTGGCATGAGGATCGTGGGGAATGTGCGAGGATTCCTCCTCATAGAGGTGGGCATGCTCGCGCTCGTATTGCTCGACCTCCTGACGATGCAGCTCTTCTTTTTCTGCCTCCGTCATGTCGTCGTGAGATTTCGACATCAGGGCGGCATAGCGTTCCTGGCGCTCCTGTTCTTCGGCGGCGCGATCTTTCTCGCGTCGTCGTTCGATGCCCCAGGCGATCCAGATACAGATTTCGTAGAGTAGGATCAGCGGTCCGCCGAGCAGACCGAGGGTGAAGACATCCGGCGGGGTGAAAATGGCGGCGGCCACGAGAATGACGACCCAGGCGTAGGACCGGGTATTCCGCATGACGCGGGCGGTGAGTAGCTCCAGCTTCACCAGAATGACGACGACGACGGGTAGCTGGAAACTGATGCCGAAGACGAGCGTGAGTCGGGTGATGAAGTTGATGTATTCCCCGATCTGATAGCTGACGGGTTTGTTGGGTTGATTGGAGATCACCAGTTTGTCGCGATCTTTGTCGTAGGTGAGAGAAAGCTGGGAACCCTTTTCGACCACGAGCAACTCAGAGAGGTAAGTGCGGATGGCGAGCTTGGTTTCGGGATCCACCTCGACTTCTGGCTTGGGAGGGCCGGCGGGCGGCGTCTCGGTTTGCGTGACGTCACTCTCCGGTTTCGACTCGGTCGCGGTTTCGACCTTCGGTTCAGCACCCGTTTCCGGAGCGGGGGATTCTC
>JAGROX010000412.1 GCA_020440025.1 Verrucomicrobiia bacterium
CACGGTGTAGAGCCCCACTTGCCAGCCCAGGGGACGTGCGCGGAGACTGAGGAGGAACATGCCCAGCATGAACGTCCAGAAACTCACTCCCGTGGGCAGCACCGCGAGAAATCCCTGCGCCAGCCAACTGCCGAATCCCGTCTGTTCCTCTTGGATATTTTCCGGGGTTGGCTCGACCACGGGTTCGGGGGCAGGCGTCTCGCTGCTCGCTTCTGCGGCGGCGGGTGCCGGTGCCGGTGCCGGTGTTTCAGCAGGCTTGGCTTCGGTGAACGGATCGCCCTCCATTACCGTGGCGAGACTGACAGGATTGCTAAATTCTCCGGGGTAGAGCACCTGCAGTCGGCGGGCCGGTTTGCCGTCCTTGATGGTGACCATGACCACGGCTGCCTCGGTTGTTTCGACGACTCGGAGGAGGAAATTTTCCGAGCCCTCCGGAATTTTTCCTGAGAGAGTGCCGATGGCCTTTTTGCGGACGAGTTCCGTCGGGGTCTCTTCGTCGGAGGCTGTCACCACCTTGATGACTGGTTCGACGGTCATCACCTGATCGTCGAAGTAGAGTTGAAGTGATTCCGTCGCAAAAGCGCGCGCTGCGGTTTCCGGTGGGATCTGATCATCGACGGTCGGATCTCCCGAGGGATCGACATCCATCGCCAGTTCGACCTTGAAGGTGCCATCCTTAGTATTAAAGTCCGACACCACAGAAACTGCCGTGACCTTGTGAGCCAGCCCGTCTCCTGTCGAGAGGGCAAACAAGAGCGCCGAGATGAGCGCGAGACAAAAAGGGGAGTGGGAGGCTTTCATTGACCGAAGGGACACAGGGAGATGCTTTACCAAAGGTCGGGCCGCCTCCGGATTCAAGCGGATAGAATGGAACCGAGGCACCGGACTTGCGCGGTGGTTCGGCATTGATTGGGGGCCTTCGGGTGAGTTATCTTCGTTGCATGATGAGATCTCTTTCTTTTTCTATCGCCGCCACCTGCACTCTGGCATTTGCCGTGGTCGGCTCTGCGCAGGACGCCAACTACGACGAATCCAAAGTGCCGGCCTACACGCTGCCGGAATTGTTGAAGTTCGAGGATGGCTCTCCCGTGGCCACTGCCGAACATTGGCCAAAACGTCGGCAGGAGTTGCTGGAGCTTTTCGGAGAACACGTCTACGGCCACACTCCCGCCAAGGCAAAAGAGACGAAGCTCGAGGCCAAGGTGACTCAGGCGGTGACCGATTTTCTGGGTGGAAAAGCATCGATGAAAGAGGTGACGCTGACCTTCCCCGGAGTGGTCGATGGGCCGGCGCTGCATCTTTTGGTGATCGCACCCAAAAAAGCCATGGGAGAACCCGTGCCTGCCTTTCTCGGGCTGAATTTCAGGGGGAATCACTCGATTCATGCCGACCCTCGCATCACCCTGTCCGAGAATTGGATGCGGCCAGACAAAGACGGTCTCGTGATCGACAACCGTTCCACGGAGAAAGCTCGGGGCACTTCGGCGAGCCGCTGGCCGGTCGAGATGATCATCGATCGCGGCTATGCGCTGGCGACGATGTATTACGGGGATATCGATCCCGATTTCGATGATGGATTCGAGAACGGCATTCACGCGGTGTTTGGAAAACCGAAGGCCAATGAATGGGGTTCGATCGGGGCGTGGTCGTGGGGATTGAGCCGGGCGCTCGACTACTTGATCCTTGATGCCCAAGTCGACGGAGCCAAGGTCGCCGTGATCGGTCATTCGCGACTCGGCAAGACCTCCCTCTGGGCCGGGGCTCAGGATCAGCGATTCGCCTTCATAATTTCTAACGATTCCGGTTGTGGCGGTGCGGCCCTCAATCGTCGGGAATTTGGAGAAACGGTAAAGCGGATCAACACCAGTTTTCCTCATTGGTTCAACGATCGATTTCCGACATACAACGACAACATCGGAGCCCTGCCCGTCGATCAACATGAAATCATCGCCTTGATGGCTCCGCGTCCCGTTTATGTCGCCAGTGCCGCCGAGGATGAATGGGCCGATCCACGAGGCGAGTTCCTCTCCGCCAAATTGGCGAGTCCCGCTTGGGAGCTTTTCGGAAAAGTCGGCGTGGGCGTGGATGAAATGCCCGGAATCGACCAACCCGTCGGAGATACCGTGGGCTATCACATTCGCACGGGCAAGCACGACGTCACCGATTTTGACTGGGGCCGCTACCTCGACTTTGCTGATCGGCATGTGAAGTGATCCGGCGAGCGAAGAGGATTCAGGAAATGTAACCGTGGGGCGAATGGCACCGTCTTTTTCAGCAGACCTCGCTGAATCCGATTATTTTGTCCCAGAGTTCCGCCATTCTTGACGCCCCCGCAGCTCCGATCACGTCCCCGACTGAGGGCGCAGGCGGGTTGGAGAAAGCCTCATTCCTCCGCCGGTTGTTTCGGAAAGTGGCTTCAGGGCTCGATTGGGTGTTTGGCATGGCGACGATCGTCGTGGGATTGGCGGTGTTGTCAGTGGTTCCCTTCTTGAACTTCTTCAGTCTTGGCTACCTCCTCGAGGCCAGCGGTCGGGTGGCAACGACTGGGCGATTTCGCGACGGTTTTGTCGGGGTGAGAAAAGCTTCATCGTTAGGAAGTCTGGTCATCGGTATCGGGTTGGTCCTGTTACCGGTTCTTTTCTTTGCCGGGATGTGGAACGATGCCTCTCTCGTGGATCCGGGTGGCGCGGTGGCAGCTCGGTGGAAGGTCGTCCTCGTGGTGTCGACTCTGATGGTTTTTGGCCACATCATCTGGGCCTGCCTACGCGGCGGCCGACTGCGACATTTTCTCTGGCCTGCTCCGGTGCGCTTGTTTCGAGCGCTGCGGCAGCCGAACCCAGCGGCGTTGTTGGAAATCGGAAACGGTGCCGGGGATTGGGTGGCCAGCCTGAGATTGCCTCACTATTTCTGGCTCGGGTTTCGGGGCTTCGTCGCGGCGGTGATGTGGCTGGCCATTCCGGTCGGGGTGCTCATCCTCGCTGCGCAGATCCGCATCATTGGCATCGCGGCGGTGGTCAATTTCCTCGGAATCGGTCTCCTCATGATCGTGGTCCTCTACCTGCCATTCCTTCAAGCCCATTTTGCGCGGACGGATCGATTCGAGGCGATGTTCGAAGTTCGGCGAGTGCGCGATTTTTTCCGACGGGCTCCCGTCGCGTTTTGGTTCGCGTTGCTGATCACGCTGCTGTTTTCGCTGCCACTTTATTTACTGAAAATCGAGCTGACTCCACGCGAAGTCGCCTGGTTGCCCGCGCTACTTTTTGTGGCCTTTATCTTTCCGGCTCGCCTCCTTGTGGGATGGGCCATGAGTCGCGCGGTGCGCCATGAAGCGGATCGGCACTGGGTATTTCGCTGGCTCGGTCGACTGGCGGCAGTGCCGGTGGTCATCGCCTACGTAATTTTTGTCTGGGCGACCCAGTATCTCAGTTGGCACGGCTCGCTCAGCTTGCTGGAGCAACATGCCTTCCTGGTCCCAGCGCCGCTGATGGGCTTGTGAGCCAGCCGCTAATCCAGATTGGTGCGGGTGCGCTCAATCGCCTGCTTCCAGCCAGCCAGCAACGTCGCCATCTCATCGCTTGAGGTGGCAGGCTCAAACCGGGCGTCGACTTTCCAGTTATCGGCAATTTCCGACCGATCATTCCAGACTCCGGTGGCGAGACCGGCGAGATAAGCCGCCCCAAGCGCGGTCGTTTCCGCCACCATGGGGCGAACCACGGGCACGCCGAGCAGATCGGCTTGGAATTGCATGAGCAGGGGATTCAGGGAGGCTCCGCCGTCGACCCTTAGTTCTGCCAGATCGATGCCGGAATCGGCGGTCATCGCTTGCAGCAGATCCCAGCTTTGAAAGGCGATGGCTTCCAGAGCGGCGCGGGCCAGGTGACCTTTTGAAGAGCCTCGGGTGAGTCCGGAAATGGTGCCGCGGGCATGTTGATCCCAGTATGGAGCGCCCAGCCCTGCAAAGGCGGGAACGAAGTAGACACCGCCATTGTCGTCCACCGTTTGGGCGAGCGCTTCGATGTCGCTGGATTTTTCGATGATCCCGAGTTGATCACGGAGCCACTGAACGATGGCCCCTCCGACAAAGACACTGCCTTCGAGCGCATATTCCGTTTGTCCGTCCATCTGCCAAGCCACGGTCGAGAGGAGGCGATTCTTTGATCGGATCGGCTCGCTCCCGGTATTCATCAGCATGAAGCATCCGGTGCCGTAGGTGTTCTTGGCCATGCCGGGCGAGTGGCAAGCCTGACCGAACAGTGCCGCGTGTTGATCCCCTGCCATGCCGGCGATGGGAATCGGTGCCCCGAATAGGGAAGCGTCCGTCTCGGCGAGTACTTCGCTATTGGAACGAACCTCGGGCAGCAGCGCTGCGGGGACACCGAGCAGGTGCAGCATGTCGTCGTCCCAGGCTAGGGTCTCCAGATTCAGGAGCAGGGTGCGACTGGCATTCGAGACGTCGGTGAGATGTGATCGTCCCCCGGTGAGATTCCACACCAGCCAACTGTCTACCGTGCCAAAGGCCAGTTCTCCCGCGTCCGCCTGTTCGCGAACGCCGGGCACGTTTTCGAGCATCCAGCGAATTTTGGAACCGGAAAAGTAGGCATCGATGACAAGCCCCGTCGTTTGTTGAATGTGGGCGGCATCCGGTCCCGCTCGCAGGGCATCGCAAAAATCAGCGGTTCGTCTATCCTGCCAGACAATCGCGTTCATTACCGGTTTCCCGGTCGTCCGATTCCAGATCAGGGTGGTCTCTCGCTGATTGGTGATGCCAATTCCCGCGATGTCACCGGCGCTCAGACCAGCTTTCTCCAGCGCCTCGCGGGCCGTCTCCAATTGGCTCTCCCAGATCTCGATGGGATCATGTTCCACCCAGCCTGGTTTGGGAAAAATCTGTCGAAATTCTTGCTGAGCCGATGCCACAATCTGGCCAAGCGCATCGAAAATGATGGCCCGGGAACTGGTGGTGCCCTGATCGAGAGCGAGAACGTGGCGTTGACTCATGGAATCAGAGAAAAGTTGAGAAAATCATCACTCGGGCGCTTCCACGGTGGCTTTGAGATTGGACAAGCCCTTTTCGAACATCGGGCCCACCAACTTATCGAGCGCAAGGTTGAAAGCTCGAAAGCCAAGGTTGTTTCCGCCGTGTGATACCATGCCCCAGGTCACCTTGGTGCCGCCTTCCGCTTCCGGGGATAGCGTGAAATCAGCCGTCGCCGTGCCCATGGAGCCGAAGTCCAGTGCGGTGACGAGTTTGCTGGGGGGAACGCTTTCGAGGATGGTTTGTGAGCCCGTTCCCTGAGTGGCGCTTTCCCACCTTGAGAGGGCTCCGACTCCCGATTCCGGGCCTTCGTAGGTGATCTCCATTTTTGGATCCTCCTCCTTCCATGGTGACCAGGTCTCCGATTCCTTGAGGCTGTTGAGCTTGGGAAAAATGGCTTCGGCTGGAGCGGCGATCACAATGGAGCGCTCGACTCTGGTATCCGCATCGGTCAGGAGGTAGATCAGGGCCACACCCGCTACCAAAATAGCGACCAAAACCATTAGTCCTGTGAAAAGGCATCTCATGGGAGAAGAAATAGGGGATTCCGAAGGAAATGGCAAGAAATCGGCAGGCAAATGGGCCAATTTTGAGATTCAGGGCTTGCTGGTAATGGGAAGAACCTTTGGCTCAGAAATCGATTGAAACTTAATTTTTCATAATTACTGTATTAATCGTATCAAATTGCCGAATGGTTTCTGATCGAATGTCGCTTCATTTTCACCGCATCTGTCGATTGGACCAGATCACCAATCATCTCGACGAGTGGCTTGAGTTCTCGAATCGAGTCAACCTAAAGGCGCCCTTTTGCCAACCGGAAACCTGGATTTCATGGATGGAGGTGTATCGGGAGTTCGAACCCATGGTCTTTGAGTTGAGACGGGCGGATAAGTTGATTGCTCTTCTCCCCATGTATCGGAAGGGAAGAGCGCTCCACATGGCGTGTCACGATCTTCTCGACTATCAGGAGATCGCTGCGCATTCGGTGTCGGATGCGGTAGAGTTGATTCTTCGCGTCATTGCCAGTGAAGGGGAAAATGGGATGTCTCTCTCCTTCGGAAAAGTGTCCGAGCATTCCCTGCTTTCTGCCGCCTTGCATGATCCTGCCCTCCGAAAGATCGCCTCGGTGCAGAGCCGCTACCAGAGCATTTGTTCGACGGTGACCTATGCCATCAACGGACCACGAGGAGTTCTGGATGCTCTGAGCAGCCGGCAGAGAAAAGACCACAACGCGGCAGGGAGGAAGCTTGCCGCCGAGTTTCCCGAGCACGTTGTCGAGCACAATTCGGGGACTGAAATCGATGCCACCAGATTGAGTGCGATCGGTCGCCTGCATCAGGAAAGCCAGATCCGAAAATCGGGAACATCGATCTTTGCTGATCTTCGCTTCGGGGAATTCATCCAACGTCAGGCCGAATCGGGTGCGCCGATTCGCGTTTCCATTCTCTGGGATCGACCGGATGGAGAACCACTCGCCTTCAATGTAGCTTATTTCTCGGGAGATACCTTTTACTACTACCTGACCGCCTATTCGGGGCGCCATGCGCACTTGTCATGCGGTCGCTGGCTGCTGGTGGAGTCTCTACGGCATGCCTCCAGCCAAATGGATGGCGATTTCATTCGTTTCGATCTCTTGAGTGGCGAGGATGCCTACAAGAGTCGGTGGGCAAAATCCTTTTACGAAGTGTCTCGTTTTCAGGTGATTCCCAAAAGCCTCGCCAACCTGCCCCGCTTGGCCGCCTACTCTGCGGTCTATCAGCTGAAGGGCGTCAAAAATCGCCTTCGCAGCCGATTGGGCGTTGATCGACTGACCTCACTCGAGCACGAGGACGTGGCGCTGCCGAGTTGATTCAGAACAGCTCGGCTTTTGTCTTCAGAAATAGTCCGGCGCATTGCCGGGCTTCCACTTGATGTTGCACCCGGTGCTCGGGATCCAAGGTTGCTCGGGACCTTCTCCAGAGTCGAGGATGGAATCCAGCGCCGCCCGGAGATCGTCTCCGGTGACGGCATCGCCGCGGCCTGGTCGAGAACTGTCGAATTGTCCCGCGTAAGCGAGCTTCAAATCCGCATCGAAAACATAGAAATCCGGGGTGCAGGCTGCGCCATAGGCTTTGGCCACTTCCTGTGATTCGTCATAGAGATAGGGGAATTCCCATCCGTGTTCCTTGGCGAAGCCCACCATGTGGTCCGGTGCGTCGGCCGGATAATTGGCGACATCGTTGGCGCTGATGGCGACAAACTGAACTCCCCGGGCCAGGTAGTGATTCGCGCACTGCGCCATCGCATCGGCCAGATGAACCACGTAGGGACAGTGATTGCACACAAAGGCGATCACCACTGCCCGCCGCTCGTTGGCCAACTGATCCAGCGAATGGGCATTGCCCAAGCCGTCGATGAGAGAAAAAGGCGGAGCGCTGGCCCCGCGTTCGAGTTGAAAGGTGGAGGGAACTTCTGCCATGATTCCATCCTAGCGGAACTCGGCGAAGGCTCAATCAAAAGTGAGCGTAAGCCTCTTGGAGCCGATTGAATCCGGAAGATGGCGTGCGACCAATCGGTCTTTTCGTACGGTCGCCTGTTTCTCTCTGTTCACACCCCGATCGGATGCCAAGCGGTCTTGAATTCCACCGTATCGAGGATGCGATAGGGATCGCGACCGGTTTCGCCGAACCAGTCACTCGCTTTGGCGCAGGCATGGCTGGCGAATCGTTTGACGTTGGTGGCGCTGCCAGCTTGGAGGATGGCTGCCAATTTTGAGTCGCCACTGGCATCGATGATGGCATTCACATCCATGTGCTCGGCGAGCCAGGAGGTGAGTTCGGCGCGTTTTCCGGTGAGGAGATTGACGACGCCTCCGGGAAGATCGCTGGTGGCGAGGGCTTCGGCGAGACTGATGGCGGGAAGGGGGCTAGTCTCGGAGGCAAGGATGACGCAGGTGTTTCCAGTGAGAATGGTCGAGGCCATAGTGCTCACCAGCCCAAGCAGGGCGGGGGAATCGGGCGCAAAGATACCGACGACGCCTGTCGGCTCGGGCGTCGTGAAATTGAAGTAGGATCCGGCCACGGGATTCACCGATCCATAAATCTGCGAGAGCTTGTCGGTCCATCCCGCGAACCAGACGAGACGGTCGATGGAGGCGTCGACTTCCTCGGTCGCCTTGGCCTCGCTGATTCCGCTGCCCTGGCGGAGTTCGGTGATGAAGCAGGCGCGGCGGCTTTCCAGCATTTCGGCCATGCGATAGAGAATCTGACCACGCAGATAGGCGGTGGTCCCGGCCCAGCCGGATTGAGCGGATCTGGCGGCTCGGACCGCGTCCCGAAGATCTTTGCGAGAGGCGTAGCAGTAGTGGGCGAGATGCTCGCCAGTTTTTGCGTCGGTGGCAATCATGGTGCGTCCGCTCTCGGTGCGGGGAAATTTCCCGCCGATGTAAAGTTTGTAGGTTTTGAGCACCGCGAGGCGCTTCGTGGCTGGCATGGCAGAAGTAGAGGGGAAAAGACGAAAGTTGGAAAGTCTGAAATGTTCTGGCTCGATCCACTTTTCAACCGCAGATTTTTCTGGTTGGATGGCGAGAGTGAAAGAGTCGAACGAAATCAAGACCCCAGTGTCCCGGCGCGCTGCGATCGGGTTGGCCTTTGGAACCGTGGTGGTGAGAAACCAACGATTGCGCCGAAACGCGCTGTTCGGCTTGACCTTGCTCACCCTGCTACTCGTTTTTGGCGGAGCGGTAATTCTCGGCGATGGCTTGATGAAAAAG
This sequence comes from Verrucomicrobiia bacterium, assembly GCA_020440025.1. GTDB lineage: Bacteria > Verrucomicrobiota > Verrucomicrobiia > Verrucomicrobiales > DEV007 > JAEUHH01. Next base: position 8,787 of record JAGROX010000412.1, read on the forward strand.
CCGGTGGCCTTCGTAATTTTCTGGGGGATTTGCTTTCTGCTGGTCGGCTTGGTGCTCCTGTTGGCGCTCTATGACCTATTGGCGGTGCGAAAGGAGCATCGGCAGCGATTGAGGGAACTGGACAGGAAGGTTGCCGAGGCGGCAGAGTTGGCGAAACGCGAGCTGGCGAAGAAAACTGAGGAGGAGCGGCTGTCGGGCGAATGATCGTTTCAAGATCCCTCGGTGATGCTGCGCTGGAGAAATTGGCCAAGACGATGAAGCCGTTCGCTGACCTCAAGCGTCTCCAGTAGCTCCTGACGTTGGCGGGGATCGGTGACAAAGCTGTGGGCGATGACGTCGGAAACGGCCGAGGGATCGTCGAGACTTCGCAGATGTTGATGCACTTGGGTGGACATCGGGTGGCCTTCCCCGGTGAAATCGGCGATCAGGTCGATGGCATCCGACGCGAGGCGGTCCGCCAGCGATGGATTTTCATTTTCACAGGTGATCGTTTCGACCGTGGCGATTCGGAAAGGTTGCCGCTGAATCCAATCAACCAGGCGGATTCGTCGAGATCCGAGAAGCAGCAGGTGAGAGGTGCCGTCATCGTGAGTCACACAGGCCCGCACGATGCCGGCGGTGGAAATCGACGCGACCTCCGGCTCGTCTTCGTCGATATCGGGGTCGCGGGAGCCGATGCAAAAAAAACGATCCGTCTCCAGTGCCTGCTTCAGCATGGCCCGATAGCGAGGCTCAAAAATGAACAGGGGCGTCAAACAGTGCGGAAACAGGGTACAAGGCAACACCATTACCGGCATGCGATCTGGGATCTCAATGGAGGGATCTTCTGACATGAGAAGGAGAATCTTGGGAAAGGGAAGGACGCTTCCTGAGAATCTGAGTTTTGAGACTTGCGATAAGAAAGGGCCAAACCGGCGGGGTGACGGATATCAAAGACTGGAATGAAAGAGAATACGACACAGAACTGGATGCGGACCGGACTTGCGGGAAATCATGAAAATTCAGGACATGTTTTCATTGCAAGATCGGTTTCTTGTGATTCTGTCAACGCCACTAGACTGAGTTAATAAAAGCACCCTTAAACACCCGGCATCAAGGCGATGCCAATTGTCTGCCAATGAGTGAAGTAGCAACAGATATCAAAGAGTTCCAGCTGCACGAAGGAGATACGGGCAGCGCTGACGTGCAAGTCGCGCGCCTTACCTGGCGTATCAGCGAGTTGACGGAACATCTTTCCGCCCACAAAAAAGACATTTCTTCGCGTCGCGGCCTTCTCATGCTGGTCGCCCAGCGCCGGAAATTGCTCGATTATTTGTCCAGAACCGACAACGAGCGTTACCAGAAAATCCTGAAGGCACTGAATCTGCGCCGATAATTCATCGGCGCTTTTTCGTTTTTTTTCCGTCTGAGGGCAGGTCGAGGCAATGGCTTCGCCTGCTCTTTCCTCAGTTTTGAGGACAAGGCTTCTTTCCGATCTATGGAATGAAGTCGCCAAGCAGAAAAGGTCAGTCAGGTCATGTGATCTGGTGATTGGGCGAGAAACGAAATGCGGGCCGGTTTTCGCGCAGTTTTCTCGATGACCTTGGGATTCCGATCTGGGAGTTCCCACGTCATTCTTTTCTGCGCACAGAGAACCCGACTTTGTCGTCCCGCCTTGTCCTTCGGGGCTTCCTCCCTTCGATGAGCCAAATCGATCCCGGCTCTCGAAAAATCCATTTTTTAACAGAAAGGTAAAAACAAAATGAGTATAGAAACTGTAAAGTGCCAAGTCGGCGCTCACGAAATCACCATTCAAACCGGCAAGATGGGAAAGCTTGCGGATGGAGCGGTGACACTTCAGGTCGGAGAAACGATCGTCATGGTGACGGCTGTCTCTCAGACCTCCATGCGCGAGGGCCAGAGCTGGTTCCCGCTGTCCGTTGAATACAAGGAAAAGGCGGCCGCAGCCGGTCGTTTCCCCGGAGGTTACTTCAAGCGTGAAGGGCGCCCCACGGAAAAGGAAATTCTCACCTGCCGGATGACCGACCGCCCCTTGCGGCCGCTGTTCCCGAAAGGCTATCTCTACGACACCCAGATCGTGGCCCTGTTGCTCAGCGCCGATGGTGTGCATGATGCCGATATTCTCGGGATGAACGGTGCCTCCGCCGCTCTCTGCGTTTCCGATATCCCCTTCGCCGGACCGATCGGTGCGGTGCGAGTCGGGCGGGTGAATGGCGAGTTCGTCGCCAACCCCACTTTTGAACAGCGTGAGGACAGCGACATCGATCTCGTCTATGCCGGTCTTCGTGATCAGGTCATCATGATCGAAGGCGCGGCCAAGGAGGTTTCCGAAGAAACGTTCAAGGCAGCCCTCACCTTCGCTCAGGAAGCGATTCAGCCCATCATCGCTGCCCAGGAAGAACTGGTTCGTCTCGCCGGCAAGGTGAAGCGCACTCCGGTTCTGTTGGAAGTGAAGCAGGATCTCCTCGACATCGCCTACCAGGTGGCGGGTGATCGCATCGAAGAAGCGATCTACAAACCCGGCAAAGTCGAGCGCGGTGCCGCGGTGAAAGTCCTCAAGGACGAAGTCGAAGCCAAGATTAAGGAAAGTTTCCCGGATGCCTCCGATTTTGCGATCGAACAGGCTTTTGATTATCTTCAGAAGAAGGCGTTCCGCGTCAGTATTCTGAACACGGGCAAGCGTTGCGACGGTCGCGACATCAGCACGGTTCGCCCGCTTTCCGGTGAGGTCAATGTGCTGCCCCGGGCCCATGGCTCGGCTCTCTTCGCCCGTGGTGAAACTCAGGCGCTCGCTCTGGCGACCCTGGCTCCGCTCGACGAAAAGCAGTTCATCGACAACTACGCTGGTGGCGAAGACACCAAGCGTTTCATGCTTCACTACAACTTCCCGCCTTTCTCTGTCGGAGAAACGGGACGTATGGGGGGCATGAATCGCCGCGAAATCGGTCACGGTGCGCTCGCCGGCCGGGCCCTCGTGCGGGTGCTGCCGAGCGGCGCCGACTTCCCCTACGCGATCCGTCAGGCGTCCCAGGCGGTGGGCTCCAACGGTTCCACCTCGCTGGGTTCGGTTTGCGCATCCACCC
>JAGROX010000078.1 GCA_020440025.1 Verrucomicrobiia bacterium
AATCATAAAAACCATAATATCAAATGGAAAATGCCGGTATTTATGGTTTTTATTATTTTTGTCTAGAAATTTGCTAGATTCTCTCGATTACGACTCGCTGGGTCGAGACAAATGGCCCCTATTTCTTGAAAAGAGCGTCGCCCAGACTGAAGACGGGGGCGTAGATCGCGTAGATCAGACCTCCGACCATGCTGCCGAGAACCACGATGGTGAAGGGTTCGATCAGCTTGTCGATTTGATTTGCGATACCGTCGAGTTCGTCCTCGTAGTCTTCCGCGATCTCATTAAGCAACTCGGTGCCAGCACCCGTCTCTGCGGCCACTTCCATCAGGCCACAGATGAGTCGTCCATCGTTGCCCAGCCAGTGGGATTCCACGAGAAAGGCATCGGGAAGCGTCAAACCGTTGAGAATATGATTTCGGACCTTTTCGAAGAATGCCTTGTAGTGGATGTGCCAGGCGGTATCTCGCGTGATATCCAGCGCGGTAGTTAGTCGTACATTGGCTTCGATCAAAAGGGCAAGTGTTCGGAATCCGACGGCGGAGGCCGACTTTCTCATGATGTTCCCAATGATGGGCGTGCGGATCAGCATGAGTTGGACTCGGGGAATCGAAATGATGCGGTTCCAGTTTTTGAACAGCATCACGATACAAATGATCGGGATGATCACCATCCAGGGTTGTTTGAGCAACACCTCGGAAACTTTCATCAAGACCTTGGTCGGAGTCGGAAGTTCCGAATCAAGTGATGCGTAGAGTTTCGACATGGCCGGCACGAGAGTGAAACTCATGGTGATGACCACGCCGACTCCCAATGTGAGCACGAGACCGGGATAGATCATCCCAGCTTTCAACTTGCGCAGAATGCGCGAAGTCTTTCTCTGGCTGTCGGCGATGCGGCGAAAGATCTCTGGCAAGCGACCCGCTTCTTCTCCCGCTCGAATCAAGGCGATGATGTCGGCTGAGAAAAGGTCGGATTGGCGCGCCATGGCATCGCTCATCTTTTCCCCTTGAGTGAGGGCTTCCGCGATCTCGGCAATGGCCCCCCGATACCGCGGGGATTTCACGCGATTTGCCTGGAGATGAAAGCTTTTGACGATGGGGATATTTCGATCAAAGCACTTTGCCAGACCATTGAAGAGAGCCACGCGGTCATTCTGCCCTCCTTTGGAAGTGGTCAGGCGCTGGATTTGCTCGTCAATACCGGTAACATCAGAGATCTTCGCGGTTTCGACATCTGTCTTGCCGGCTCCGATGAGGGCTTTTTCATCCGTGGTCGTGTCCACCATCGTGGTGGTATCGCGACCAGTGTGGACGTTGCTGAGGACAACTTTTTTGAGCATGACGTGGAAAGGTTGGAGAATGGATGCTCCCTAGGCGTTGCAGGAAGTTAAGGAACGGTGAGGGAATTGCGGGAGCGATAGGATCTCAGTGTCAGAGAGCGGGAGACGCCCTTGGCACCTCCGGTCCAGATCCCGGCTGTCCAAGTCTGGGTTGCGGGACTGGGGTAGAACTGGACAGTGACGTCGGCATACTCCAGGTTCATATTCGGAATCTCGGTGACGGTGGGACTGTTTGAGACCGTCTCCTGACCTCGGGTCACCGAGAGACTGTCGACGGCTGGATCAGCTGGCAGTACTTTGGCGATCTCGGCGTTGGAGAGTCCCATCCGATAGAGAAAGGCAGCGTTTTCCTGGTAGTTGAGAACCGTGGACGTCCGTTGGCTCATCTCATCTTGTGTGATCAGGGCCAGCGTCAACTGGGAGGCTGCGCTGACGCCGATCATGAGAA
>JAGROX010000079.1 GCA_020440025.1 Verrucomicrobiia bacterium
ACCCGCGCCACCGCGTAGACCTCGGAGAGGTCGGTGATTTCGAGAAGCGCGTTCTCGGGTTCCAGAGGATCGCCGAGACGGGCGTCGAGTCGAGTCACGAGACCGCTGAGGGGAGCATTGAGGGAAACCACCGGCGGAGGATCTCCGGGCAGGCGGCTTTCCACCTTGGCCACCACCTCTCCCGCTTTTACGGTGTCTCCCGGACTGACGTTCAGGGTCACGATCCGCCCCGCAATCCGGCTGCTGACGGCAGCCACCTTGCTGGGAATGGCTTCGATCCGTCCGAGGGCGAAGACGGTGTCTTCGAAATCGGACTCCTCCACCAGAGCGGTTTCGATTCGCAGATTCTTCACCCCGGTCTCGTCGAGAATGATGGTATTGGCCGCCCGGTTCGATTCCGGCGCCGCCTGGACGACGGTCGAGCCGGCCAGTCCAAAGATGAGAAGGGCCATGGCCCGGTTGATTCGTGTCTTCATGCTACTTCGTTCCTTTCGCTTCCCCATCCATTTCACGATGCGCGGCGGCGGCTTCGCGAAAATCAATGTCGGCTTGGTGCCACGATACCCGCGCTTCCAGAGCCGAAAGTTGCGCCTCCAGCCATTGCTCCTGGGCTCGTTGATACTTGAACAGCTCGATCTGCCCATTTTCATAAGCCTTGGCAATCGCTTTGAGATTCGACTCGGCCAACTCCAACGTTTCTCCGACGGTGTCTCTCGCCAGCCTCAGCAGGTCCGCCCGGGCGTGGTGTTTCGCAGCGATCTCGTTCTCGATCCTCAGCGACACCGCCTGACTGTTCTCCTCGGCCTGATTGAGCGAGGCGGTGGGTTCCTCGATCATTCGCTCCCGTTTGAAAGGTAGAGGGATCGAGACGCCGACGCCGACGAATCGGTTTTTCTCCAACCCATTCGGCGCGTCGACACTGGCTTCGCGCTCGGTGAAAAGTCGGACCGCCACGTCCTCCCATCGTTTCGAGTCGGCCAACGCCAACTCCGCCCGCGCCTGATCTTCCTTCAACACCGCCAGCTGAAAATCTGGTCGCCGACTCCGCAGCACTGTCACTTCGGGCTCAGCGAGATCTTTTTTCGGCAATGAAAGATCACCGCTGAGGGTCATTCGGGTGGCGTCGGAAATACCCAACAGGGTTTTCAACGCACTTTCGTGACGTCGGGATTCCATCGACTGACGTTGCAAGGTCTTCGCGATTTGCTGGCGATCGAGCTTTGCCTGATTCACATCCAACGATGACACCGTTCCCTGAGCCACCTGCTGATCGAGGGTTTTGACAAATCCACCGAGCAAATCCTGAATCTCGGTGAGTTGAGTCACCTGCTCGCGAGCCGCCAAAGTCTCCACAAACGCCCGTTCCACCTCTCCGATCAATTGACGGCGCGCCTCGGCAACCTCGGCCCGGGCCATCGCTACTTCGACTCGTGAGAGGTCCTTCTCCTGCTTCAGGCGATCGGTGATCGGAAAGCGCTGCGAGATTCCGATCTCCAACACGGATTCGTTTTCGTTCAAGCCGAGCCGGTCCGTATTGGCAGAAAATTCGACCTCCGGCGGGGCGAGTTTGCCCGACCAGCGGAGGCGCGCTTCCGCCTTTTTGATCTCCCAGTTCGCAACCTGGAGTTCGAGATTATGGGACAGCGCGTGACGCACTGCCGCATCGCGATCGAGCACCAGCCACGAATCGGATTCTTCCGCCATTGCGGCACCGAAAAACCCCGCGCCAACTAGCAGAAGTGCCAGCAATCGATCCGGTCGATTCTGAGGTAATGGGAAAGTTCTGGACATAGGTATCGAGTGAAAAAGGGAGAAAAAGCGGAACATCGGGAGCCGCAAGAGACTCACCGAAAAACGGAGAATCCGTCACCCAACGCACCGACCGTGGTGCCGCTCGAGAGACGGTAAAAGCAGATCAGACCAAAAAGACGCCCGTGACCGGGGCATCACATCGTCTTGGAGTGCTGGCTTCGTCAGCCGCCACTTCAAGCAGCGGCGCGGTGACGGCCCGCATTTCCGCAGTGGGAATGACCACCGCCCAATCGGCGAGATCAAAGGTGGGAATCAACGGGAGATTCACCGCTCCCGAAACCGCGAGACGAGCATCGGAATGCGAATGCGAGTGCCGGGGGGCGGGGCCGTCGGTATCTTCTCCATCCTCGTGCTGATGGCCACCATGGCAATGATTCAGCTGACAGCCGGACACCTTGGACGTCGTCGTATGCGACTCGGTCACCGCATCGCCACAGAGGCAAAGCGGCGACATCAGCCCGAGGGCGAGAAGCATGGAGACGAACGTTTTCAACACGGCAACAGTGATGGGAAGACGACTTTCTGTCAAATCAGACGATCAGAAGTCTTGCCCCATGCGGAAAAAGGCGGGCCACGCCTCGCCCTGACACTAGCCTTCTGCCCCTGCGCAGCTGGGACAGACCCCAAAAAACTCCAATTCGTGGTCCAGCTGAGTAAATCCCGACTTCTTCGCGATCTCGGCCTCGAGCGCTTCCACCGGACAATCCATTTCCAGTTCCTCGATCGATCCGCAGCGGGTGCAGACGATGTAGTCATCATGGGTGTGAGAGTGACGGATCGTGTAATGGGCCGCCCGATCCCGAAGCCCCAGTCGTCGAAGAATACCATGCTCCTCCAGCCTCAAAAGCAGTCGATAAACCGTTGCCGGGTCGCAATGTCCTTTGAGTCCCGGCGACTCCGCGATGACGCCCGCCGTCAGTGGGTGATCCGATTCCAACAGCAATCGAAGGACAGACTCCAACGCCTGAGTGCGACGCATACCACCGGTTCGGCATCGATCGACCAGTTCACTGAGCGTCTGTTTGCAATCTTCTGACATCACTTTGCTAAGACAAAAACGCTAGCACCTTGCCCGCGCGTAGGCGAATCGAAATTGGCTGGCTCAGAGTCGAGACGCCGGCCCCGTTCCCTGTCATTGACCCCGGTAAACGAAGCGGCTTAAGTTCTGGACAGGAACCAGACACCTCATCCCACCTCTCTACCAACCGATATCGATCATGCGCTGGAAAGACCGCCAAGGAAGCAACAATGTCGAAGACCGCCGAGCCTCAACGGGCGGTGGGGGTGGTGGCCGCGCCGGACTCGGCGGATCGGGAGCCAGCCTGCTGATGATGATTCTCAGCCGCTTCGGGATCAAAGGCGTCCTCATCGCCGCCGTCGGAGTGATCATTCTTTGGCGACTCGGCATCGTCGATCCGTCTCAACTTCTTTCCGACGGTGCCGGTAACGGATCGGGATACGGATCAAGCGCCGCTTCCGTTGAGATCAGCCCCGAAGAGCAGGAACTCTATGAGTTTGTCCGAGTTGTCCTCGCTGGAACCGAGGAGGTGTGGAGTTCCGAATTTTCCCGACTCGGCGCCGACTATCAGGAGCCGACCCTGGTCGTCTATCGCGGAGCCATTCGCACCGCCTGCGGCACCGGCCAATCAGCGATGGGTCCGTTCTATTGCCCCGGCGATCGAAAAGTCTACATCGACCTGAGCTTCTACGACGAACTGGAACAATCCTTTCAGGCACCCGGCGATTTCGCCCAGGCATACGTCGTCGCTCATGAAGTCGGGCATCACGTCCAGAAACTGCTCGGCACCTCTGACAAAGTCAGCGCCATGCGCGGACGGCCCAACTACAACGAATACTCGGTCCGTTTGGAACTTCAGGCCGATTTCTATGCCGGCGTCTGGGCACATCACAGCCGCCAGTATCTCGAACGCGGCGACATTGAAGAAGCCATGCGCGCCGCCAATGCCATCGGTGACGACGCCATTCAGAAGAAGAGCCAGGGACATGTCGTCCCTCATGCGTTCACCCACGGTACCTCGGAGCAGCGAATGCGCTGGTTCAACAAAGGATTGCAGAGTGGTCGGATGGAAGATGGCGACACCTTTTCGCAGCCCTACGAGACGCTCTGATCTGATTTGGGCCCGTATTAAAATAGGTCTCGATTCCCCCCCTTCGGACAGCCGGGAAAGAGTGGGCCTGAGGCGATTTGATTCGCCTTTCCGCACTTCCTGTCGAGACTTGCCACGGCGGGTGCCCTGCCCTAGCCTTCCGGCTTCCCATTTCATGATCATCCGCACCCAGTCCCATGCCCGAGCCGGCCTGATCGGCAATCCCTCCGATGGCTACTACGGCAAGACGATTTCATTCATCGTCCGCAACTACGTGGCCGAAGTGGAACTGTGGGAATCTCCCGAGTTGGAAATCCTCCCGGCGACCCGAGATCACTCCGCCTTCCCCAGCCTCGCGGCATTGCGGCAGGATGTGGCCTGGTTCGGATACTACGGCGGGGTGCGACTACTCAAGGCAACGGTCAAACGCTTCTACGACCACTGCGTCGACCACGGCATCGAACTCGCCGACCGAAACTTCACCCTGCGCTACCAGAGCGACATCCCCTCACAGGTCGGCATGGCGGGCTCCAGCGCCATCATCACTGCCGCCCTTCGCGCCTTGATGGCCTTTTACGGAGTCACCATCCCGAAAGCCGTTCAGGCAGGGCTGATTCTCTCGGTCGAAAATGACGAGCTGAATATTCCCGCCGGACTTCAAGATCGGGTGATCCAAGCCTATGAAGGAGCGGTTTTCATGGATTTCGATCGCGAAACGATGGAGCGCCAGGGACACGGCAACTACGAGGAACTCAATCCCGCTCTCTTGCCGCCCCTTTACGTTGCCTTTCACACCCAACTCTCAGAGGGAACGGAGGTGTTTCACAATGACATTCGGGGCCGATTCAATCGCGGTGATCAGGAAGTGATCGACGCCATGCAAACCTGGGCGGGATTGGCTCAACAGACTCGGGACCTCCTCGTGGCCGGTCGCGGCGAAGAGATTGGCCCCCTGCTCGATGCCAATTTCGATCTGCGCCGCAGCCTCTATCGGATCAGCGACGGAAACATCCGCATGGTCGAGACGGCCCGTTCCGTCGGGGCGACCGCAAAATTCACCGGGTCCGGCGGCGCCATCGTGGGGACCTACGAAGACGATCTCATGTTCAGCCGCCTCGTCACCGTACTCGAACCGCTCGGGATGAAAGTCATCAAACCGCAGATCGAACCCCTCTCTGTCTGATCCGAATCATGAAAGTTCGCAAAGCTGTCATTCCTGCCGCCGGTTTCGGCACCCGTTTCCTTCCCGCGACCAAGTCGCAACCGAAGGAGATGCTGCCCATCGTCGACACACCGGTGATTCAGTATGTGATCAAGGAATGCGTCGACTCCGGAATCACTGACATCCTGCTGGTGATCGGAAAATCGAAACGGGCCATCGAAGAACATTTCGATCGAAATTTCGAACTCGAACACGAGTTGGAAGCAAAAAACAAGACCGAGTTGCTGGCCGAGATTCGCGATATCTCCAACATGGCCAACATTCATTTCATCTGGCAGAAAGAACTCAATGGTCTCGGCGATGCGGTAAAATATGGCCGCACCTTCGTGGGTGACGAACCCTTTGCCCTGCTCCTCGGAGACACCCTGCTGGGAACAAATGACGAACTCGGACGCCCGATTACCCGCCAGTTGATCGAGATCTGCGAACGCTTTGAAAGCTCGGTCGTCGCGCTGGAATCCGTTCCTCCCGACAAGGTCGAACGCTACGGCATCGCCGGAGGCGACGAGATCGAACCCGGCATCTTGAGGCTCAATCAACTGGTGGAGAAACCAAAACGGGAGGATGCTCCTTCGAACCTCGCCATCGCGGGTCGCTATGTGTTCACGCCCGAGATTTTCACCTATCTCGAAGACGCCCAACCGGGCAAGAACAACGAGATTCAACTGACGGACTCCATGGCCAAGATGCTGACGGACCGGGGAATGCATGGTCTGCGATTCGACGGAAAACGCTACGACATTGGCAACAAACTCGATTTTCTGAAGACCAACATCGAGTTCGCCTTGAAACGTGACGACGTCGGCCCGGGACTGACCAAATTCATCAAGGAAATTGCGGCTGACCTGTGATGGGTCTCTGACTTAACAGGGTCAAGTCAGCGATCTAACCCTGTTAGATCAGATCGAAACGTCCCGTACTGTCGCCGAGACGATCCAATTTCACTCCGGCACGATCGAGCAGTGACAGGTAGAGGTTCGCCATCGGAACCGGCTCGCCTGTCTTGAGGTGACGACCTTTCCTCAGTTGGCCATTGCCACCTCCGGCTAGGATGACTGGGAGATTGTCGTGATCATGACGATCGGCGTCGCTGATTCCCCCTCCGTAGACGATCATGCTGGAATCGAGCAGGCTGCGACCATCCGCTTCCTTCGTCGCTTTCATGGTCTCCAGAAAGGCAGCGAACTGCTCCACATAGAAGCGGTCAATTTTCTCCAGCTTGGCCATCTTTTCCGCATCTCTGCGATGATGAGACAGGTGATGATGCCCCTCGGGAACCCCGATCTCAGAGAAGCTGCGATTGCTGCCATCGTGAGCGACGAGGAAGGTGGCGATTCGGGTGGTATCCGTCTGAAACGCCAGCGCCATCAGTTCATACATGACCCGAACGTGCTCGCGATACTCTCGCGGAATTCCATCGGGACGATTTTCCCCTGCCGGCAGCGACGCCCGGAATTTCTCGGCGTTCTCAATCTTCTGTTCAAGCTCGCGAACCGCCGCCAAATACTCGTCGACCTTGAGACGATCCGTGTGACCAAGTGTCTTTTGCAGGGACTTGGCGTCTTCAAACACATAGTCGAGAAGGCTACTCTCGTGCCGCATCCGCAGCCCCCGGCTTTTCGCATCTTCTCCCGATCCTGTGGAGCCAAACAGCTTCTCAAAAACGAGGCGAGGATCGACCTCGGGTGCCAGCGGCAGTGTCGGAGTCTTCCAGGAAAAATTGAACTGATAGGCGCAGCTGTAACCCGAGTCGCAGTTGCCCGCTTTGCGTCCGGGATCACAGCCCAGCTGAAGAGAATCCAGACGAGTCTCAGCGCCAATGACTCGGGCCGCCTCCTGATCCACCGAGACTCCGAGTCGGATATCGGCGCCACTCGTTTTTCGAGCCTGAACACCGGTGAGGAAAGTCGCCGTGGCCCGGGCGTGATCGCCACCGCCATCGCCATTGGCTTCAGCCTTGTCGTGCATGAGGCCGGTGATGACTTGGAGCTGATCCTTGACGTTTTTCAGCGAAGAAAGAGTCGGCGAAAGCTCCCATTTTTCACCTTCACCAGACGGAGTCCATTTGGGCATGATGGCCCCATTTGGAAGATAGATGTAGGCCATCCGAGTCGGCGCGCCACTCGCGAGGGCTTTCTCTGCTGCTCGAGCGCCCGCCGGGATCATGGCATCCAGATAAGGCAGTGACAAAGAGGCGCCGAGTCCTCGCAAAAAAGTTCGCCGTGGAAGTGGGGAGGTGCTCATGAGAAAGAAAAACTACGAGAAGCCGGGCGGGGACTCAAGGGGCGTATTGAGGCGGTAAGAGGCTCACGATTCAGGTATTCCGGCCGCATCACCTCTTCGCATCTGAAAAGGCACCGAATGAATGACGGCTTTGATGAGATCGTGAAAACGGTATTCCGCCGCCGCTGTCTTGGCCGCGATCTCATGAATCGCCGGTTCATCGTAGAATTCGGGCCCCCGTCCGAGAGAGTAGGTCAGCATCTTTTCGGAAAGATTTCGGAGAAATATCTCGGTTTTTGACTGAACTAGAATTTCTCTGAGCTCAGCCGGTCCGGAGAACGATTCACCGGTGTAAAGTTGACCGGAAGCATCGACCGGCTGGCCGTTCTCCTGATCACGCCAGGAACCAATCCCGTCGAAATTCTCGAATCCGAAGCCGATGGGATCCATCCGGCTGTGACAGCCGGCGCACATGGGCTTTTCCCGATGGAATTCGAGTTGTTGCCGCAAGGTTTTTCCCTGGTTGGCCCCTTTGCCAGAATCTTCCAACGGAGGGATGTCGACTCCGACAGGAGGCGGAGGCGGCGGCGTCCCGAGAATATTTTCCAGCACGTAGTTCCCCCGGTTCACTGCCGACGTTCGGGTGGGGTTGGAGGTGATCGTGAGAATACTGCCCTGAGTGATGATGCCTCCGCGCTGACGCCGTAGATCACCGGTCAAACTGACTCGCTGCAACTGATCGCCTTTCACCTCAGGCAATCCGTAGAATTTGGCGAGGCGTTCGTTGGCCCACACGTAGTCCGAATCGAGAAACTCCAACACTGATCGGTTTTCACTGACGATGGATGAGAAAAACTGCTCGGTCTCGCGTTGCATGTCGTCGCGAAGCTCCGCGTTCCAAGCCGGATAGGTTTTCTTGTCCGGTGAGGCGAGACGCAGGTTCCGAATCTGCAACCACTGCCCGGCGAAGTTTTTCGTCAGCGCCAGGGCCGCCCGGGGATCGGCCAGCATACGATCGATCTGGTCATCCAGATTTGCCCGCAAGCGTCCGGCCTGAGCGTGATCGATCAGTTCCTGATCCGGCATCGAGCTCCAGAGGAAATAGGAAAGCCGGGTTGCCAGCGCAAACTCATCGATCTCATGAACCGCCGCCGGATTGTCGGGATCGGGCTGGACTTCGCCCCGGAAAAGGAAATGCGGTGATACCAAGGTGGCTTGAATCGCCAACTTGACTCCGGCGTCAAAACTCCCCTTCTCCTCTCGTGTGGCGGTGTAGAACTGAAAGAGCCGCCCCACCTCCTCTTTGCTGACAGGCCTTCGCCAAGCCCGGTCGGCAAAATGTTTGATGATCTGCCAGGCACGATCATTCTCCGGCGCTTCCGCCGAAGCGATCGAGAACAGCTTTCGATGAGCCTCGGTCGGCGGAGGCACGGGTTGATTCAGCGGGCCCGTGACGCGGACCCGCTCAATCTTGAGATTGCGATCCCGCTGCCGTGGATCTTTCGCTTTGGGATCGTAGGCATCGTTGAGAAAGGCAAGTTCGACGCGCTGCTCCTCGCCCTTTTTCAATCGAACCGTCTGGGTAAAACTCTGCGGACTCTCATAGGGAGTGCTGACTCGGAAGTCTTTCTGCGGACCATTGTCGATCTTCACCCGCATCAGCGGCCACTCCTGATGGGCCGCACTGCCGCCTGCCAGCACCGCCACCTGATACTCGCCATCAGCCGGAGCCTTAAAACGAGCCTCCACGGTCGCCGTGCTGGAAAGATGACCGGTGCCATTTCCGATCCCTTTGATGCCACGGAACTGGTTCTCCGAAATCTCGATCACCTCCGGGCTAGGAGCCTCGGTGATCATCACCGCGTCCATCACTTCGGCACTCGCATGAAGGTAGCGTTCCATCAACGCGGGCGACAGGCTGAGCACATCACCCACATTGTCAAAACCGTATCCCGTATCATCCTCGGGAAAACCATCGGCGGGCCGCAGGTCCACCCCAAAGAGATCACGAATCGTATTGTTGTATTCCTCGCGATTCAAACGCCGCAAGGTGACACGACCGGGATCAGGACTCGCCGGATCGAGCTTAAAGACTTC
>JAGROX010000080.1:0-6735 GCA_020440025.1 Verrucomicrobiia bacterium
AACTTCGAGCGCTTCCTCTACTATCACTGCAACGAGGATCCCAAAAAGACCGCCAGCCAGATGGCCAAGATCGCCAAAACCGGGAAACTCAAGCTTCCCGACTTCGATGCCGACATCTTCACCGCCACCCGCTGCAGCGACGAGGACATCCTCGCCAACATCCAGCGTGTGAAAGAGGACTACAGCTACGTCGTCGATCCTCACACTGCCTGTGCCTTCCAAGAGGTCGATCCCGACCGCACCACCGTGGTTCTGGGCACCGCGTCACCGGCCAAATTCCCCGACGTCATCAAAAAGGCCATCGGAGAAACGCCGACCGATCCGCTGCTCGAAGTGCTGAAAAAACGCAAGCAGGTGCGCTATCCCGTCGACGCCAATGCCGACGCCGTGCGCCAGTTTATCGAGGCTCACTCAGCCTGACACTTCGATCTAACCCTGTTGAGTCGCTGACTCAACCCTGTTAGGTCAGTCGAGAATTTCGGCGATCCTCTCCGGAGGACGACCGAGAACGGCTCGGGTGTGATCACGGATCACGATGGGGCGCTCGATCAGCCGCGGATGCTGAACCATGGCCTGAATCAGATCGGATTCCGAGAGCGTCGGATCGCTCAAGTTTTCTTGGGCGTATTCGTCTTCTCCGCTGCGTAAAAGATTGCGCGCCGGGATCCCCAACGCGGCCAAGATTTTGATCAGTTCTTCAGCCGAAGGAGGCTCATCCAAGTAGAGCCTGATCTCGGGTTCAATGCCACAATCACGCAAGCCCTGCAGGGCTTCCCGGGATTTCGAACATCGTGGGTTGTGATAGATAAGGTAGTCCGACATGATCAATGTTTCGACGGCTTGGCAAAATCCCATTCTTTGACCTCCACACCATCCGCCTCAATGACCCAGCGTTCGAACTCGGTGTCGCGATCTCCGGGGGCAAGGTCGACTCGAAAGGATACGACCGGCTTTTTCGCGACAAAGGAGATCACGACATCCTGCCATTCGCTGGCAGCAATCGGTTTCGACCGCACCAGTCGATCCCGGTGAAAGGCCGGCTTGATCCCCTGCTCTTCCCAGCGAATTTCCAACGGCCCCGCAGGGTCCGATTTCACCCGAACTCGCATGGTAATTTTCCCCGCCGGAATCGGCTTCGCCAAGCGGGCCTGGAAATGGGGATCGTTTCCGGTGGAATGAACCGCCAAGACTCCCCCGGCCTGGGTGAGCGTGGTGTCCTTGGTCGCGCTCCAGCCAGTGGCATTCAGCTCCGAGGCTCTCGAATCGTAGGCGGGATTCGCCAGGGGCACGACCGCATGACAGTCCTTCAGGAAAGCTTCGATCTTGGCATCCATCGCTGCCACTCGATCCGGAAACTCGGCGGCGAGGTTGTTGGTTTCACCAATGTCATCACTCACCTGGTAGAGGCGGTAGTCGTGGGCGCCGTTCTCGCCCTCGTGAAACAGGCGCAGAAGTTTCCAGTCGTCCAAGTGCATAGCCACCGAGGGCGGAAGCGTATCAGGAACTCCGGTGGAATGCGGGAAGTAGCTGAAAATTCCGTCCCGCTCCAGTGACTCGCCCCGAAACGCCGGAACGATGCTCATTCCGTCGAAACGCTGCCCCTCCGCGGGCGTTATTCCCAACATCTCGAGCAGCGTCGGATAAAAATCGGTGCTAGTGATGAGTTCGTCGCTCTTCGATCCAGGTTCGATCTCGCCCGGCCAGACGACCACCGCCGGCACCCGGGTGCCACCGTCATAGTTGTTTCCCTTGCCGCCGCGCAAAGGACGGTTCGCCGTTGGCGTGGTGCCGTCGACTTCGTTGTACATGTTCCCTCCATTGTCGGAGAAAAAGATGATGATGGTGTCGTCGGCAATTCCGAGTCGGTCGAGGGCATCAAGCATCTTGCCGACATTGTCATCGAGCGACTGCACCATGGCGGCGTAAGTCGGACTGCGCTGCTCGTCTTTGGGATCAATCAGTCCCCGATATTTCTCGATCAGTTCCGCCTTGGCATCGAAGGGCGCATGCACCGAGAACTGCCAGTAGTTGAGGAAAAAAGGTTTCTCCCCCTGCGATTCCATGAACGCCACCGCTTCATCGCCCATGCGATCTTCGATGTGTTCTTTCGGATACTTCTCTTTGAAATTCTTGAACTTCCAAGGCGCGACGAAACTTCCCGCCGGACCCGGTCCGGGCCAGTGAGGAATGTCAATGTCGAAACCGTGTTCGAACGGCGAATAGGGTTCCGGACCGAGATGCCATTTGCCGAAATGAGCGGTGGTGTAGCCCGCTTGCTGGAGGGTTTTTGAAAGCGTACGGTATTTGAGATCGAGCCGCGTGACCGGCGTCACTTCGAGACGTTTCTTGTTCGGAGCCGCCTTGGCCGCGACGCTGGCCTGCAGCGTGACCGTCGGAGTGTGGCAGTTTGGCGTGGTCAGCCCGGTCCGCGCCGGATGCAACCCGGTGAGGATGCTGGATCGGGTGGGCGAACAGAGCGGACTAGCGGTATAGGCGCGGGTGAATTTCATGCCGCGCGCCGCCAATCGTTCCAGATTCGGGGTCTGGTAGAGTTTGGTCTGCCCGTAGAGCGTGGTGTCACTCCAGCCCAGGTCGTCGGCGAGGATGAAAAGCACATTCTTCTCAGACTTCGCAGACAGTGATGACGCGATTGCCAGGATTGCGGAGGTGAAGAAAAGAAACCGCTTCATGGTGTCATTTTGAAAAATCCCAAAACTTGCCGGGCTTGCCATTGCTACTCTGCAGCGTGATCCGCTTGATGCTCGTGGTCCCCGACGGCAGGAGCAGACGGAGATGAATGACCTGGCCTTCGGCGGGAATCGGCGTCTCGATCTCCTGCCATTCCTCGGACGCCTTCGCCTCGAAGATCACCGTCTGCTCTTTGGAAAAGTCCTTTTGTCCATCCAGTCGCCACGCGAAACCGGCTGCCCCGCCCTGTGGGGAACGGAGTCGCACCTTCCCGATTAGTGGCCCACTCAACGAAAGGCCGCTCTGAACCACAAATGGCCGCTGCCTGGCATTCGCGGGATCCTGAACCACGACCAAGGCACCTTCTTTCACCGAGGCGCTGCCATTGCGAGTGATCCAGCCCTGTGTCTCGGCGTTCGACTTGGTTTCGAATTTGCTCTTCGATGGCGGGGCGGTTTTTCCTTCCAGATAGTGATCGAAATAATCGTTCCACGTTTCTGCCATGGGACCGGTCGCGAGGCCGGGAGACTGCAACTCATTGGTCCATCTCACCAGACGAGCGCGGAGCGTTTCGGCCACATCGGGATTCGCAGAGCGAAGATTGTGTTTCTCCTCCGGGTCCGCCACGATGTCGTAGAGGTATTCGCGATCGCCACCGCGCAGGAGTTTCCAATTTCCCTGTCGAATCGCCGCCTGCGAGATCCATCGCCAGGTGAGCACCTCGTGAGGGGCCCCCTTCTTTTCGCCACTGAGATAGGGAATCAGGTTCACTCCATCCAAAGCGTCATCCTCAGCTTGCCCGGCAAGCGCGTTGGCTGTGGCCGCCACGTCGAGTGACCAAACCGGCTCATCGTAGACCTGCCCGGCCGGAATTTTTCCCGGCATGCTGACGAGAAAAGGCACTCGGATCCCGCCCTCACTGAGCATCCCTTTCTCGCCGTTCATTGGCTCGTTGAGCGATCCATCCCAACCCGGCCCACCTCCCGGCGCGTCGTCTTTGTGGATCTTCAGCGGTGCCCCGTTGTCGCCGATGAGAAAGATGAGGGTCTTCTCGGTGAGCCCACGCCTTTTCAGGTCCGTGACGATGGCGCCGATCCCGTCGTCCATGGCCGAAATCATCGCCAGCGCCTGGCGACGTCGATCGGGCATTTCCCCCGGGAAGCGATCCAGATATTTTTTCGGCGCGTCGAGCGGCACATGCGGCGCGCGGTAGGCGAGATAGAGAAAAAACGGACTCTCCGCGTGTCGTTCGATGAAGGTCAGGGCCGCTTGGCTACAGGCATCGAGATGGTAGAGACCGTCGTCGACCATCTGCATCTCGATGGTTTCTCCCTCAAGGGTGTAGTTGGCGTAGCAGGGCCGGTTGGCGTTTTTCGAATAGACGTCGTCGAAGCCGTGATCGGTGATCTTTTCATTCGGCCCGAGGTGCCACTTCCCAATCTGGCCGGTGGCGTAGCCCGCTTTCTTTAGGCGGTCGGCTATCGTGATCTGACTGTCGAATCCCTCGGTGGTCTCGGCGTTGCTCTCCAAGCCAAAGCGATTCTGCGATCGACCCGAAAGTAATCCCGCACGAGACGGCACACACTGAGGGGCGGTGACATAGCCATTCGTCATCCGAACGCCCGACGCCGCGAGGGCATCGATGTGGGGCGTTTTCAAATCGTCATAGATCCCGACCGCGCCGATGTCAGGCCAACCGTGATCGTCGGTGTAAATGACGATGAGATTGGGGCGATCTTGGGCGCTGACACTCACGGCCAGCCAAACCAGCCACAGGCAAAGAAGTGGTTTCAAAAGAAATCGGGGGTGGGTAGAAGGTCTCTCAAATGTATCGAGCTTTCGAGAAGTGACCATCTCTGATTCGGTGGGATTTGTGTCGTATCCAGCGACCCATGGTGATCGAATTTTGACAAAATCCTCCCGGTTTTCCTCGGTTGGCGACTGGACGGAACGATCAGCGTCGCTAGGTTGCTCTCATGTCCGAGAAACCTTTTCACTATCAGGAGCCATTTCCCTTGGGCCCTGATCAAACCGAATACGTCAAGATCAGCAGCGACCACATCTCCGTGGGCGACTTTGAAGGAAAGCCGATCCTGAAGGTCGAGCCCGAAGCACTCAGCCTGCTTGCCAACGAGGCTTTCAAAGCGATCAATTTCACCCTCCGCCCCAGCCATCTCGCGCAGGTGGCCGCCATTCTCGATGACGAAGTCGCCACGGACAACGACCACATGGTTGCCCTGATGCTGCTGAAGAACGCCGAGATCGCCGCCAATGGCATTTTGCCCAATTGTCAGGATACCGGCACGGCCACGGTGATCGGGAAAAAGGGGCAGCAGGTCTGGACCACGGGCAACGATGCCGAGTCGCTCTCGAAAGGGATTCACAAAACCTACACAGAAGAGAATCTGCGCTACTCGCAATCAGCCCCGTTGACGATGTTTGATGAGGTCAACACCAAGACCAATCTCCCGGCCCAAATCGATCTCTACGCCGAGGAAGGCGATGCCTACAAATTTCTCTTCGTGAGCAAAGGCGGCGGCTCCGCCAACAAGACCTTTCTCTATCAGGAGACCAAGGCGCTGCTGAATCCGGCGAGCCTCCGCAAGTTTGCGATCGAGAAAATGCGCTCGCTCGGCACGGCGGCCTGCCCCCCCTACCATCTCGCCTTCGTCATTGGCGGCACCTCGGCCGAGACCTGTCTGAAGACGGTGAAAATGGCATCGACACGCTACTATGATGAGCTGCCCACCACGGGCAACGAGCACGGACGTGCGTTTCGCGATGTGGAGCTGGAAAAGGAATTTCTCGATATCGCCCGTCAGATTGGCATCGGCGCCCAGTTCGGTGGGAAATATTTCGCCCTCGATGTTCGCGTCATTCGCCTGCCCCGTCATGGTGCCTCCTGTCCTGTCGGGATTGGCGTCTCCTGCTCGGCGGATCGACAGGCCAAGGCCAAGATCACCAAAGACGGCATTTTCCTCGAAAAACTGGAGCAAAATCCGGGGCGATTCATTCCCGAGAAATTCCGCGACTGGAAATTCAACGGCGTCGCCATCGATCTCGATCAGGGGATGGATCAGGTGCTCGCCACCCTGACGAAATATCCGGTGACCACCGCCCTCTCGCTTTCCGGCACCATCATCGTGGCTCGGGATGCTGCTCACGCGAAGTTGAAGGAAAGGCTCGAGGAAACCGGCGAATTGCCCGCCTACCTCAAGGATCACCCCGTCTACTATGCCGGCCCCGCCAAGACTCCGGAAGGTTATGCTTCGGGCTCATTCGGCCCCACCACCGCCGGGCGGATGGATGGCTACGTCGATCTCTTCCAATCCCACGGCGCGTCCAAGGTGATGCTGGCCAAGGGCAACCGATCGCAACAGGTCACCGATGCCTGCAAGAAACACGGCGGCTTTTACCTCGGGTCGGCCGGTGGCCCTGCCGCGCTGCTGGCCAAGGAACACATCCGTTCCCAAGAGGTCGTCGAATACGGCGAACTCGGGATGGAAGCGGTGTGGAAAATCCGGGTGAAGAATTTCCCCGCCTTCATCCTCGTCGACGACAAGGGCAACGACTTCTTTACCGCGATCAATCAGTGCCCGGTGCACTGACCTTTATTCGTATCGAAACTGCACCGTTGCCGTGGTGTCGACATCGCTGACCGCCCGGACCCAGTAGGCGCTGAATCCTTCGGGAAACGAGTGATTCACCGGCTCACCGGGCTGGAGTGAAAACGACTGGTAGGGAATCCACAAACCGGTTCCGTCGACATCAACCTCCAGAGTGATGGCCGCGGCTTCGGTGGAAGAAAGCTCGACCGATTTCTTGTCGTAGGCGGTCATCAGATAGGGATCTGACGGAACACCCGCTTTCACCTTCGAGTCTTTCCACGGGCCGCCGAGACCTCGTGGTTTGCCGAGTTGCCAGAGGTCATCGATCACGCCTGCCCAGACGGCGGCCTTGCCATCGGCGCTTCGGAAAAGGTGATCGCTCTCGGTTTCGGCATCGATCCCGGTGAAGAACAGCAAGCCATTGTGCGAACAGAAATCC
>JAGROX010000080.1:6868-8380 GCA_020440025.1 Verrucomicrobiia bacterium
CGGGCGGGACCGAATCCGTCGAAACGCTCGGGTTCGATGTCGGGACACTCTTCAAAGGCGGCGATTTCATAGATTCTGAGGAAACCGGTGTTCACCGCCGAAATGCGAAGCTGCTGCGCTTGGATGGGTTCCTCAAAACGAAGTTCGGCCTCCACCCTGGGACTGTCGCGAACCTCGCCTCCGGGAACCAGTTTCCATTCATCGCCGACCTTGATCTCCACGTCGAAATTCTTCGCCACGTACTGGGGATCTTTGTTCCAGCCCGAGACCACCCAGAGACTGCGAATCGTTTTCTCTGAACCGAGATCCAGCTCGATCCATCCGAGCCCAGTGTTGGTCGAAATCCAGCGGGCCGCCTCGTCGTCGAGCACCCCATCGACGGCATTCTCTGGCGCATAAGCCTCGTGAGTGGAACTGACCGTGACCTTCGCTCCCTTGGTCAGGCTCTGATCGAGAAAATCCTTCAGGGTTCTTCCAACCTGCGGAGAATCGGCTTTGGCGGCCATCATCTGATAGCGTTCATTCTTCGGCAGGCGGTAACGTTTCCCATCCTCGATCAAGACCACGGAAGCGGCATCCTCGGTGATCGACTTCTCCGGCTGGCGGACCGCATGGACCAGATCGAGCGCTGCTTTCGGATCATCGACCTCGGTGAGTTCCAGTTTCTCATTGAGTTCATAGTAGCGAACTCCGTCGTCACCATCCCCCGCGACCAATCCGAGTCGATCATAGCCGAGGCTTCTCATTACTCCGGTGGTCGCGGCCTTCTGACCCGGCGCGGTAATCCCGGCAAACAGGGCCGCATTCTCTTCGCCGCGATCATCGCGATTCCGATACTGAAAATTGGCGGTGACGCCAACCGCACTGGCACTCGTCTTGAGCCGAACCCAAGCGCCAGCTTCGTCGGCAGTAAATACATGGGACTCCGTACCCTTCGCCGGAACCGTGAATTCAGTGAGCGTCTCCCAAACATTGGTTCCCTCGCGATCGACCTCCAGCGTGAAAGTCACCGGCTCGGCCGAAGCATGCGTCAGGTGAAGCTGCCGATGGTCATAGCCCGAAAACAGATAGGCATCGCTGACCGCTCCCGCCTCCAGGTCCTCTCGCAACCAGACCGAACCCCGGCCGATGGCGGGTCCGAGATGATCGAGTCGCTCCGGTTCCACAAACCAGAGATTGGAGTTCGATTGCTTGGGCGCTCCATGAGCGGCCTTGAAAGTCCGGGTGTTGAGAAACTCCGCCTTGGCCGAGTCATCGCATCCGAGAACGATCCGGTCGTTCCAACGACAGAAATCACCGATGACCTTGAGGTAATTCGAACGCGGCGCGATGCCTGCCGAGTTTTTCAGGGAAAAGCCCGCGGGGAATTTCCAAAAGGTGCCGTGCATGGTCGCGAGCAGATCGCCTCCCTCGCCAATCTCCCGAATCCGAGGCCACTCCGTGTTCCACCCGTGGGCGCCATCGTAGCTGTGGCTGCCCTTGGGCAATCGATAGAAATGCCATTCCTGATTT
>JAGROX010000413.1:0-3739 GCA_020440025.1 Verrucomicrobiia bacterium
CACCTGGGTGCAGATCATCAAGGCCATCCTGCTGATGTGCGGCAGTTTTGCCCTCAGCGTGATGGTGATGAAACACTTCAATTTCAGCATGACGGAATTTTTCGATGCGGTCGGTGCGGTGAACAAGGGGGGAGTGACCATGGACTTTCTCACTCCGGGACTGAAATTCACCAACACGTGGGATCTGATCTCACTTTGTATGGCTCTGGTGCTGGGAACCGCTGGTTTGCCCCATATTCTCATTCGATTCTACACGGTGCCGGATGCCAAAACGGCGCGCTCCAGTGTTATCTGGGCGACGATCGTCATCGGTCTCTTCTACCTGATGACGACCTTCTTCGGGTTTGGTGCTGCCACCATCATCGGACCGGACAATATTGCCGACAGCAACCTTAGTGCTCCTCTGCTTGCCAAGGTGCTCGGTGGTGAAATCTTCTTCGCCTTCATCTGCGCCGTCGCCTTTGCCACCATTCTCGCGGTGGTGTCAGGGTTGACCATCAGCGCGTCCACCTCCTTTGCTCACGACATCTACACCAACGTGATTCACCACGGTAAGGAGCACAAACCGGGTGCAGAGATCAAAGTGGCCCGATTCACTGCCTTTGCGGTCGGGATGATTTCCATCGCCTTGGCCATTCTCCTGCGCCACGTCAACGTGGCCTTCCTCGTCGGTCTCGCCTTCGCGGTCGCGGCTTCAGCGAACCTCCCGGTCATCCTGCTGACGTTGTTCTGGCGCCGATTCAACACCGCCGGTGCCGTGGCTGGTCTGGCCGTGGGCCTGGGATCCAGCATCATTCTGATTATCCTCAGTCCGAACATCATGAGGATTGACGGACCGGAAGTCGCCGCTGCCAGCCGTCACCTCATTCAGGCCGATGCCTGGTTCCCGCTGGGAAATCCGGCCTTGGTCAGTATTCCGCTCGGATTGCTCGCCGCGATCATCGGCACCTACCTGAGACGTGAACCGGAAGCAGAAGCCAAGTTTGCCGAAATGACGGTACGCGCTCACACCGGTCATGGTGCCGAGGCCGCGGAACCACATTGAGTCGGTGACTCCCATGATCAAATTCTGAGCCCGAAATCCGAAACAATTTCGGAATCACCAAGCTCAAAAAGGCGGCGCTCATTTTTCTGAGCGCCGTTTTGCTTCCCGGGTTTTGAACCTTTCCCATTCCCCCATCGGGGATTGTTTGGGAGTTTCGAATTCTCAATCCAACAGGGTCAGGTCGCGGACTTGACCCTGTTACATGGGGCTGCCTCAGCGCACCTGAGCGAGATCCGTCTTGATCTGTTCGAAGTCGCCTTCTTCGCAGCAACGGACGAAGCCTTCGCAGTAGGCTTTGAGACGGTCCCAAACCCGGCGGATTTCGGCGGATTCGTCGGAAGTGATGGTGTTGTCGACCGCTGCTTGGCTGATGACAGACAGCAGGCCGGCGAATTGTTGGACAATCTCGTGAGTGGCGGGAACGACTTCGTAACCCTGTTTGCAGGAACTCTTGGGATTTCGTACGTAGTAGCCACCGGCCTGTTCGCAGAGCCATTCGGCGATGGCGGGTTCGCGGGTGAGTTCCATCAATTCCGAAACGCGGTCCAGCGGATTGCGGCTGCCGGAACCAGACTCGGTATTTGGCTGCGCCCATTTGTAGACGAGCGAAAGCGAAACGCCCATTTCCGAGGCGATTTGCTTGGGGCTGGTCTGTGATGATTCGAAGGCTTGCTTCAGGACTTCGTGGGATTCCATGGCGGTGAGTGTGGCGAATTCGGTTCGGGAAAACAAGCGAGATAGCGCAGTTTTACGCGGCGAGACTACCCGGCGAGGCGCATTCGTATCTGTTACAATCGATTCGGGCAATTGTAATCGAAGAATCTCTTGGGCTGGCTAATCTGACATCACCCAATCCAGGGGGGGAAGAGACCGGTCGACCGAAAGGTCGCCGGTCTTGACTCCGGGAGCGGTTACTGTGCAGTCTGTGCAGGAATCGAAAGGAGGGGACCAAAGATGCAAGAAGTCATACAAGAAGCCATCAGTGCCTACAATCTGCCGCTGACCATCGTATTGGGCTTGGTGGCAGTCTACTGGCTGATCTCTCTGGCAGGGGTGATGGAATTCGATGCGCTGGACGGATTTCTCGGGCTGGACGCTGCCGATGGAGCTGATGTCGATGTCGATGTGGACCTGGATGTAGACGTGGATGTAGACGTGGATGTAGACGTGGATGCCGATGTCTCGGCAGATGCCGATGGTGACGGAGGAGATCATCACCATGGGTCGGGAGGTTTTCTCCAATCGACCGTCAAACTGCTGGGAGCGACCGATGCCCCCATCATGTTCGTGCTCACCGTCTACGTGTTGACCCTTTGGGGCTGCAACATGTTGGGAAATATCTATTTTAATAAGGAGGATTCCGGCAATCTGGCGACCATCATTCTGGGGGTCTCGCTGGTGGGATCGTTTCTCCTGACTCGTCTGACGATTCGTCCGCTGCGGCCACTGATGCGACTGCTTCGCGACACGGAGTCCCGCATTCCTCTGATCGGGATGACCGGACAGGTGCGTTCTCTGAGTGTCACGGCCACCTCGGGACAGGTCGAGGTGGTGCGAGATGGTGCTCCCATTCTCCTTCACGCCCGCGTCAGCGAAGAAGGCGAGCCGATCGTGCGCGGCACGGAAGTTTTGATCGTGATGAAAGATGAAGAACGCGACGCCTACGTGGTGCGCCCTCTGACGAAATCGAAAGATCTCTAACTCAAACAACCCATCCTGAAAGGAAACCAAGACCATGATACTGGCATTTGACCCCACTCCATTCGTTCTGATCGTTGCCGTCGTTTTCGGCTTTGTGATCGGAGCGGTGATCATCACTGCGATGCTCTATGCTTCGCTGTTTAAAAAAGTCCGCAAAGGCTCCGCCCTCGTTCGAACAGGGATGGGCAAAACCAAGGTCGGACTCGACGGCATTTGGGTTTTTCCCGCCTTTCACCGGGTGGAGGAAATGGACCTGTCCGTGAAACGTCTGGAAATCGATCGTAGCGGTTCCGGTGGCCTGATTTGTAAAGACAACATGCGCGCCGACATCAAGGTTGCGTTCTTTGTCCGGGTGAGCCCCACCGACGAGGATGTGATTCGGGTGGCTAACTCGATCGGATGCCAACGGGCTTCGAGTTTGGATGCGATCGAGCAACTCTTTGACGCGAAGTTTTCCGAAGCGCTGAAGACCATCGGGAAACGCTTCAATTTCACCGAACTCTACGAAGAACGGGAAACGTTCCGTGAGGAAATCCTGAAGCTGATCGGCACCGACCTGAACGGTTTTTCGTTGGAAGATGCGGCCATCGATTACCTGGAGCAAACCCCGCTCGAGTCTCTCGATCCGGACAACATTCTCGACGCCGAAGGCATCAAGAAGATCACGGAGCTCACCGCGACTCAGGCAAAGCTGGCCAACTTCATTCAGCGGGACAAGGAGAAGGTCATCAAGCAGCAGGATGTGGAGACTCGCGAGGCGATTCTCGAACTCGAGCGTCAGCAGGCCGAGGCGGAAGCGAAACAGAAACGCGAGGTTGAAGCGGTGCAGGCCCGTGAGCAGGCGGAGTCCGCCAAGATTCAATCCGAGGAAACTCTGAAATCCGAGCGCGCTCGCATCGCGACGGAAGAGGAGGTCGAAATCGCGACCCAGAACAAGGAGCGCGAAGTCCTCGTCGCTCAGCGCAACAAGGAGCGCACCGATGCCGTCGAACA
>JAGROX010000413.1:3802-4746 GCA_020440025.1 Verrucomicrobiia bacterium
GAAAAGGAGAAAGCC
Organism: Verrucomicrobiia bacterium; assembly: GCA_020440025.1. Lineage (GTDB taxonomy): Bacteria > Verrucomicrobiota > Verrucomicrobiia > Verrucomicrobiales > DEV007 > JAEUHH01. The sequence goes on from JAGROX010000413.1 coordinate 3,818, forward strand.
GTGGAGATCCAGAAGAAGGAGATCCAGGATGTCATCAAAGAGCGCGTTGCGGTTGAAAAAACCGTGGTCGAAGAGCAGCAGAAGATTCTCGATACCGAGGCATTCGCTGGCGCGGATCGCGAGAAGCAGGTGGCATTGACCCTGGCCGAGAAGGATGCCCAGGAAGGCTTGATCAAGAAGATCAAGGAAGCCGAGGCAGCCAAGGAAGCCGCCCAATTGCACGCGGATCAAGAACTCTACGAGCGGGTCAAACTCGCCGAAGCCGACAAGCAGGCCGCTGAGTTGCACGCGGAAGAGATCGTCATCTTGGCCGAGGCCGAGCAGACCTCGTCCGAAAAACTGGCCGTGGCCAAGAGAACCCTGGCCTCGGGTGTCGCCGCCGAAACGGCAGCCACCGGACTCGGGGAAGCCGAAGTCATCGGGGCCAAGGCCGACGCCGAAGCGCGCGGGATCACGTCCAAGGCGGAAGCGATGAAGAAATTCAACGAAGCCGGCAAGGATCACGAGGAATTCAAACTCGAACTCGAGAAGGAGAAAGCCGTCGAACTCGCCGAGATCGATGTCCGCCGCTCCATCGCAGCGAAGCATTCGGAGATCGTGGCCGAGGCGCTCAAGAGCGCGAAGATCGACATCGTGGGGGGCGAAACCACCTTCTTCGACAAGATCACCGGTGCCATCGCTCAGGGCAAAGCGGTCGATCGCCTCGTCGACAACAGCGCCACGCTCAGCAATGTCCGGGACACCTTCTTCAATGGAGATCCCGAGTATTTCAAAACGCAGATCGCGAGTTGGATCGACCAGTTTGGCATCTCGAGCGAAGACCTGAAGAACGTCACCATCTCGGCCCTGCTCACCCGCATGATGGGTGATGCCGAGGACGACGCGACCCGGAACCAGCTGGGCTCCCTGCTGGGCGCCGCGAAGCGATT
>JAGROX010000081.1:0-10941 GCA_020440025.1 Verrucomicrobiia bacterium
TTGGCGAACGACGACCTTCGATCCGTGCTGCAGGGAAATGCCAACCGGATTCACTTCTGATGAGCGACGACGAGGGAACAGTATTCGGCCTGCCTTCGGCGGAGAAGATGAAGCGATATCGGATCTGGGATTCGTATTTCCTGCCGTCCCACGGACACCCGGGAGCTGACGGCAGCAGCAAACTCTTCGCCGATGTCGAGCGTTCGATGCGTGCCATCGAGATCGGGAAAATCGAGAAGCTCTGTTTTTTTGCTCATGTCGGAATTGGCACAACCTCGGATGCTGTCTTCGAAAAAATGATCCGCGCCCGGCCCGAACTGGTTTTGAAGCCGCTGGAGCGCTGGCCCGAAATGCTGCTGGGAATGATTCAGCTCAATGCCAACGAGGTTCGTGCCTCGCTCGATGCTTTGGATCGTTGGCTGCGCGATGGCCCCATGCTCGGGGTCTATTTTCCCGGTGGTGGCCCCGCCGCCTTGGCTTGTTCACACCGGAACTTTGATCCACTGGTCGAACGCATCACTGAGCTCAAGGGAGTCATCATGCAGCACACCTGGTTCGTCACCGGCGGCAAGCCGGGCCCCGGCATTTCGACTCCGTCCGAACTGGCGGAACTGGCCGCTAGGTATCCGGAACAGAAGTTCATCTGCGCCCACGCTGGAGGCGAATGGGAACAAGGCCTTCGCGCGGTTCGCGATTCTCCCAACATCCTCGTGGAGACCTCCGGCTTCGATGCGACTGCCGGCTTCATCGAAATGGCGGTAAGAGAACTGGGAGCCGAACGCATCGTATTCGGCACCCATCTGCCCTCGCGTTCGCTGGGAACGGAACTCGGAAAGGTGGTGGGTGCTGATGTCAGCGAAAAGGAAAAAGCACTGATCCTGGGGGCCAACTACCGCAAGCTTTTGGAGCCAATACTTGGCAATGGTTAGCCTTCGCAGGCAGACGGACACAAAAAAATAACTTACGCAAATTCTCTTCCCATGATTCCTCGTCCTCTCCTCATTTCCCTGTCGATTTGTGTCGCTTCAGGTGTCCTCCTGATCGCTGCGGATTCGTCTCCAAAGGAGCCTGTTTCCGATCGGATTGTGGTGCTGACCTTTGACGATTCGGTCGCGAGCCATGCGACCTTCGTGGCGCCCCTGCTTCAGAAATATGGCTTCGGTGCCACCTTCTTTATCACCGAGGGTTTCGAGTTCCTCGTCGATAAGAAGCACTACATGACGTGGGATCAGATCAAAGCGCTGGACGCCGCGGGATTCGAGATCGGAAACCATACCCGGAACCACGCCGGTGTGGCCAAGCAGACACTCGAACAGCTGACGGCGGATGTGGCCTACATCGAGCAACAGTGTGAGAAACACGGCATCCCACGTCCCACCAGTTTTTGTTATCCCGGTTATCAAACCAGCGAGGCTGCGGTGACGCTGCTGCGAGAGCGGGGCTATCGCTTTGCCAGGGCCGGCGGGGCCGATGCCTTCGATCCGGCAAGCGATGAACCCCTGACCCTGCCGCAAGCGTTTGACGGAAAGCCAGAGAGCACGCTCGAACAATTCAAAGCGGCAGTCGAGAAAGCTCGCGAAGGAAAGATCGCGGTGATGACTTTCCATGGTGTGCCCGACATCAAGCATCCCTGGGTGAATACCGACCCGGAAAAATTTGAGCGTTACTTGGAGCACCTGAAACAGGAAGGCGTCCGCGTGGTCGCCTTGCGCGACCTGACCAAGATCCTGGCTTCCAGAGAGCGGCCGTAGTGAGGCAAGCCGAATAGCCCACGCAAATCTCAGGTTTTGTTTTGCCCTCGACGCTGGCATGATTGGCGGATCATGCAAAAAACTCTACTCATTGCGATCTGTCTCCTGCAGTCCTGCGCGACGTTCATGGGGCTCTGTGCTGCAGACGAATCGCCCGGCCCGAAATATGATCCCGAGACCTTGCCGAAAGGGCATGAGTATTTCGATCTGCGTGACGGTCTCGGAAACTGTCACCTGAAATTTGAGCGCGAGAAGACGGGGCGCATTGCCTTTCTCGGCGGATCCATCACGGCCATGAACGGATGGAGGGATCATACGATTCGATATTTCGAGGAAAGGTTTCCTGACACCAAATTCGAATTCATCAGTGCCGGCATCGGTTCGCTGGGTTCCGTTCCTCACGCCTTTCGATTGGAACGAGATATCTTGTCCAGTGGACCCGTCGATTTGCTCTTTCTGGAGGCGGCAGTAAACGACGCCTCGAATACCGCCGATCCCGCCCACATGCTGCGGGGAATGGAAGGCGTGGTTCGCCATGTCCGCGCGGTGAATCCGCTGACCGATATCGTTCAGATGCATTTTGTGATGCCGTCCCACATGGACGACTACAACCAGGGAAAGGTTCCCGTCGTCATTGCCCAGCATGAGAAAGTGGCTGCCGGCTATGGAAACGTCACCCTCAATCTGGCGCAGGAAGTGACCGATCGCATCAATGCGGGGGAGTTCACCTGGGATGGTGATTTCAAGAACCTGCATCCTTCGCCATTTGGTCAGCAACTCTATGCCAACAGCATTCAGCGCATGACAGAGGCCGCCTTCGCTCAACCCCTGCGAGCAAAATCGAGACCCCACCTCATGCCCGAGGCGATCGATCCCCGGAGCTATTCCCGCGGCCGGTTTGGAAACATCGCTGAAGCCCGGATCATCAAGGGCTTCGCTCTGGAGCGGGCTTGGAAACCCGTCGACAAGAAAGGCACGCGAGCGGGATTTGTGGATGTGCCAGCCTTGGTGGGCACCGAACCGGGTGACGAATTCGAATTTAACTTTGAAGGCACCGGGGTCGGATTGTTCATCACCTCGGGACCGGATGCCGGGTTCATCGAGTTCAGCATTGATGGCGACGACTACCGCACGACGGACACCTTTACCCGATGGAGCACCGGCCTGCATCTCCCGTGGGCCGTGATCCTCGATGACGACCTGAAAGAGGGGCCACACACGGTGAAGGTTCGGATCGCTGATGGGCATGATCCCAAGGGCACCGGCACCGCCTTGCGAGTGTTTCATCTACTTCTCAACTAGCTAGCCAATCCTCATGAGATCGCTTTTCGTCCTCTGCACCGCCCTGCTGCTGTCATCGTTGACCGCGTCTGAAAAGATGCCGTTGCCAGTTCGGGAATCTTTCGACGCTGATTTTGATGCCCGCCGTTTCACCACTCCCATCCCCAACAAGAATACCGAGGTCCGCGACGGCGTCCTGTGGACACGGGGTTCGAGTGGCGGGAAATATCCACCGATGGTGTATTTGCCGGTCGAAGGCAAGGATCTCAGCATCTCGTTTCGTTTCCGGCATCTCGGGGACGGGGGATGGTTGTGGTTCTTTGTCGACGGGGACGATGGCTTTGGCAGTGTCGATCACATGCTGCGGGTGAAACTCCTGCGCGACGGCGTGCAACTCCAAGTCGATTCACACTCGCTGGATCCCCATCATCCCTTGAGGCAAAAAACAGACCGTCCCGCCGATCCCGTCAGCAAGGCCTATCGATTGAATGAGTTTATGCCCTTGGAGAAGATTGATCTCAGTGCCAACGAATGGCGCGAGGTAAAGCTCGATTTCAAAGCGGATACCGTCGCAATCACTCTCGACGGTAAACGCTGGAAACAGACTCTCACCCGTTCCGCCTTCAATGGCGCCAAGCGCAAGCTGCTCTGGATGCAGAATGGCGGCGAGAATGGGATCGAGATCGACGATATTCACGTGTTGCCGTTGCCAACTCCCACCGAATAGCGGCTTTCTCGGGTTTCGCTGGTGAGGAATCCGGACTTGGTGATCCGCCGTAACAGAGGGCATGAACCCCTTTGCAACTTCCCGAATGTTTGGTGCTGCCTATGCTGTCTTGGGAATGGGCATTGCCTCGTCAGACACTTTGTTGGCCCAATCCGAGTCAAAACCCGGCTCCTGGCGAGGACAGTCGATCACCGAATTCACTCCGGAGGAAAACGCTCGGATGGACTGGCGGGTGGTCAACGACGGGGTGATGGGCGGGCTCTCCGAAGGAAACGTCGATTTCACCGAGGCGGGAACGATGAAGTTTCAGGGTAAGCTTTCCTTGGAAAACAATGGCGGCTTCACCACGGCACGAAGCGGAGACGTCGATCTGAATTTGAGCAACGACCTCGGCCTGCTTCTGATGGTGAAAGGCGATGGTCGCACCTATGAGGCGCGTCTGGATTCAGACGCCAAGTTTCGCGGCAATGCGGTCTCCTTTGCCGGCCAGATTCCAACCACCAAGGGACAGTGGCAACAGGTGAAGATTCCGTTCTCGGAATTTAGGGGAAGTTTTCGCGGCACGGACCTCCCGGATGCCGTCCTGAATCCGGCGGCCATCAAGCGAGTATGGATTCTGCTGGGTGACAAGAAACAAGGTTCGTTCGATTTGGAGGTCGACTGGATCCGGACTTATGGAAAGGGCCAAGGTAATTTCACTGAGCAAAAAGAAACGACCGAGGTTTCCGTAGCCAAGGCTGAGGTGGTGAAGAAAGCCGAGAAAAAGAGCGCTTCGTTTAAGGACAACTCGCTGATCGCCACGGCGGTGGCTGATGGGCGCTTCACGATTCTGAAGCAGGCATTGGACGCGGCTGGCTTGACGACTTTCTTTCAGTGGGACGATCCGCTGACGGTGTTCGCGCCTACCGATGAGGCCTTTGCCAAACTTCCCGATGGCGTTCTCGAAGATCTGCTCCGCCCCGAGAACAAGCAAAAGCTGATCGCTCTCCTCTCCTACCACGTCAGCACCGGTGCCAATGGCCTCGGTGATGCCCTCAAGGCGAAGGAGGTCAGTACGATCGAAGGATCACCAGTCGAGTTTTCATTCTCCGATGGAAAAGTGAGGGTGAATGGTGCCGCCTTGATCGATGCCGATGTGCAGTGCTCCGACGGGGTAATTCACGTGATCGACAGCGTGCTGGTGCCGTCGCAGCTGGAGATCAAAACGGTTCTATCTTTTATCTCAGCCGCGGATTGATTGGTCGTTCTGAGTGCTTCTGGTCAAGGGGTGTTCGAATCGCATGAGGAACGGCAAGCCTCTATCAGACCCTGTTGAATCGAAGACCCAACAGGGTTGATTCGACCGAATCATGTCCCTTTTGATTTTTCTGAAAAGAGGCATCTTTCGCGTCGAAAATGAAACCGTTTCGTCTCCAGAAATGTCAGGATCACTGCGGTATCGGGTGGTTGACGGTTACCATGGTTGCCGCCGCCATTTTGATCGCCGGAGGGAACTTGATTCTGTCGGCGAGAGCTGACGACACGCGAGCGGTGGCAGGGATCGCCTACCCCGATGGCCTTGAGCCAGTCTCGGAAGCGAACTTCTCCGCGCTGATGACGAGTTCGCCTTTTCTTCGATCGCTCGATTTGTCGGATTCGCTGATTCTCACCGGCATTGCCCGGATTGAGGGCGAGGTCTACGTGACCTTGCTGAAGCGCGACACGAAAGAAACCCACATCGTTTCGGGGGCTGCGGCGTCGAATCCGCTGGGCATGCGTCTGGTGGAAGTGGACGGCGACCAGAGTGATTTGGAAACCGTGACGGCCCAGATTGCGATGTCGGGTGGCGAAGTGTTTTCGGTGCGATTCGACGAGCGTCAGCTGAAGCCCGGTGAAGGCAAGCCGGGTGGCGGGGGTCCGGGTAGTGGCAGCTCCGGTGGTCCGCCTCGACCGGTGCGGGATTATCGCGAGGGAATTTCGGGAGATGGTTTTCGGGGACCACCGCCGCCGGAATTGGTGAAGAAACTCTCGAAGTTGTCGAGTGAGCAACGTGACCGTCTTATTCAAGAGATCGGGGCGGCGCGAGATCGCGGGGTGAGCAGCGAGGAGCGGCAGGTGATGTTTGGAAAGATGGTGGATCGAGCCTTGCAGGAGCGCAGGTGATCGAGTTCCGAGGTCGCTACCCGGCTCCCGGGCGGTGGTATGGAGTCGTCTAATCTCGGATGAAGGCTTCAATTTCACCCTCTCCCATGTACATGAGCAGGATGGCACCCTCGTCCGAAACGGCGGTGAAAAGATCCATCATCATCTGCTCCTGACCCGGCCAGGGATAGACGAAGAAAAGATCCACCTCGGCGGGATCGAGCCCGTCATATTCGGGCGGCAACACCACGCCGCCTCGTGGCGTGGTTGATTGGGGCAGGATGAGATCCTTGCCGCCGACGCCTTCGCTTTCATCAAAACCTTCGGGAAGATAGTCGGTCTGTAAGATCTCGACGGGGATTTCCAGATCCTCCATCAACTGACTGGCCCGCTCGAAAAGTTCGTCCTCGATTTCGATCCCGTAGGCCCTCATGCCGAGCAGCGCCGCGATTCCCGCCGCGATGGCAAAGCCGCAACCCCATTCGCAAAAGACGTCGCCGCGGAGGTGTCCCTCGCTTTGCAAACAAGCGATCGCGGCATGGACCACCCTGGGGTCACTGGGGATGTATTTCGGATAGCGGAGGCCAAGTCCGGCATCGTAAAACGTTTCGGCCCGTCGATTGGCTTCCTCGATCAGCGCGGCGACGTCATCCGGCAGGGGAGTCTTGAGATCCAAGGTGAGAGAGATTTCCTGTAGAGACATGGTTGGCGGAAAGCGTGAGAAAGGAAGAGAGCTAGCCTCGTTTTGAAGGACCTACCATCGCAATTCTTAAGTCGGAGAGGGAACCTGGCGGGACTATCGAGTCCCTGCTCACGAATCCGCCAAGATTGAAAAAAATTCTCTGATGGAAGCGCTCGCCCTTCGGAAAATTCCGGGTATGGTCCCACCCGGTTTTTTGTTCCCCTTTTTCTTCGACGCTTCGCTCTTTTTTCTCTGCATGAAACGTTCCCGCCATCAGGCCGCCCAATCCGATCCCAGTCAATTTGCTCCCGGCCAACGCTGGATCAGTGAGACCCAGCCGGAGCTCGGTCTGGCGCTGGTCGTGGCCTGCGATTTTTCTCAGGTGAAGGTCCTCTACCCGGCGGCGGGCGAGACGCTGATCTACTCGTCCCGCAGTGCGCCCTTGCGTCGCGTGGCCTTCGATCCCGGCGACACCATCAAAAACCACTCGGGCGAGACCTTCCTCGTGGATCGCATCCGCGTCGACGAGAAGCGCATCGTTTACATCGATGCCGACGGCAAGGAACTACCCGAGAGCGAACTTTCGGACACGATGAGTGTCCAAAAACCGGAGGCTCGCATTCTGGCCGCGCACATCGACGAGCCCAATCTGTGGCGGCTCCGCCAGCAGGCGCTGGAAAATCGTCACATGGCCCGCGCGCACAATGCCCGGGGTCTCACCGGCGGTCGCATCTCGCTGATTCCGCATCAGCTTTACATTGCGAATGAGATCGCCTCGCGAGTCGCGCCGAGGGTGCTGCTGGCCGATGAGGTGGGTTTGGGGAAAACCATCGAAGCCTGTTTGATTCTCCACCGCCTCCATCTCAGCGGTCGGGCCAAGCGCATTCTGATCCTGTTGCCGGACGCGCTGGTGAACCAGTGGTTCGTGGAACTGTTTCGCCGTTTTCAGCTTTCTTTTTCCATCTACGATGAAGAGCGGGCGGTATCGATCGAGTCGCCGTCGACCTCGGACGACAACGAGTTGCCCGACACCGGAACCAAACCGCCGACGAATCCGTTTTTCGACGATCAATTGGTCATCGTGGCAATGTCCTGGATCGCGGACAATCCGAAGCGCGCTGCCCAAGCGGCCGAGGGGAAGTGGGATCTCGTCATCGTGGATGAAGCCCACCACATCGAGTGGACACCGGAGCAGTCGAGTCCCGGATATGAGGCTGTCGCCGCCATCGCCGAGAAATCACCCGGCCTGCTGCTGTTGACGGCCACGCCGGAGCAACTCGGTCGCGAGGGACATTTCGCCCGCTTGCGCTTGCTGGATCCGGATCGCTTTTCCGATCTCAATGAGTTCATCGAGGAGTCGAATCACTATCAGGAAGTCTCCAATCTCGCCGATCGCCTGAGATCCGGCGACGATCTCAGCGCCGACGAATCGGCGTTGCTCCTGAAGATGCTCGGGCAGGAAGCGGTCGATAGTCTGGCGGAAAAAAACACGCTTCAGAATCGTGCCGAGCTGACCGCCCAACTGGTGGACCTCTACGGCACCGGGCGCGTCATGTTCCGCAATCGCCGTCAGGTGTTGGAGGGATTTCCCAAACGCATTGCCCATCTCTGGCCTCTGGACGTGGAGCATGGCACCACCGATGACAGCATCGGTTTCGAAGCCAAGATCGACTGGCTCGCCGACGTCCTCACCCGGATGCCGGAAGAGAAGTTTCTCCTCATCTGCCACACTCGGGAATTGGCCGAACGCATCGAGGAAGCTCTGAAAGACAAGATCAGCGCGACGGCGGCCCTTTTCCACGAGGGGCTCACGCTCCTTCAGCGCGATCGCAATGCCGCGTGGTTTGCTGAATCGGCGGAAGACGGCGGTGCCCGACTCTTGATCTGTTCGGAAATCGGGAGTGAGGGGCGCAATTTTCAGTTCGCCCATCATCTGGCTCTTTTCGACCTGCCCGACGACCCGGCTCTGCTGGAGCAGCGCATCGGTCGACTCGACCGCATTGGTCAGACCGCGGATATTCACATTCACGTGCCCTATGTGCCCGGCTCGCCGGAAGATCTCTGGGCGCACTGGTATCATGAGGGCGTCGGCGCTTTCGAACACACCCTGCACGGATCGGCAGCGATTCACCGGGCATTTCACGATGAGATCACTGCCCTCGCCGGCACCAGTGTGGCGAAATGGGAGGAGGCTCTCGAGGACCTCAAGGAGCGCACCATCGCCTTCAAGGAAAAGCTCTATCAGGAACTCGAGTCGGGTCGGGATCATCTCCTCGAGATGAGCTCTTTCGACCGCGACCTCGGTGAGCGTCTGGTGGTGGAAATCGAGGATCTCGATCTCGATTGGAAGCTGGAAAAATATATGCTGCGGCTTTTCGATCACTTCGGCGTCACCGTGGAGGATCTGCGAGACCGTCAATACCTGCTGAAACCGGAGCACCTTTTCTCTGCCGATGTTTTCCCCGGTTTGCCGGAGGAGGGCATGTCCATCACCTTTGATCGCGATCAGGCACTGGCTCGCGAGGAGCTCGGCTTTTTCACCTGGGATCATCCCATGGTCACCAGCGCCACCGAGATGCTGCTCGCGTCGGAGCGCGGCAACGCGGCCTTCGTCTACGTCGCGGGCGCTCGCAAGCAGGCCCTGCTGCTGGAAGTCGTCTGTGTGCTGGAATGCATCGCTCCCGAAAAACTGCATGCCGATCGATTTCTCCCGCCCCAGCCACTCAAGGTGCTGGTGGATCACGATGGCAAGGATCAGAGTCAGTCGCCGGAGTCCAAACTCCTCGGAAAAGGGAAAGCCGTTCCGGGACCGTCGGGCTGGCTTCAGAAAAAAGCCGCGCCGCTCAAGGCGATGGTTCCCAAAATCCTCGCCGCCGCCGAAGTGATTGCCGAAAAACAGGCGGTGGGTCTGCGCGAAACCGCCGCCGATGCCATGCACGAGCAGCTCGATGCCGAGATTGCCCGACTGCAAAAACTCCGCGAGATGGGTCACCCGGTTCCCGAGGCAGAAATTCAAGCCCTGACCGAAGAACGCGACGCCCTCGACAAGCACCTGCGCGAAGCGCGGCTGTCGGTGGATTCGGTTCGGCTGGTGTTGGCGGGAGTCTGAGTCGATCCTATACCATGTCCGACGCCGTTCTCACGCCCGCCCAACTCAAAAAGGAAGTCGCCCGTCGGCGGACTTTTGCGATCATTTCCCATCCGGATGCGGGCAAAACCACGCTGACGGAAAAGCTGCTGCTGTACGGTGGCGCGCTTCAGTTGGCCGGAAACGTCACCGCGCGTAAAAACGAGCGCGCCACGGCGAGTGACTGGATGGAGATGGAGAAGCAGCGGGGGATTTCGATTTCATCGACGGTGCTGCAGTTCGAGTATGAGGACAGTTGTGTGAACCTCCTCGACACCCCGGGTCACCACGATTTCTCCGAGGACACCTACCGCGTGCTCGCCGCCGTTGATGCGGCCGTCATGGTCATCGATGCGGGTAAAGGCATCGAGGCTCAGACGCTGAAACTTTTCGAGGTGTGTCGTCGTCGCGGGGTGCCGATTTTTGTGTTCATCAACAAGCTGGACCGTCCGTCGCGACCGCCGTTGGAATTGATCGACGAGCTGGAAACCGTGCTCGGTCTTCCTCCGGTGCCGCTGACCTGGCCGCTTGGCGATGGGCCGCGTTTTCGTGGGGTCTATGATCGCGAGAAAAGCGAGGTGCATCTCTTCGAACGCACTCGCCGAGGGGCATTCCGTGCGCCTCTTCAGGTGAAAGGACTCCACGACGAAGCGGTGCGCGAGGCCTTGGAAGAGGATCTCCACGAGATCGCCAAGCAGGAGATCGAGTTGCTCGACGGCGTTACCGAGGAACTGGACATGGAAGCGGTGCTGGCCGGAAAACAGATGCCGGTCTTTTTTGGCAGTGCGATGAACAACTTCGGGGTTCAACACATGTTGGAGCGCTTTCTCGCCATGGCCCCGCCGCCGGCACATCGCTTGTCAGGCGAGCAGATGGTGGAGCCTTCGCACCCGGAATTTTCCGGCTTCGTTTTCAAGATTCAGGCAAACATGAATCCGAAGCACCGCGACCGTGCAGTCTTCATTCGTATCGTGTCGGGCGCCTTTGAACGCGACATGCAGGTGTTGAATCCGCGCACCGAAAAGCGGGTTCGACTCTCCAACTCGCAGCGACTTTTTGGTCAGGACCGCGAAACGCTCGATCTGGCGGTTGCTGGAGACATTCTGGCGCTGGTCGGCAACAATGACTTTCTCATTGGCGACACCCTGACCACCGACCCGACGATCCGCTACGACGAGATGCCGCGGTTCACGCCGGAATGCTTCTCCTACATCCTCAACAACGACACCGCGAACTACAAACGGTTCCGGGC
>JAGROX010000081.1:11001-23125 GCA_020440025.1 Verrucomicrobiia bacterium
GTTCCCTTGCTGGGAGCCGTCGGTCCCCTCCAGTTTGAGGTGTTGAAAGCCCGACTCGAATCCGAATATCGGGCCGACTGCCGCATCGAATCCGCTCCCTGGGCATTGATTCGCTGGATTCGGCCGAAGGAGCGGGACAAATCCAAGGGCTACAATGCCAATGACGCCCCGGCCGTGACCCTGCCTTCCGATGGCGCCTTGGCCCGGGATTCCGAGGGACAGTGGGTGGCTCTTCTCGCTGCGGAGTGGCAGTTGTCCCTGTTCACCGATCGCAACGAAGGCTTGGAGATCCAGCCTTATGCGTTCGATTGAAACGCTCAGGCCATCTCGAGAAGTTCCGCTCGAAACGCTTCGCAGCTCTCGAAACGTTCTTCGGGATCGCGACGCACCGCTTTCCCGATCAGGGGCGCCCATGCTTCCGGCAACGAATCCAGAGACAGTTCGCCCTCTCGATGGGCCGGCGGCATTTCACCGGTGATGAGAAGCCAAAGGATCTTTCCGACGGCATAGACATCGGAGCGATGATCGACGGTGGCGTCGTATTCGAGTTCTTCCGGACTGAGAAACGGCAGAATCCCCGCGCCCTCGGCGCTCTCTGACGGCGTGAACGGACGTGACATCCGGAAGTCCACCAGTTTGACCCAACCGATTTCACTGAGCAGAATGTGGTTGGGAGTCAGGTCCAGATGGAGCACTCCATGATCGTGAGCATAGGCGAGGCCTTCGCAGATCTGGCTGACGATGCCGATGGTCGCGACGGGATCAGGCTCACCGGATTCCATGAATTCCTCGAGCGTCATGCCCTCGATCAACTCGGTGACAATGTAGGGCTGGCCCCTGACAGAACCCGCATCGATGACCATGGCGATATTGGGATGATAGAGGCCCGCCAGATCGAAGACTTCCTCCTCAAATTCCTCGATGGGAAATTCGCTCACGAACGCCGTGCCGATGAATTTCACAGCGACTTTGCGATTCAACCGAACTTGTTGTGCCTCGTAGACCGTCCCCAGGGTGCCGGTGCCGATCACCTTGTCGATCTTGTAAGAATCGAATCTGGCTTCGAGTAATTTGGGGTGACTCATATCGGAAGCCCCCTTAAATCGTTTCTGAGGTATAAAAGCAAGTAGAAATACGGCGCCAGAGCGGTTTGCGGCAGAAATGGATTCTCAAATCACCAGGGACTGGGCCAGATCCTTGTTTTCTCGGTACCAAGCGATGGTCTGATCGAGGCCATCCTCCAAGGAGACCGTGGGTTCCCAACCGAGAAGTTCCTGAGCCTTGCTGATATCGGCCCAGGTCTCCATCATGTCAGCGTTGTGAAAGGGTTTGTGTTCGATGGATGCTTTGGCGCCGAGCCGTTGCTCCATGGCATCGATGAGCTGCATCAGTGAGGTCGGACGTTTGCCGCCACCGAGGTTGATGATTTCGTAACCGAGAGGTTTGGCGGCGAGGATGGTGCCGCGGGCAATGTCGTCCACATAGGTGAAATCGCGCGCCTGACTGCCATCGCCGAACATCTCGATGGTGGTGCCTTCGTCGATCCACCGAATGAAGCGAAACGGGGCCATGTCGGGACGACCGGCAGGTCCATAGACGGTGAAATACCGCAGAATGGAGACATCGAGTCCGAACAGATGGTGATAGGTGAACGCCAAGACTTCAGCGGCTTTTTTCGAGGCCGCATAGGGCGACAGCGGGCGATCGACCGGCTTGTCTTCGGTGAAAGGCATCGGCAGTCCCGCATAGAGTGATGAGGTCGAGGCGATGACGATCTTTTTCACGCCGCCAAACCGCATCGCCTGCAGGAGGTGACGGGTCCCATCCACGTTGGTGGAAAAATAGACATCCGGATTCTCGAGGCTATACCGGACTCCGGCACGGGCGGCGAGATTGAAGACCACGTCGAACTTGTGATCGGCAAAGAGCTGGTTCACCAACGCCTTGTCCTCGATGTCACCTTTCACGAAAGTCAGTCCCTCGCGCCCCTCCAGCCAAGTCATCCGATGCTCCTTCAGGCGGGCGTCATAGGCGTCGTTGAAGTTGTCGATGGCGACCACTTCCACCCCCTGCTCAAGAAGTTGAAGAGTGACACGGGACGCGATGAACCCGGCGGCGCCGGTGACGAGAACTTTTTTCATAGGGGATGAAGTGAATGGGCTTCCCGAGGGCAATTTGCAGAAAAGGGAGGAATTCTAGAGGCGAACCCGGAGTTTCGCCAGTCAAACCCTGAACATTCCTTCGGTGATTGGCGTCTAAGAGTTCGGTGTGTTGGCGCGTTTACGTCGCGGCGCTTGGTAGTATATTCGTCCCGCGAACGTAACTTCTGCGCTCCCTCAGGGTTTTCCCATCACCACCTTTGATCATGATGAAACACTTCCTGCGAATTTGCACGCTGCCCGCCCTTATCTTTGCGATTGCCGGCGGGATCGCCATCGCCAAATCCGAGCCGAACGCCAAGGAAGTACCGAAGGCCAAAATGTCGGACTCCCAGCGCATCGATCAGCTGGTGGAAAAGGGCTACGCCGCGAACGAGGTGACCCCCAATGCTCCGGCCAGTGACGAGATTTTCGTGCGCCGCATCTACCTCGACATCATCGGTCGGGTACCGACCAAACAGGAGACTCTGGGCTTTCTCAAGGACATCGCCTCTGACAAGCGTGCCAAGCTGATCGATCAGTTGCTCGATTCCGAGGGCTACGTGTCGAACTACTTCAACTATTGGGCCGACATCCTCAGAGCCAAGACTCAGATATCGGGCAACGGCCAGAGCACGCCAGCCGGCCTCTCCTACGCCTCCTGGATTCGCCAGTCACTCCGGGAAAACAAGCCCTACGATGACTTTGTGCGCGAGATGCTCAGTGCCAGTGGTACTTCCTGGGACAATCCCGCCATCGGCTACTATCTGCGGGACTACGGCATGCCGCTCGACAACCTTGCCATCACCACTCAGGTCTTCCTCGGCACTCAGATCGTCTGCGCCCAGTGTCACAATCACCCTTTCGATGCCTGGACCCAGATGGACTACTACCATCTCGCCGCCTTCAGCTACGGACAGATGACCACCAATCAGTCAGCCAATCAGCGGACCGCGCTCGAGCTGGCCGATAGAAAGGCTCAGGAAAAAAAGGGTAAGAAACTGAATGCTGATCAGAAAAGAGACCTGCAGAAAGCATTCTCGGAAATCCTCAAACCGGTGCGTTTTAACAACGTCGTTTCGACCTCCCGCGCACTGCGCCTGCCGAAAGACTACAAGTATGATGACGCCAAACCCAAGGCCATTGTGGATCCCGCAGTTCCCTTTGCCCCGGGCGCGGCGGTGAGTCAGGGCGAGATCCCGATCGAGGCCTTCGCCAATTGGGTCACCTCGCCAGAGAATCCCCGCTTCACCAAAGTCATCGCCAATCGCTTGTGGAAGAAGGCTTTCGGATTGGGAGTCATCGAGCCGGTCGACGATCTGCGGGAGGACACCCAAGGCTCCAATCCGGAGCTGATGGCCTTTTTGGAGAAGAAGATGGTCGATTTCGACTACGACATGAAGCGCTACCTGCGCATGATCTTCAACACCCAGACCTATCAGCGGGAAGCCAGTCTCGAGGAACCGGTTCTGGGCATGCCCTATCACTTCGCCGGCCCCATCCTCCGACGCATGACTGCCGAGCAGATCTGGGATTCCGTGGTCGCGATGGGCATCGACAATCCCGACGCTCCGGATCCCGGATTTGAATTTTACACCAAACGGGAGATCGCCGAAGTCGAACTCATCGCCAGCTCACTCTACGAGCAATCACCGGGGCAGTTTCTCCGCAACGGCTACGAGATCGCTCAGGTCCAGCGGGAACTCGCCGCCGAGCTTCAGCGCGCTCAGGAATTGCTCGCTGCCGCCAAGGAATCGAAAAACCCCGAAGCGATCCGTGCGGCCAATTCGGAAGCCAGGGTCATTCGTGGCAAACTGGCCCGGGAAGTGGAGAAACGCGTCTTCCGCGAGGGACTGGAGGAACGCCTGACGCTGGTGGCCGCCAACGGCACTGATGACGACGCTTTCCTTGCCGAGTTGGCAGAGGTCGTGAGTGCAAAGGGACAAAATCTCACCGAGGGCATGGATGCCATCATCGGCAAACGCGAAGGTATCGTGTCTCAGATGGTCTCCGCCATCATGGCCGACGATCAGGAGGCGCTGAAAGCCATCAACGCCGAAAGGCGTGACCGGGAACGCAAGGAATGGAGCATCAACACGCCCGAAGAGAAAAAGGCCTACAAATCTTTTGAAACCATCGCCGACAAACTGAAACGGGCCGCCTACCTGCCTTCTCCGGCCCCCGGAGGCCATTTCCTGCGCGAGTTTGGTCAGTCTGATCGCGAGGTGGTGGAAAACGCCAACGACCAGGCCTCGATCACTCAGGCCTTGTCCCTGCTTAACGGCCAGATCATCGGGGCGATCACCACCCGCTATTCGGTCATGGGTCGCGAACTGCAAAAAGAACGTGGGTTCCCGGAACGCCTCGACACCATTTTCCTCAGCATGCTGAACCGCTATCCCACCGACGAAGAGCGCAAGCTTCTCAGTCAGGCGTGGAGCGATTCCGTCGGCGCCGGCAGCGTGCAGGGACTCGTTTGGACGGTGCTCAACATGCGCGAATTCCTCTTCATTCAGTAAACAAGAACCAGCGCGACCCTTTTCCAATCTCTCCAACTTTTTCCCGCCATGAAATCTCTCCTCAACCGTGCTGACGACCTGACTCGCCGCGACTTCGCTGGCACGCTCGCCAAGACTTTTCTCGGAGTCTCGGCTGCCTCCTTTGGAATGCCCGCGGTCACTGCCCGCGCCGCCGGAGCCGGGGCCTCGGAACTGAAGCAGATCGCCACTGCCAAGCGGGTCATCTATCTCTACATGACGGGTGGCATGAGCCATCTGGATACCTTCGATCCCAAGCCCGGCAATGCCGATATCATGGGCCCGACCCGGGCCATCGCCACCAGCGCCGATGGCGTGCAGGTCTCGGAGTATTTGCCGCGCATGGCGAAGCAGATGGACAAGGTCGCGCTGGTCAGCTCGATGTCTTCGACCCAGGGTGCCCACAAACAGGGCAACTACTACATGCACACCAGCTATGAGTTGCGGAGTTCCATCCAGCATCCGGCCATGGGCGCGTGGTTGCTGAAATACCGCGGCAAGCTGAATGCCGCCCTGCCGGGGAACGTGATGATCGGCAACGACTCCAGCCATCCCGGTTCCGGCTTTTTCGAGAGCAGCCTTTCTCCGTTGATGATTTCCGATCCCGCCGGCGGCCTCCGCAACAGCGAGATGCGAATGACCGAGGATCGATTCAATTTTCACCTCGATCTCGCCAACAAGCTCGACACGAAATTCATCGGCAAGTACAACCAGCGAAATGTGCGCGCCTACACCGACATGTATGACGACGCCATCAAGCTGATGCGCAGCCAGGACCTCGCTGCTTTCGATATCAGTGGCGAGAGCGATGTCACCCGTGATCGCTACGGCGACAACACCTTCGGCCAGGGATGTCTGCTGGCCCGTCGTCTGGCGGAAAACGACGTTCGCTTTGTCGAGGTCACCTTTGGCAGTTGGGACACCCACAATGGCAACTTCGTCGAAGTGCCGGAAAAAGCCGACGTGCTCGACCAGGCGCTCAGCGCCCTGCTTCAGGATCTCGAAGTTCGCGGTCTGCTCGACGACACTCTGGTAGTGCTCGCCACCGAGTTTGGACGTACCCCGGAGATCAATCAGAACGAGGGTCGCGATCATCACCCCAAAGCTTTCACCTGCCTGATGGCGGGAGGCGGGGTTCGCGGCGGTCAACGCTGGGGTGCCTCAGACGAACGCGGGATGGAAGTCGCCGCCGACAAAGTCAGCGTGCCCGATTTCAATGCCACCATCGGCTACGCTCTCGGCCTGCCGCTGGATCAGGTGCTTTACTCCCCGAGCAAGCGCCCCTTCACCGTGTCCGACAAGGGCAAGCCGGTGACGGGTTTGTTTGTCTGATCATCAATCGCGATGTCGCCCTCGTCATCGGCGACACAAAAAAAGCCGCCGGAGCGAGAGACTCGCCCGGGCGGCTTTTTGCTAAAACGAATTCGAAGAACTCGAATCAATTACTTGGTGCAAACCACTTCGGGTGCACAGCAAGCGCTCTTGCCGTCATCACAGCAAGCTTTTTTGGACGTGGCGCAGCTCGAGAAAGCAGCGGCGATGGCGATGAGTGAAAGAGTCAGGAATACTTTTTTCATAGGTATGAGCAGGTAGTGTTGGTTGATGGGTTGTCGTGGTCAGGAGAGATTACTCTCCCTTTCCAATACGAGACGAATGATAGCCGTCTTTCATAAAATTTCCGCAAAAATTTAACCTTTCCAGACTACCTGATTGCGGGAGGCCGACCCGCTTCCGTCATTGCAAAGCGAAAAGAAACCCGTATTTTCCCGCCCATTTTTTCATTTACATTCCCAGTATCCATGAGCCAACTGAAACATGTCGCCATCGCCGGCGCGACCGGAGCCGTTGGAGTCGAAATGCTCAAATGCCTTGAGCAACGCGACTTCCCCGTCGGCAAGCTTTCCCTTCTGGCCTCCGCCCGATCCGTGGGAAAGACGATGACGTTTCGTGGCGAGGAGATCCCGGTCCAGGAACTGACGCCTGAATCCTTCAAAGGGGTGGATATCGCCCTGTTCAGTGCCGGTGGCGGCATTTCGAAAGAGTTCGCTCCTCATGCGGTCGCGTGTAACGCCGTGGTCATCGACAACTCCTCGGCGTTCCGCATGGAGCCTGAGGTACCGCTCGTAGTTCCCGAAGTGAACGGCGCCGATGTCAAAGGACACGCCGGGATCATCGCCAATCCGAACTGCACCACCATCATCACCCTGATGGGATTAAATCCGCTCCATCAAGCCTTCGGCGGCGTCCAGCGCATCATCGCCTCCAGCTACCAGGCCGTGTCCGGTAGTGGTGCTCAAGGCATCATCGAGTTGGAAGCCCAGAACAAGGCCTTGGCGCTCGGCGAGCCGATTCCTGAACGAAAAGTCTATCCGCATCAGATCGCATCCAACGTCATTCCTCATGTCGATGTCTTTCTCGACAATGGCTACACCAAGGAAGAGATGAAAATGCACTTCGAAGGACGGAAAATTCTTCATGCGCCGAACCTCGTGGCCTCCGTGACCTGCGTGCGGGTGCCGGTGTATCGGTCACACGCCGTCGCCGTTACCGCCGAGTTCACCAATCCGCCCTCGGTCGAAGCTGCCCGCCTCGCCATCACCTCAGCGCCCGGCGTTCATGTGGTCGATGATGTCACCGCCCAACCCGCGAAGTATCCGACGCCGCTTGATGTCACCAACGGCGATGACTGTCTGGTGGGACGCATCCGGCGTGATCTCGTGTTTGCCGAGAGAGGACTCACCTTCTGGGTCGTCGGCGACCAGATCCGCAAAGGCGCGGCGCTGAATGCCGTTCAGATCGGAGAATTGCTGTAAAGCCTTGACCGTCACGTCGGACATCCGGCCAACCTTTCAATGCCCATGTCCCTCAAGACCTACCTCGCTTCCCGCCAGCGTCTCGTCGATGCCGAACTGCGTCGTCAGTTGCCGTCCGCCCGGACTCGTCCGACGACGATTCACGAGGCGATGCGGTATTCCATCTTCGCTGGAGGCAAACGTCTTCGTCCCATCCTCGGACTCGCGGCCGCCGAAGCTTGCGGTGCCGAGGAGAAAAGCGACGCCATGGCGAGCGCACTGCGTCTCGGGGCGGCGGTGGAGGTGCTGCACACCTACACCCTGATTCACGATGACCTGCCCTGCATGGACGACGATGATTTCCGTCGCGGCATGCCGACGTGTCACAAGAAATTCGGCGATGGCATTGCGGTGCTGGCGGGCGATGCCCTGCTGACGCTATCGTTCGAAATCGTCGCCGGAGCCAAGACGCCGCGCCGATATCCGCTCGCCGATTTCGTCCGCGAACTCGCCGACACCGGCGGCAGCCGCAAGCTCATCGGCGGTCAGGTGATGGATCTCGAGGGCGAGGGTCAGGGCGCGAAAATCACCGCTGCCCAGTTGCGGTTCATTCACGAGAGCAAAACCGCCGCCCTGTTGACCACCGCCATCCGCTTTGGCGGCATGGCCGCAAATGCCACCCCGAAGCAACTGGAGGCACTGACCGTTTTCGGTCACTCGTTGGGACTCGCCTTTCAGGTCATCGACGACATTCTCGATGTCACTCAGACCTCGGAAAAACTCGGCAAGAGCGCTGGCAAAGATCAGGCCGTCGGCAAAGCCACCTATCCCGCCCTCTTTGGTCTCGAAAAATCCCGCGCCGAAGCCGCCCGGCTCACTGCTCGCGCTCGCGAAGCGCTTCAGGTTTTCGGCACCCGTGCCGATCACCTCCGCGAGATTGCCGACTATTTACTCAACCGGGACTATTGATCGATCGGCCGCTCGCCATGAAAGTCTACCTTCGCGTCTTTCTTTTCCTAACCCTTCTACTGAACTGTCAATGCAGTCCCACGGCGATCCCTCTGGGTATCGCCGCTGCCGAAGGGGAAAACGAGCAGGCTTCGACGCCGAGTCAGTTGGTGATTCTGGACAGTGACCAAACGGAGTCCGCCGACGGGGAAAAACCACGACCGAACGCCCTCCGGCTCATCCTGCCCCCGGTGATTTATGCCCTCACCGATCTGGAGACCAACGTCTACTTTGACAACACCTTCCTCGCGTTGAATCCCGACAACTATGGGGTCGATGTCGTCTGCGCACGAGGCGCCCAACAGAACGAACGCTGGACTTGGAAACCCTCCACTGACCCGCAGAAAAAAGATCTCGGTGAACATTCTTTCACCCTCGAACTTCGGGACGACACCAACCGAGTGGTGACCAGTGCCACTACCCTCATCCGGGTGGCGAATCGGTCGGTCGACGCTCCGCTGGAGAAACCGGTCACCTTGCTGATCATCGGCGACAGCCTCACCAATGCCTCCGTCTATTCCCAGCAGGTGCTCGACTTGGCCAATGAGGACCAGCTCCCCCTGAAACTCATCGGCACCCGTGGCCCCGGTGCCGAAGCCCAGGAAGGTGGCGGCGACGGATTGGGCAATCGCCATGAGGGCTACGGTGGCTGGACCGCAGAACGCTTCGCCACCAAATACAACGCAGGTATCGCCCGCGGCGGACCCTACAAGGAATGCGGCAGTCCCTTTATTTACAAAGACGAACCCAAGAATGAAGAGGAGGCCCCCAAGCTCGATTTCGCCCGTTACTGTGCCGAGTTCAACGAAGGCAACGCTCCGGATTTCGTCACCATTCTCCTTGGCTGCAACGACACCTTCAACGCCACCGATGAATCCATCGACGAGCGTATCGACATCATGTTTGCCCACTACGAGACATTGGTAGCCATGATCCATGCGCTGAATCCTCAGACTCGAATCGGCGCCATCCTGCCCATGCCTCCAGCCGCCACCCAGGAAGCTTTTGGCGCGAACTACGGCAGTGGTCAGACCCGCTGGCAATATCTTCGCAACCAGCACCGAGTTCTCGAACGCATGCTCGAAACCTTTGGAAATCGCGAAGGCGAGAATCTCTTTCTCCTGCCCGCCTGGCTAAACCTCGATCCCGTCCACGGATTCCCCTCCCACACGGAGAAAGCCCACGCCCGCACCGAGACCGAAGTCGTGCGCCAGATCAACGGCGTCCATCCTTCCGCCGAAGGCTATCGCCAACTCGGCGACAGCCTCTATGCCTGGTTGCGGTCCTTCGACGACCAGGAGTGACCCATCGATCCGCCGATTCAATAGGGTCAAGTCGTCAACCTAACCCTGTTGAGTCGGGCTTGAAAACTCTCCAATCAGACTCCCTTCGGTGTGGCCCAGTGCTCCCGGTAGGCGCGCCGGAGTTGCTTGGTAGCTTCCTCATTTCCGAGGAAGGTTTCCGTTGCCGGGTCGAAACGCAGGGCGTCGCCCGTACGCCAGGCGATGTTACCGAGATGGCAAAGCGATGATGAATGGTGATTGATCGCGATGCCGGCGTGGAGTTCGTCGTGGCTCTTCTCGCCGCGAACCGAGCGGAGGAAATTGTCGTGATGGGCGGCGAGATCGACCCCGTTTGCGGGCAAGGACTCGATCAGCTGATTCTTGGGACCATAGATCTCCCAGCCTTTGGCCTTTCCTCCGACGATCATGCCTTCCGTGCCATACCAGGCGCACCCGTTTTCATGCCCCTCCTGCATGTAGGGGTTCCAGATGCGCTGTTCATAGATCAGCTGACGCTTTTTGGATCCGGGAAGCTCGTATTCGAATCCGCAATAGAGGGTGTCGGGCCATTCCTGATCGTCGTCGAAAAAGAGTTTGTCTCCCATAGCGGTGATGCGGCTGGGATGCTTTTCCACCCCGAGTCCCCAGCGGGCGATGTCGATGTCGTGAACCCCGTCATTTCCGAAATCGCCCGAGCCGAAATGAAAAAACCAACGCCAGTGGGCGGGGTGATAGGTTTTTCGAAAAGGCACGGCAGGGACCGGACCGAGCCAGAGATCGTAGTCGAGATTCGCCGGGGGTTCGGTCTCCGGTCGATGCCCCTGGTCTGAGCGCTTCTGGCTATTCCAGGCTTTGGCCACGAGAACCTCCCCGATGATGCCGCTGCGGATTTTTTCGATGATCTGGCGAACGTGACCGGTACTGCGACTCTGGGTGCCCACCTGCACGCACACCTGATTTCGCTTGGCTGCCTCGATCATGAGCCGCCCTTCCCGCAGGTTGTGGGAGCAGGGTTTTTCCACATAGACGTGTTTCCCCGCATCGGCCGCGAGAATGGTGCCGGGAGCATGCCAGTGATCGGGCGTCGCCATGAAACAGGCTTCCACCGCCTTGTCGTCAATGGCGCGTCGCATGTCTTGGGCAATCTGCGGCGTCTGCCCAGTCAATTCCTGAATCGTTTTCGCGCCCGCAGCGGCTCGGTCGGCATCGGCATCGATGACCCAGAGAAACTCGACATCCTTGCGCTGGCAGAGTGTCCGCACATGGTTCGATCCCATGCCTCCCGGCCCGATCATGGCGAGACGGGTCTTTTTGGTTTCGGTCGCAGCGCGGACAATGGCAGGCGCGGCCATGGCGGCGACCGAAGCGGACTGGAGAAAACGACGACGAGGCAGAGTGGGTTTCATGAGCACGAGAGGATGGCGGGTTTTCGTCTTCGATCCTCTTCGGAAATCCGGTCAGAGGTCAACGCCGCAGGTGCGCCGGGAGGGACTGGGAAAATCGACGGGCGATGTTAGGTTTCCCATCTCTATGCGAATCGTTCACGCCGTTGAAACCCTCTCCCGAAATGCCGGGGGTTTGCCAGTGGCGGTGACAGAACTCGCGACCGCCGTGGCCCGAGCCGACTCGGGAAACCAGATTGAGTTGCTGTCTTCTCTCGGTGAGGTCAAGGGTGCGGTAGCCATCAATGACACCATCAGCGTGAGTCGGGTGGCGGCGACCGGCGCCTCGCGGTGGTTGCGCGATTGTCACGAGGCCAGGGAGATTTCGGTGATTCATCAACACGGCATCTGGGCGCCGCTACCTGTGGCCAGTGGGCGATTTGCCCGGCGCGCAGATCTGCCGCTGGTATTGTCGCCCCACGGCATGCTGGAAACTTGGGCGATGGCGCATCACGCGATGCGAAAACGACTCGCTTGGTGGCTCTATCAGCGAGGAAATCTGAAAGCCGCCACTGTGCTTCACGCGACATCCCGGGCGGAAGCCGAGCGATTTTGCGAACTGGGATTTTCCCAGCCCATCGCCGTGATTTCTCTCGGCCTTGATCCCATCGCCGACTCGCCGTTGGATCCGCAAGGGGTTGCGGCTCCCAAACAACGACGACAGGTCCTTTTCCTCTCGCGGATTCATCCCAAAAAAGGAATCGATCTGCTTCTCAATGCCTGGGCTGGCATTCACGCGCCGGATTGGGAACTGGTCATCGCCGGCAACGACGAAGGCGGCTATCAGGCTGCGCTCGAGGAACAAGCTGCGAATCTCCAACTGAGAGATCGGGTGCGTTTTCTCGGCCCGGTGTTCGGCGCGGAAAAGGACACCGCCTTTCGTCGGGCCGACCTGTTCGTGCTGCCCTCGCATTCGGAGAATTT
>JAGROX010000082.1 GCA_020440025.1 Verrucomicrobiia bacterium
GATTCCCGGCATGGCGTCGTGAGATGAAAGGAAAAACCATCCGAAAAACGCGATTACCACGAGCAGTCCTCCGCCGCGGGGCACGGGACGATCGTGACTGGAATGGGCCTTGGGTCGATCCAAAACCCCGGCGCGGGTCAGCCATCGACGCAGGGGAAATCCCACCAGCCAGGAGCCAGCGACGAGCAGTAGAAAGAGGGAAATGGCAGCAAAAAGCGTCATTAGCGGATCGAATCAGCCCGGCATTCGTCCCTCATTTTTCCGTCGCCCGCCACCGAAACTGACGGAGGCGATGCCACGCTTTGCGAAAGGGAAACCACCAGCCCGCCCGGTAGCCATGCTTGCGAAAAGCGTGGAGACATTCGCCATGGTTGGTGAGGATGTTTCGCAGACTGCGGTTGGTCTCACCTCCTAGTCGCATCGTGACCCATTGATGCGGCACGTAAGCCACAGGAATTTTTTCGACCTCGAATAACCGGAAGAGCAACTCCCAATCGGCCCCAAATCGATACCGGGTGTCGAATCCACCAAACCGCTCGTAGACTTCCCGCTTGGCGTAAAACGTCGGATGAGGTGGCATCCAACCGCAAAAAAAAGCGCCCAGTTGGAAGTCGCCAGCCGTCCATTGACGAATCACCCGCGTCGGTTCCTCCCGGCTCACGTAGGTGAGGTCGGCGTAGCAGGCGCTCACTTCGGGATCTGCCAGCGCCGCGGCCACTTCGGCGAGCACGGTGGCGGACGCATACCAGTCGTCGGCATTGAGAAAACCGATCACGTCGCCGGTTGCCCGGGCGATGCCTTTGTTCATCGCGTCGTAGAGACCGCCGTCGGACTCCGACAAAAATTGGAAGCCGAATTCTGACTGAACCGATTCGAGGAGTTCCCGAGTGCCATCGGTGGAGGCACCATCAATGACCCAATGCTCGACGTCGTCGTGTGTTTGGGCAGCGACCGAGGCAACACAATCCCGGATAGTGTCGACGGCGTTGCGACAAACGGTGATGACGGTGATTTTCACAATATCGTCTCAGGAGTGATGCGGGAATATCCCAGCTCGGTGAGTAGGTCACCCGCTTCGGTTTCGATCTGTTGAATCGCTTCCGCTGAAAGAACGTTTTTCCAGTGATCGATTCGATCTACCCGAATGTCTGAGGTGAACGACGAAGAAAAATCCGCCGCCGGGCCGAGGTCGGTGACGGTCAACATTTTCTCCATGCCTGCGGTCGGGTCCGCGATGAAATCCTCGTAACGCAATTCCATCCATTGATCGGCAGAAAACTCACTTCGCAAATCGCTCCGAGCGGTGGTCACAAGATGCTGCCACTGGCGGGCAAGCATCGCGGGCACTGGCAGATCCAGCCAATCGCGCCAACTCGGCGGACGCGGTCCCCAGTAGGGCTTGCGATCACGCCTCCAGACATCGCGCAGATACAATGGCACCAAAGCGGGCAGATCGCGAAGCGGCGTCTCGCGCAGGCGGGCGATCATGCGATCCCGACCCGGTGGCGTGTTCAGCATTTCCATCATCGACGCCACGACGGCCCGTCCATCGCGGACCACATGGATGATGCGGGCATCCGGATACAGGCCGCGAATAAAAGGCAGTCGCAGGGTGTTGCTCGGCGTTTTCTCGGCGAATCGCGAACGTTCCGAGGCGGCAAGAAAACGATGAAAGCGCTCATCGATGCGACGGGCGAGCGCTGGTGTGAGATCGTCGGCGACGAGCTGATCATCTTCATTCCACGCGTTTTTTCCCTGACTCCAAATGGTCCGCGGTTCCTCCCAATAGGCGACCTCGGGATGCTTCGCGATCAGGTTTCCCAACATCGTCGTTCCCGATCTCGGACTGCCGAGGATCAGAATCGGCCTCTCGATGAGTCGGTCGACGTCCGTTCTCATGCGTTTTCCGAACCGTTCTTTTCCCGAGCGGAGATCACCCGGGTGCCAATCCGTTTCGCTGGATTGCCCTCATAGATGCCATCCGTTTCGAGCCTTCCCTTGGCCACCGCTCCGGCGTTGAGGACAGCGTGAGATTCCATTCTGACTCCGGGACAAACCACCGCCCGGGCTCCGATCCAAGCCCCGTTGTCGATTTCGATCGGGCTCATCCGGAGATCGAACGAAGTCGAATGGCGATCATGATTTCCCGTCAGAAGAAAAGCGCCCTGAGAAAGGCAAACGTGATCGCCGAGGTTGACTGGGGCGAGGTTGTCGATCCAAACCTCTTCGCCAATCCAACTGTGATCGCCCACGGACAAATGCCAGGGATACTTGATTCTGACTCGCGGTTTGATGACGACGCCTTCCCCGACGAGCGCACCGAAGGCGCGCAACAGACCTCGCTTGAATGGCCGCGGCCAAGGCAGGGCGCTTTCAAAAAAGGCAAGGCTCAGTCCATACCAGAGCGCCCGACGAAACCACGAGCCGGGATCGTAGTCGCCTCGGGTGTAGATCGACAGATCGACGCTGTGTTTGTCGTTGCTCATGAATCAGGAGTCGGGCAAACCCACTATCATCAGTCTCTCAGGAGGGTGCAATGGACGCTATCGATGTCTTCCAGTGAATCACCGCCTGCCGCGAGCCAACGATAGAGCGCAAGATAGCCCTCGGCGAGCCGTCGCCAGCGATGATCCCGATCCACGACATTGCGACCCTTTTCGCCCATGTCCCGACGCTGATCCTCCGAAAGACCGATCGCTTCCGCCAAAGCCGCGCCGATGGCTTGCTGGGTCGGGGCGACTCGCCATCCGCAGTTTTCCCGCTCCAAAATTTCCCAAGGCGTGCCGGTAGTGGTGACGACGGGGAGCCCATATTGCAACGCTTCTGGAACCACGATCCCGAAATTCTCCGAATGCGAGGGCAGCA
>JAGROX010000414.1 GCA_020440025.1 Verrucomicrobiia bacterium
AAGGGACTGCACGCCCTACCAGTTGCGCAAAAGGCGGGAAGGTGGTGGCAGACTGGTAGGGCTGCCGGTCCCTCGGCCGCCGCTTTCGAGGGTGATGGCGATCGAATGTGGGGTTTTGGGTCGATCGAAGAGTTGGTGTTCCGTTTCCTTTTTTTGCTTGGAGAGGGTGGCGGGGTTTGAGGGACGATTTTCGAGAAGGCGTTCGGCGCGCAAGGGACTGCACGCCCTACCTGTTGTCTTTGAGGTGATCGAGAACGTGAGGCCAATTTTCGGGATTTTGGCACAGGTTTTTTCGAACGGGATTCATTCGAAGGTAGGTCACTTTTTCGGCGAAACTTTCGTCGTGGCGGAGGCGATGATCGAAGAAATCCCGTTGCCAGACGATGTTCTGAGTTCTTGCGAGGTAATGCTTCCACTTGGTGATGGTGGATTTCATTTCGGCCTCGGGCGGAAAGCTGACCAACAGATGCAAATGATCAGGCATCACGACCAGGAGATGGAGATACCACTTTCCGTTTTCGTGGTAAAACTGGGCCGCGTGAAGGATCGCCGAGGCGATTGGGTGCGGTTCGGAATCTCGGCAAAGCTGGGGTTTGCCGGGAGGTAGGGTGTTGATCGTGATGAAATAGATCGATTCGCGTGGGATCCACCAAGGGACGTCGTGCGGGAGTGTTTTGCGCCTGGGAAAACCCGTGAGTGCGTCGTCGCTGTCGCTGGGTTCGGGTGAATCCATTGAGCCAGAATAGGGAAAGGACTAATTGCGGGACAAGTTTCGATTCAGGTCTTTGCGATGGCTAAATGGGTGGTTCCATTTTCCTGGGAGTGATCGGCGGGGTTTGGGGGACGATTTGCGGGAAAGCGTTCGGCGCGCAAGGGACTGCACGCCCTACCAGTTGGGCAGAAGGCAGGGAGGTGGTGTCAGGTTGGTAGGGCTGCCGGTCCCTCGGCCGCCGCTTTCGGGGTGATGGCGATCGATGGTGGCCACTCCGGTCTGGCGAAGTGTCCGTGTCCCCTTTCCCTTTTGCTTGGAGTCGTCGGCTGGAAGTGCGCATGGGACTGCAGTCGCTTCCGGCCTGACGTGGAATCGTCAATTCCGTTTTCGACCACTTTCGCCCTTGCTGCTGTTGTCGCGGGCGCTGCCACTGCTGCTCTTGCTGCTTCCTCCCCCGCTGCTCCGACTACTGCTCCCACCACCACTGCTGCTACTCTTGCTGCTACCGCTCTTGCTGCCGCTGCTACTGCCGCGGGAGGACGCGGAATCGGAGCGGCTGCTGCCACTGGAACTGCGATGAGAAGAGGAAGACGAGCTGCCGGACCCGGAGGAGGACGATTTCTTGCGATCGTAGGACGAGGAATGGGAAGAGGAGGAACGGTTGTTGTTGCTACTGCTGCTCTTGCTGTAGCTCGTCCGATGATCGTCATGGTCGTGATCGTGATCCCGGTCGTAATGATTGTAGTGATTGTCGCGATCAAAGTGGGACCCGTGATTGCCGCGGCAGGGATTGCTGTGGCAGATGTCGCAGTAGCCGCTGGATCGGTAGTAGTTCGATCGATTTCCGCCGCCAATGCCATAGGGGAATCCGTAACCGCCAGAGGAATAGCCATATCCCCCGGACGAATAGCCGCCGGTGGATCGACCGTAACTCCCGTATCCCGGATCGGTGATGGTCGTGCACGACGACATTCCCAGGGCGAGAAGCGAAAGAAGAAACGCAAACAGGAAGGGTGGCGGGGTTTTCATAGATCAGGGGATTGGACGCCCGAAACCGGGCGCGATTCACAAAATAGCGTGATTTTTCGTGCGAGAGCGGAAAATCTCTGGGATCGAATTCCGCGATGAGCCACGCTAAAGATTTCTCATGGGCAAAATACTCTTCATCCGCGGTGGCGCGATCGGTGACTTCATCCTAACGCTCCCGGCGATTCAACTGGTCCGCGAGCAACTGCCGGATGCGGAAGTCGAGGTCCTCGGCTACCCGCCCGTCACGCGACTCGCCCAAGCCGCGAACCTCGCTCACGGAGCCCGATCGATCGAATACGGTCCCCTCTCCTCTTTTTTCATCCCCAACGGTCTCCTCGCGCCGGAGCTGATGGATTACTTCAAGAGTTTCAGCGTGATCTTCAGCTATCTTTACGATCCGGACGGCTACTTCGAGGCCAATCTGCAGCGGTGTGAAATCAGCACCTTGTTCAAGGGGCCGCATCGAATCGATGAATCACTGGCCGATCAATCCGCCGCTACCCAACTGGCGAAACCGCTCGAAAGCCTTGCGCTTTATTTGGATCAACCCTTCGTCACCCTGAGTTTCGATGAGGCGTCCCGGCAAGCGGCTGATGCCTTCTTTGCGAAAACTGGAGCGGACGCCGACAGCCAATGGATCGCGATTCATCCCGGTAGCGGCAGCCCGCGCAAGAACTGGTCTTTCGAAGGTTGGATCGAGGTGGCCACCCAGCTCCAGGCAGAAAACCCTCGGCGTCGATTTCTCATTACCAGCGGAGAAGCCGAAGATCGCGTCATCACCGAGTTCCTGGCGCTCCTCGAAGCCGCAGGTGTGCCGCACACTCACGCGGGTCATCTGTCGTTGCCAGAGCTGGGAGCCATCCTGCAGCGATGTCAGGGCTATCTGGGACACGACAGTGGCATCTCTCACCTGGCGACGGCCTGCGGGATTCCCTCGGTGCTGTTGTTCGGTCCGACCAATCCGAAGATATGGGCTCCGCAGAATCCCGAGGTGTCCGTCTTGGCAGCGCCCGATGGTGACCTGTCGCGGATTCGTCCCGAGTCAGTCCTGATCGAAGTGCGCCGATTGCTGACGAATCGTGAGAGCTAAACGAGAGCTCCGCGGAACTTGTTCACCAGCTCTAAAGAAGAGAATAGATTTTGATTCAAATTTTTCTTCTTCTTATAGGGGTGAATAACCTTCACTTAACCCTGTAAGGTCAACGACCCAAGAGGGTTAGGTCGGAATAGCGAGTGTGAATAAGGGGCTCGCAGTTTTCGGAATAAGCGTCTTTTTGAGAATCAGGTCTGATAAGTTCACGTTTCTTCCCTGTCTTTCCCAAGTTATTCACAGCTTCCTGTTGGCGGGTTTTAGGTGGTGGTGACGCCTTCCCAACGACGGTCAGACAGGGCGTTGAGAGCGGCTTCGATCTCGGCTTCTTTTTTGCTGCCACCGTTCCCGATACCGAGTTCGATTCCCTCCCATTCGACGCAGGCGGTGAAGGTTTTCAGGTGATCGGGTCCTTCGGAATCGACGATGCGATAGGACGGACTAACCGGAGAGATCGCCTGGAGGATTTCCTGGAGTTGGCCCTTGGGGTTCACTTCCTGAGGTTCCTCCGCGATTTGGTCGATGCTTTCTGAACAAAGCTGGAGAACGATGGTGCGGGTGGTCTCGTAACCTCCATCGAGATAGATCGCACCGAGCAGGGCTTCGAAGGCATCGGCGAGATTCGACGGACGTTCGCGACCACCGGAGGCGGCCTCGCCTTTTCCGAGAAGAAGATAGTGGCCGATGTCAATGCGAGCCGCGTAGACGCAAAGGGCGTCGCGGGAAACGAGTCGACTGCGGAGCTTGGTCAATCGGCCCTCGCTGAAACCGGGGAACATCGAGAACAGTTTCTCGGTCAGGATCAGCTGTAGCACGGCATCGCCAAGAAACTCCAGCCGTTGATTGTCGAAGTGCGGTCGGTTGCTCTCGTAGGCAAGACTGGGGTGCGTGAGCGCTTCGGCCAACAGCAGGGAGTTGGCAAATTTGTAGGCGATGCGTTGCTCGATGGACTCCATCAGTGATGGCTGGCTGGCGGACGTTCGTTCGGCGGAAAAGGGAGGGCGTCGGGTCAAAAAAGGACACCGCCGGGGGACGCAGCGCCCAACCTCTGGGCGAGATTCCGAAGGGAATCGAACCGGAAGGAAGGAGTGAGTGAGATGGGGTGGCTGACGGGGATCGAACCCGCGACAACCGGTACCACAAACCGGGGCTCTACCACTGAGCTACAGCCACCATCTCATTCGCTTGCAGAACCGAAGATCGGTCGCCTGGAACCGGGGTCACGGGCGGCAAGGCGGTGAAAATAGATCAGAGCGTGGTGATTTTCCAGTGGAAAAAGTTTCGGGATTGGCGGGTTTTTTTCCGACCACCTTTCGACGTGATTCTTGGAGATTTCTCTTTCACTTCAGCTTCCGCAGCCGACAGCGACGTCCTGATAACTCTCGTAGACAAAAGCGCGCCCGGTCGAAGAACGGTCGACCGGGCGCGGCTTTTAGCAGGGGAATCCTGAGGAGGGGAAATCCTTCAGGATAGGGGGGGAGTCAAACGAATCACAATTTCAAACTACCAAGGAAGAAAAATATCGTATCAACTATCTCTAAAACGGAGGGGTGAGAATCTTCTTAGAAAAAATTGAAACTTTTTTCGTTTCTTTTCTCAGGCCCTGAAATTGTCTTATCGGCAGCTCCGCGATGAGTCTCCGCGATAGATGGGATAGGAACGGACGTGACGATAATCGTGGAGGGAACGATGCACGTTGTGGCTGCTGACGGACGGGGTGCGGTAGCCGTAGTTGTAGCGGGAACCGGTGGTTCCGCTTTGGATGCGAATCGAGATGCCGCTGCTGGCGTGGTTGTGGTAGGCAGGGACCCAACCGTAGACGGCGCAACGATTAACGTAGCTGATGGGTCGGTAGTAGGCGAAGACCGGCTGGTGGCAATGTCCGCAATTGGACAGGACGCGGCTGCTGCCGTGGGTGTGATCTGCCCGGGCATCGGTGGTGCCGAAAGTGAACAGGGCGGCAGTGGCGGCGGCAATGGCGAGAAGCGTTTTCATGAGATGAATGGATGTTTTGGGTTGGTTGGGATCGTGGTTCGTTTCGGAGACGAATTGATGAAGTCTCTACAGAATTCGACGCCTGAGTGACGGTGATATTCAAAAAACTTCGATGGCCCCAATCGCAGGCGGAGAAATGCGGGCACAAAAAAATCGCAGAACGAGCCAAGCCTGACCCGTTCTGCGATTGAGGGAATTCGCGAGATCCCGTCGATGAAGACGGATCAGATGTGAATGGCGTGACCGAAGGCGTCGCTGGTCGCTTCGTGAATGGCCTCGGAGAGGGTCGGGTGAGCGTGGATGGTGTTTTCCAGTTCTTCCCAGGTCGCTTCGAGGGTGATGGCCAATCCCATTTCGGCAATCAGTTCAGTGGCTTCGCCGCCGATGATGTGAGCGCCGAGGAGTTCGCCATATTTCTCACCGAAGATGAGTTTCACGAAACCTTCCGAGTCACCGGCGGCCAGGGCGCGACCACTGGCCTGGAAGGGGAATTTGCCGATTTTGACGGCCAGACCCTGCTCCTCGCAAGCGCGTTCGGTGAGACCGATGCTGGCCACTTCCGGATGGCAGTAGGTACAACCGGGGAACAGGCCGACTTTCTTGCTCTTGTGGTTCGGGTCGAACATGGACTCGACCGCGTGAATCGCTTCAAAACTGGCGACGTGGGCCAGCCAGGGTGGGCCGATGAGGTCGCCGGCCGCCTTGACGCCGGGGAGGTTGGTCTCGTACTTGTCGTTGGTTTCGACAAAGCCGCGACCGCTGAGTTTCAGGTCTTCACAGCCACCGGGCAGGATGGCACCGACGCCAACAGCCACGAGACAGACGTCGCCTTTGATGGTCTGGGCATCGCCACCTTTGACCGATTCGATGGTCAGTTCCACACCGTCCTTGGTCACCGACGCAGCGGTGGTTTTGGTGGAGAGATGGAAATTGATGCCCTGTTTCTTGAAGGATTTTTCGAGCGCCTTGCTGATTTCGGTGTCCTCGACGGGCAGCAGGTTATCCATCATTTCGACGATGGTGACCTTGGTGCCGAAGGCGTTGTAAAAATAGGCAAACTCGACCCCGATGGCGCCGGCGCCGATGATGAGCATTTCCTTGGGTTGCTCTTCGAGGAGCATGGCCTCACGGGCTCCGAGGACTTTTTCGCCATCGAAATGGAGGAAGGGGAGGTCGCGGGCTTTGCAACCAGTGGCGAGGAGAATGTTTTTCGCTTCGTAGGTCGAGGTCTTGCCATCGGCATCTTCCACGGAAACTTTTCCTTCACCGGCCAGGGATCCGGTTCCCCGGATGTAGTCGACTTTGTTCTTCTTAAAGAGAAACTCGATGCCGCCGGCCAGTTTGTTGGACACGTTGCGAGAGCGACCGATCACTTTTTTCCAGTCGTAGGAAAGCCCTTCGATGGTAAACCCAAACTCCTCGGCCTTGTGCTGCATGTTCTGATACATCAGCGCGTTTTGGAGCAAGGCCTTGGTGGGAATACAACCCCAGTTCAGGCAGGTGCCGCCGGCGCGGTCGTTTTCGATGCAGGCAACTTTCTTGCCGAGTTGAGCCGCGCGAATGGCGCCAACATAGCCGGCAGGGCCGCCGCCGATGACGATGAGGTCGTATTGAGACATGGGTGGGAAAAAGGTCGGGATTCAGGAATCAGGATTCAGGGAATTAGAGAAGCATCAGGACGGGTTGCTCGAGGTACTTTCTGAGGGCGGCGAGATATTCGGCACCGACAGCTCCGTCGACGACGCGGTGATCGCCACTGAGGCCAATGTTCAGTCGCAGGCCAGGCACGATCTCGTCGCGGTCATTGACGACCGGTTTTTTGACGATGGCGCCGATGGAGAGGATCAGCGATTGCGGCGGGCTGATGATGGCGTCGAAGAAATCGATGCCGTAGGAACCGAGGTTTGAGATCGTCATGGTGCCACCCTGCATTTCGTCGGGTGTCAGCTTCTTGGTCCGCGCCTTTTCGGCGAGTTCCTTCATGGCGACGCTCACTTCCTCAAAAGAAAGGTGCTGGGCCGAGCGGATCACCGGCGTGACCAGGCCCTGATCGACGGCCACGGCAACGGCGAGGTTGATGTCACCGTATTGAATGATGGCGTCGCCAGCGAAGGAAGCATTGACCGCGGGCACGTTGGTGGCCGCCTTGATGGCTGCCTTGAGCACGAAGTCGTTGACGGTGAACTTATTACCGCCGGATTTCTCGGCGTCGGCGTTGATCTGCTTGCGAATCGCCATCATGGGCGCGGCATCGATCTCGATGTGGAGATAGAAATGCGGAATCGTCGTCTTGCTTTCGAGCAGGCGTTCCGCAATCACGCGGCGCATGCCGGTGAGGGGCAGACGCTGATCCTCGCCCGATGCCGGGGTGGGCCGAGTCTTCGCGGCGGGGGCGGCAGATTTGGCGGCGGATCCACCGGTGGCGGAGACGACGTCTTTTTTCACGATGCGACCGCCGGGGCCGGAGCCGGAAACGCCGGACAGGTCGACGCCTTTCTCCTGGGCGATCTTTTTTGCTAACGGGGAAGCTTTGACACGATCTCCGGAGGCGGTGGTTGGAGCGCTGGACGGTTCTTCGGCGGGCGCGGCTTCTTCCGCTTCCGGTTCTTCGGCGGGTGTGGCAGCCGGACTGTCGGCGGGGGGAGCGTCGGCATTTGCCGGAGCTTCCTCGCCTTCTTCGAGCACCATGGCGAGCTTAGTTCCCAGGGGAACGGCGTCACCTTCCTTCACGTAGATTTTGTAGATGGTTCCCTCGTCAAAAGACGACATCTCCATGGTGGCCTTGTCGGTTTCGACCTCAGCAACGGGTTCATCCATGGCGACGGTGTCACCTTCCTTCTTGAGCCACTTGACCAGGGTGCCCTCGGTCATGGTGTCGCTCAGCTTTGGCATTTCGATGTATTTCGGCATCGGGAAAAATAGGGAATCAGGTTCTTAAAAAGGAGAGTGAAGAAAGGGTGTCGAATCGGAAATTCAGCAGATCGTCAGCGCACGTTCCACGATTTCTTCCGGAGAGGGGAGTTGTTTCTTCTCCAGGGGAGGACTGTAGATCGCCGGGGAGTCGATACTGGACATCCTCAGCACCGGGGCGTCGAGTTCGTCAAACGCCTTTTCCATGATCATCGAAGCAATTTGTGCGCCGACACCGCAGAAGGGTTTGTTCTCTTCCACGTAAATGGCGCGGTGGGTCTTGCGGACCGATTCGAGAATGGTCTCCTCGTCGAGCGGACGGATGGATCGCAGGTCGACGACCTCGGCGTTGATGTTGTGTTTCTCGGCGAGAATCTCGGCGGCCTTCAAACAGGTGACGACGGCGCGACCGTGACCGATCAGCGAAATGTCGTTGCCTTCCTTTTTCACATCAGCCTTGCCGATGGGAATGATCAATTCTCCGCCGGGCAGTTCGTCGTTCGATTCGACCGGACCCTTCTCACCGTAGAGCAGGGTGTTCTCCATGAAGTAGACCGGATCGTTGTCGCGGATGGCGGCCTTGAGGAGACCTTTGGCGTCGCGGGGATTCGAGGGGGTCACCACCTTGAGTCCGGGCATGTTGGCAAAAATGTTCTCCGGCGTGTGGGAGTGAGTGGCACCGACATTGGTGCCGCCATTGGCCGGTCCACGAACCACGATGGGCACGTTGATGAGACCGCCGGACATGTAACGCACGCAGGCCGCATTGTTCATCATCTGGTCGAAGGCGACATAGGCGAAGGAGAAGAACATCAGCTCCATCACCGGTCGGACACCCAACATACTCGCCCCGATGCCCATGCCGATGAAACCGGCTTCGGAAATGGGGGCATCGATGACGCGTTTGTCGCCCCACTTGTCCCAGAGGCCTTCGGTGACTTTGTAGGCGCCGTTGTACTCGGCGACTTCTTCGCCGATGATGCAGACGTTGTCGTCGTGAGCGAGCTCTTCATCGAGCGCTTCGTTCAGGGCTTGGCGATAGGTAATTTCGCGCATGAGAAAAATAGGTTCAGGAATCGAGAATCAGGATTCGGGAAAAGGAAGGGTGAGTGAACAGGGTTGGGTCGTGGACTTGACCCTGTTGAGTCGGTCGGATCAGTGGAAGAAATGGCGTCCGGTTTTGCCTGCTTCGGTATTGTTGTCGACTTCCCAATAGACGTCTTGGGTAATCTCCGACTCATCGGGATAGGCGCTCTGGTTGGCAAAGTGAGCGGCTTCCTCGGCTTCCTCGCCGGCGGCTTTCATCATCGCCTTGTAGTCGTCTTCGGCGATGACACCTTCCTTGATCAACTGATCCTTCCACAAGGTGAGCGGATCATGCTCGTTCATGTATTTCTGGATCTCTTCCTTGGTTCGGTATTTCTCCGCGTTGGCATCGGCAACGGAGTGACCTTTGTAGCGATAGGTGTCGATCTCGAGGACGGTTGGCCGACATTCATTGTGGGCGCGGTCGATGGCGATCTGGGTGCGGGCGCGGACTTCGTAGAGGTCCTCTCCATTGATGCGATCCCACTCCATGCCATAGGCTTCGGCGCGGGCCGCGAGTCCCATATCGGAATGGGCGCTGGAACGTTTCTGCGAGGTGCCCATGGAGTAACCATTGTTCTCGATCACATAGATCACCGGAAGGTCCCAGAGTTCGGCGAGGTTGAGCGCTTCATGGTAGGCACCCTGGTTGACGGCGCCGTCACC
>JAGROX010000415.1:0-286 GCA_020440025.1 Verrucomicrobiia bacterium
TCGCTTCGTTGGGGGGCGGCAAGCCACTCGAAGTTCTTCAGGCTGTGCCCGAAGGTCAGGAGTGAATCTCTCCCCTGCCATTATCGGTATTCTGGTTGCTCTCTCTCTGGCGCTGCTGGTCCAGCCCGCCGCCCGTTGTCAGGAGCCGGACAACGGCGCGTCGAAGTCAGCCGCGACGCCTGGATCTCCGCCGCCACTGCCGAGTAGCGTCAGGCAAACAACGGTGGCTCACCGAAGCTCAAGCTCAAGGGCATTCAGGAGTTTCTCCTGATCGACTTCGATCCTG
>JAGROX010000415.1:353-8835 GCA_020440025.1 Verrucomicrobiia bacterium
CCACGGTGTCGAGCATCGTTGATGAATGGGTCGAAGGCACGGGAACCAGCTACGACCGCTCGCCCGGAGTCGGCAGTTTTCTCTGGGCAGAAAATGCCGCGCCGAAATGGTCGGGCGACGGTCTTGAAATCACCGGAGTTACCCTCGGCAACGGTGGATCGATCTTGGGTTTCGCGGATGCCTCGCACCCCCTCCTACCCGGGGCAATGCGCGGTCATGGCGCGTCGGGATTGAAAAAGCGAATTCCTGGCAGTCAGCTTGGCTTCAAGTAAGCGCCCTTGATCGCCTCGATAGATTCATCCTGGTCACGCTTCCACCAAATGTGATTAGGCATTTTTTCTCCACGCCTTGGTGCAAAGTCGCAAGTGAGTCAGCAAGTGAGTCTTGAGCAGTGCGAGCGCGGTTTTGGGGGGGCTCTACTCGGGCGCGACGACGATCTGAAACGTGTAGAAGGTCTCTTGGCCCAATGCATCAGAAATGGAGACGATGACGGGTTCTTCAGAAGCTTTTTCTGGTGGTGTCCAAGTGATGAGGCCGTCTGCGGAAAGATCGAGTTCGTCAGGACCCGACTGGAGACTGTATTTGACGCCACCGGCACGGGAGGCAACCGCCAGCTGATAGGTGTAAGGCTTCGATACGACCGCTGGTGGCGGGGAGGAGGTTACGTAAAGGTAGTCGATTTCTTTCTCGTCGAGCAGGTCATGAACTTTGATTGTTCGAGCGACAATTTTATCATTGGATTCCGGAATGGTTAGGAACAGGTCGAGCTGTGGAATGAAGTGGTAACGCTTTTCGACGGTGAAAGGTGATTTGTTACGGCTGTATTGGTCATCCGATGTCATTCTCATTTCATCAAAGGGCTCAGTAAGACTGATGAGCGGTTGATTGGAACCTTTGATGTAGAGCTCGATCGGTTTCTGCAGGGATTTGTCTCCACTGCTTGGGCGCTCCTGTGGTGGGACAGAGAAGAAATACATCGAGTGGTATGATGGAATGAAATGAGTGGCACTCGACCAGTTGCCGTTTGATTTGATAACCGGAATGTAATCTGGAGTGAAGACCCCGCCATAGGTGGTGAAAATGAGACTGCCATCGGGGTTCGGAATGACGGTGCCTTTTGAATCATGCTCGTAGCGGGTGGTCAACTTTCCATTCTTGAATTGGATGATGCCGACGCCGCTGGGACTTCCCGAAGTCTTGGTGCAGCCATAGAGTCGGCCGTCCGCGCTGGCCCGGAGGATATTGCCGGTGCCAGTGAGGAACGCATGGGACTCGACTTCGCCGACTTCTACTGCGGCCATACGAATGAAATCAAAGACTTTGATCTTGCTGGAGTCATGTCCGTTCTGACTCCCTCCGGCCAGCATCATGGCGTAACGCGAGGACGAGCGACCGATGGCGATGGAATCGACCATTCCGAGCGGATTGTTGACGGTGCGTTCCTTTTCCAGTGTATCGAGGTTGTGGCGCACGATGAGATTTTTCTTCGGGTAAGAAATCAGAATATGCTCTGCGCCACCGGCGAAAACGGCAGGGTCTTCCTCGAGGTTGATGTAACCTTTGATGGAAAGCGTGGTGACGTCGAAAACGGCGAGGTTACGCGTGTCACGAAGATAGAGCAGAAGGAATTTTCCATTGCCTGCCGATTCGACGTCATGGACTTTGGAAGGTATTGCGATCTCTCTGGTGCCGTCAATGACGACTTCTCCACTGAGGGATGGCCCCTCACCGATGGCACCTTCTGGAATGGGTGGCGCGCCGATCCGCACAGGGCCGGTAGCAGTGGCTAGTTCCTTTAATTCCTTGTCAGTAACGACGACCTTGTAACTCGGCTCGGGCTGCTCGGTAGTCGGTGGGGTGACCGAAATTTTACTGGCTTTGGTGGCATCAACTGTGATCACCTGTCCTCCGAGATCGATCTCTAGCGCTTCAAGACCTGTGGCTTTTCCTTCAACTTGAGAGGCACCGAAGAGACGGACGCCGGGTTCTTCGCCATAGGTGATTGATGCTATTTCCGCGAGCGGGACCGTCTTGTCACCGATGGTCACGTCTGTGCTGGTGGCAGTGCCACGGAGATCGCCGCCGGGAAATAGAAGCCGGATGGCTACACGCGGATTCGCGGCATTTGGATCCGGTAGGATCGGTACAAATTTCGCGCTGTAGGTGGAGCCGTCGCCTTTCTTCTTTAGTGCTATCTCGCGTGTTTTTTCGCCAGTGGTGATTCTAAGGGAAATCTTAAAATCGTCTGGCGGATCTTGTAGCCAGACAAGTTCGGAAATCATCTCGATTTTCTTGTGCCGGTCCTTAAATGAAATCTCCGGCAATTTGATGCTGAGGTTCGGTTTTTCGAGCAGTGAAAATAACTTCGATGTAGGGATGGCAAAGTTCACGCCGGCTCCGGGAATGCCAGACGAAACAACGCCAACAACTTTACCTTCCGGGTCGAGCACCGGTCCGCCGGAATTTCCGGGGTTGAGCTGGGCGTCCAACTGAATTAGATCGAGTTCCTTTTCTTCTTTCCGGAGGGCCGTAATACGGCCGATGTTGACGCTGATGGCCGGGAGGGCGTCCTTCTTTGTCGCCAAGGCACGGCCGAAGGGAAAGCCGAAAGCAACGAGTTCCTGAGTTTCGAAAAGCTCGTTGGAACTCGACAGCTCAAGTTTCCTCGGAGGTGGAGTATCTCCCAATTCGATTCGTAGCAAAGCGAGGTCCGACGTTTTATCTCTGCGGACGACCTCTGCCTCGTGGGAAGATTCCTTTTCAGTGCCGGGATTCAACACGAGGGTGAGTTTCTCACCGCGACTGTTTTCAATGATGTGATCATTGGTGACGAAGATTCCCTTTTCCGAGATACAGAAGGCAGATGCTGAGCCGTTTTTGTGAGAAACGAAACCGGTGGCCTCTTTGGCTGCCTGAATGCTCTCCTTGTCTAATCCCTTGCAGATCTGCGGGTAAGTCAAGACGGCTGCGAAACAGGCGATCACCCATGGTAAGTTCCTCATTCCCCCAAGAATACGAGGAGTGAAGAGGGTCGTCAATTCTCCATCTCATATAGCGGGGACCCCATGAACGGGTCATTCGGTGATTATTGATTTCCTTTTCTTTATGGCTTGATGGAACACCAAGAAACTTTCAAAGATCACCTGAAAAAAATGGCAATCACCGACAGACCTCTATCGGCAGATCCCCCGAGTGAGTCCTTGTTTCTGGAGGTGATCTCCAAATGGTGACCGCAGCGCTCACTGGCTCTCGAAACCCGGAACGTGTCCCTCCATCAGCGGCCAGGTGCCGTGATCGCGATTCACTGGTTTTCCCTCCACCGCCGAGATCACCCATCGGTTCTTTGTCGAGTGGACGTCGTATTCCAGGGTGGCTCCACTGGGCCATACGAAACGCCGCTCCAAAACGGAGCCATTCGGGTTGGCCTCGGTCAATTGCTTGAGGTGTGCCCGAGGATCAGCCCCTTTCAATAGACAAAAGAGCCCGAGGGTATCGGTGGAATAG
Organism: Verrucomicrobiia bacterium; assembly: GCA_020440025.1. Classification (GTDB taxonomy): domain Bacteria; phylum Verrucomicrobiota; class Verrucomicrobiia; order Verrucomicrobiales; family DEV007; genus JAEUHH01. The sequence continues at coordinate 3,858 of JAGROX010000415.1, forward strand.
ACGCCGATGGTTTGTCCGGCGCGCTCATAGATACTCCATCTGCCCTCCGTGGCCGAGGCCTCCCAGCCCTCCGGGACGTGGACCGGCCCCCGGCCAACGGCGAAACGCTGATGCACGCCGGTGTTGTTCCATTTTCTGAAATCCCTGGCGACATCGTTCCCGGGCCCCGTCACATACAGCAGCTCTTTCAGCCAGGTCGCATTGTCCTCGAGCATCAGTGTCGTCGGACGGGCAACGGTCTCGCCCAGGAGACCGTTTGCGACCCCGCCGGCCGTGATCAGATAGCCCGGCCCGCCGGAATAGATCTCGGGCGACCCGTCCGCTCCATGCCCGATGCGGACAAAATACTCCTCCGGCTTTGCGATGGTCCATCGGGCAACCTCATCGGGAAGCTGATAGCCGGTCAGGCCAATCCACATGTCGTAACCTTCCCCGTCATGATTCTCCACGCCATCGAGCGCGCTTACCAATGCACGCATAAAACCCGAATGCTCGCCGCTGAGTTGGGTCCACCCGGCCTTTTGAGGCTGGCGCCGGAACGGCGGGAAACGACGAAAAGAAAGACTCCCCAAGGCATAGTTCCAATTCATTCGGTCAAGAATCCGCCGGGCTGCCGAGGCAACCGGTTCGGTGGCGAAAGCTTGGAGATTCAAGAGCGAGCGAAACGGGTAACGCAGGTAGGGCGTGGAATTGTATTCATAGAATCCGGCTTTTTCGATTCCGTGCAGAAAATCGATCAGGAAAGACTCCAGGCCATTTTTCACATTGTCGTAGCGTGGATCCGGATTGCCGTGCTGGGCGATCCATTGATTGGTGAGAAACCTGGAACTTTCGGAATTGAAGATATGGTTCTCCGTGTCGCGCATGGGCAGCAGGCCCCGGACTGCGGGATTCGCCACGGCGGGAGTGCCTCCCTTCTCGGTCAACAGGACTTCGACGAGGTGCTTGCGCGTCTCAGGATACAGCACCTCGGGCTGATCGCCGAAAGGATACAGGATCACGATGAGTTCAATGAGATGAAAATCCCAGTTCCCGTGGGTGCCGATCCGGCCCGGTTTCTGATGCAAGAGGCTCTCGTTGAGAGTTTCAATATCCCGGCCAGCCGCAAGTTTCACCAGCATGTCTCCCGAGTCCGGTGTCGTCGCTCGTCGAATGTAGTCGTCAGGATCCTTCATGCGGAACGTTCGTTCGGATGGGACGACAATATTGCCCGGTGTCAGATCCACCGAACCGTGCTGCGTCATGGGGAAACGATAAACCACGAGCGCCGTGCCGCCGTAGATGCCGAGGCACAGGCAGATCAGCCCGATGGCAACATGCCTTGTGAAGGGCAGGCACCACTGCAGGGCTGCCGGAATCCGTCCCACGACTGAAACGACTTTCAATATGCCGTAGAGGGGGATGCAAGCTGCGCAAACTGTGAAGAGCTTGAGAAAAATACCGGCATATTTCCTCAAGGGACCAAGCAGCCGCTCAGGTTCGTCGGAAGATGCGATGACAAGATGAGTGATCGCATACGTGAGGAACACCACCGACGCGATTCCCGCCAGCCAGTAGATCCATACGAGATACGTTTTCCGTCTATTGAAGTGGTGGTTGGTTTGCACGAGATGATCGCAGTTTACTGCCAGAGGATTTCGACACGATTGGATAAGCGCTGACAGTGATCACTTTTTCGGAAGGTATTCCGTGATGGCGGCGGCGACCTTCTCGGCGAGGTAATGGTAGCCCTTGGGCGAGTAGTGAACGTTGGACGGCAGTTGGGCGTCGGGCTTGGCGGTGGCGTGCGCATTCAGATCGTCGGTAGGAATGCCGGCGGCCTTCATCACGCGGGCGGCAGCTTCGTTGTATTTCGCGACGCGACCATCAGGATCGGCAGGATGGGGCGTGGTCGTTCGCCAGATGAGCTGCGCACCCGTCGCCTGCATGATTTTGACGAGTTCAGCGAGGTTCTTTTCATACTCATCCAGCGGCACTTGGGCCTTCGCGCCGGCGGTCTTCGATGGGTTGCCCTTCGTTCCGACCGTCCGCATGTATTTCAGGTCATGCAGCCCGAAGTTGAAATGAATGATGTCCCATTTCGAGTCTCCGAGCCACTTTTGGATGTTCTGCAATCCATTCGTCGTGGGGCCACCATTGACGGGAATGCGATGCACGTTGGCCCTGTCTTTGAGCATCTCACGCACATCGAGCGTGTAGCCGATGGAGATCGAATCGCCAATGAGGAGCACCCGCGGCAGACCGGGCACATCTTCGATGTCAACGAAGCGCAGAAACCGCTCGCCATTCACCTCGTCAACGGTGACCTGTTTTGCTTCCTTACCACTCCAAAAGCCGAACTTTTGCGGAAAGCCCGATGGCATGTCCTGAGACTGTTCTTCAAAACTCCCATCGACCAGCTCCAATAACCGCGCCACGCCACGGCACCACGCGGCCTGATTCTGAATGCGTGTGCCTTTTTCCAACTCTGCCGACAAGAGCATCCACACTTCCTGCAACACATCCTCGGCTGCATGCACATCACGCAGCAGTCCGGTCACAAACGCGCCCAGCAGATGCCGATCACGGATGAATTCGGCGGCAGCCTGTTGGATGGCATGGGATTCGGTGGACATGTCTCGCCAAGTTGTCCGATGAAACGCCCAGGTGGGGACAAACTATTTTGCCTATTTTTCCAATATCTCGAGAAACAGGTCCGCAGGGTTCGTGTCTGCGTTGTTCAAGACGACACTGGCATGCCAGCCCGAGAACCCTGTGTCATCCATCAGGGTGACCACGATGTTTAGACGTTCCTTCGCAGTCCCGTCCAAAGGCGAGCCTGGCTATGTTGCCGAGACTCACTCCCCGGTTTGGAGCAGCCTTGCGGGTTTTCCGCCGCCAGGCAGCAGAGCCACCTCACCGATTGTCGCACCTTTACTTGGAATCAATACACGCAGGTGGATCACTCAAGATGTGCCTCGCCGACTTGAAGATCACGATGGCGGCATCTCAAAATGAACCTTCGTAGTGGTCCTTGGTCGCTCCAATGGATGAGTTATTGGATGTGGCACGAGGCCGCATTGAACCCTGAGCGCGTCGGCGAGTCGCCAGCCGGACCCCGGTATCCCGCCACCGTACCGGCATCGAATCGTGGCGCTTCGAGAGAAGCGTTGATGCCTGACGGCTCGGAAATTCGAACGGGACGGGGAACTCCGCTTCGCTTTAGTCTTCCCAATTCCCGGGAGGCCGAATGGGAGGGCGGATGATCGGGGGGCGATCCTATCCCTCACTGGTGATGGTACCGATCACCTGAGTACCTCCGCTGGAGTAGGAGGTCGAGGAACTGGTGCTGGTGCTGGTGGTCGTGTTCGTTGACACGGTCTCACTGATGGCGCCGGAAGAGGTTTTGGCCGAGTTCTTTCGGCGGACGGGCTCGAAGAGTCGCTCAGCGAGATGACGGCGGCGGAATTTGAAAGCGTCCCGCATGCCTTCCAGTGGCAGTTCCACCCGGACGCCGGCGAGCCAGTTGTCCTCGTAGATGCGGTCACTCTCATACCAAGTGCCGTGGAGGACAAGCGCGGGGATGGGGCGAAGCTCGATGCCGGTGCGCCAGCCCTCGATATCGGCATCGCTGCGGTCGCCCTCGAAGTTGTAGTAGCCGCCGACCAAGCGGAGGTCCATGTATTGATCGAGGCCCGGAACCAGCAGGGACAGTTCCAGGTCCCATCCTTCTAGGCCCTCCTCGAAAACCTCGTAGGTCGTGCGGGTGGTGGTGGTCCGAGTGGACGTGGTGCTGCGGCTGGATGATCCGGGTTCCGCTCACGGATGGTGTGCTGGCGAAGGAAGAGGTGGAAGTTTGGGAACTCCGATGAACCTCGGTACTGCTGTAGCGTCGGACGGTCTGGTCGTCGGTGATGGGAACGTAGTAGTTTGCCTGTAGTTGGAGGTAGCGGGTGCCGACTTCGGCGCCGATGCTTGGGCATCATCCGTCGTGCCGCACCGATCAGCTGCCGCCGCTACATCAGTCCTGACGGGCATTTCCCATCCGGCGGTTCACGTGGCGGGGAGCGACAAGACTCAGCTCGCCCTCATCGGCTGCGGCATTGTTACGGTGGGCCATACGATGGAAGTATCGGTGAAATGTGATCCACGGTGACTCAGGTCAGAAGGAACCCAACGGGTTCTCAGCCATTGGCCGAGGTTGAACGCAGCGACACCCCCGGACAGGAGCTTTCCGCGGGATTGCATCCCTTCCGGGACGCTCGACCCTTCCAAAACGGGGGCCGGTGGTGCCGCTGCGCTTGACCACCGGCTAGTGGCTTTGAAAATCTTCAGCTTACCATTTGTAGCGGTTGAGTTGTATGGGTTGTGACAAGCGAGTTTGCCGCTCCGGTGGTAGTCAGTCATCATCGGAAAACCACATTCGCGGCCTTTCCATTTCTGGGAAAACTCCTCATCTTGATCAGCAATCTTTCTGCTCGATTTACCATCCTCATGACCACGACTCTTCTTCATCGCCGAAAATTTCTCGCAGGAGCCACTGCCTTTGGAACCGCTTCGCTTGCCGGATTGCGGGCCGCTGATGACGATACGAAAACGAAACTCACGGTCGGCGTCATCGGCCACACCGGTCGCGGCAACTATGGGCATGGGATCGATACCGTCTGGCTGAAGATGCCGGAAACCCGCATCGTGGCGGTCGCCGATGCCGATGACAAAGGGAGGGCCAAGGCGCTGGAGCATCTCGGTCTGGAGAACGACAGCGCAGGCTTCGCGCACTATCGAAAAATGCTGACCGAGGTGAAGCCGGACCTCGTCGCCATCGGACCGCGTTACGTCGATGAACATCGCGACATGGCGGTCGCGGCGGCGGAAGCGGGCGCCAAGGGGATCTATATCGAAAAGCCCTTCTGCCGCGATCTCGTGGAAGCCGATGCCATCGTCGCCGCGTGTGAGAAAAGCGGCACTCGGCTTGCCATTGCTCATCGCAATCGCTACC
>JAGROX010000416.1 GCA_020440025.1 Verrucomicrobiia bacterium
GCCGAGCGCCCCAATCCCGGACGCACCGACACGATCCGCCGATTGACTCGCACCGAGTACCAGAATGCGATTCGCGACCTGCTCGCGGTGGAGATTGATGCCGCTGAGTTATTGCCGGCGGACGAGTCGAGCCACGGATTCGACAATGTCACCGTCGGCGATCTCTCGCCCGCGCTGCTGGATCGCTACCTCACCGCCGCTCAGAAAATCAGCCGACTCGCGGTGGGCACGCATCTTTCGGAGCCCGAAAGCCGCACCATTCGGATCCGACCCGATCTCACTCAGGAAGAACACGTCGAGGGGCTTCCCCTTGGCACTCGCGGCGGTGCATTGATTCGTCACACCTTTCCCGAGGATGGCGAATACGAAGTCCGCGTCTTTCTGACCCGTGACCGCAACGAGATGGTCGAAGGGCTTCGGGGCACCCATGATCTGGAGATTCTGCTGAACCAGGAGTCTGCGGCCAGCCTCAAGATTATCCCACCCAAAAATCAGAGAGATCACACCGGATTCGATGCGAATTTGAAGGCGCGAATCCCGGTGAAAGCCGGCCCCCAGGATCTCGGAGTCACCTTCGTGAAATGGCCGGCATCGCTGGAGGAAACCCTGCGCCAGCCCTACGAGGCGCATTTCAACTACCACCGGCACCCTCGTCTCTCACCGGCGATCTATCAGGTGACCATCACCGGCCCGTTCGAAGGAAAAGGCCCCGGCAAAACGCCGAGCCGGGATCGCGTTTTTATCGCCCATCCGAAGTCTCACAACGAGGAAATTGACTGCGCCAAAACCATTCTCACGAACCTGATGCGCCATGCTTATCGACGGTCGGTCGAGGAGACCGACCTCAAGGGCCCGCTGGCCTTTTTCACCGAGGGACGAAAAACCGGCGGCAGTTTTGACTCGGGAATCGAGTTGGCACTCAGCGCCATCCTCGTGAGCCGCGAGTTTCTTTTTCGAGTAGAAAACGATCCCAAAGATGTCCCGCCACAGACTCCCTATACGCTGACCGATTTCGAACTGGCGTCGCGTCTCTCCTTTTTTCTTTGGAGCAGCCTTCCCGATGACGAACTGCTACAGGCGGCCGAACACGGCGAACTCCGCGATCCGGCGATGTTGGAATCGCAGGCGCGTCGGATGTTGGCCGATCCACGCTCCCAATCGCTGGTCACCAACTTTGCCGACCAATGGCTCTATCTCCGGAACCTAGACGCTATCACGCCCGATGGCCGACTTTTTCCCGGTTTCGACGACAATCTTCGACAGGCGTTTCGGCAGGAAACCGAACTGCTTTTCGCCAGCGTGATCCGCGAAGATCGCAGCGTGCTGGATCTGCTCCGAACCGACCGAGTTTTTCTCAATGAGCGCCTCGCCAAGCACTATGACATTCCCCATGTTTACGGAACCCGGTTTCGCCCCGTGGCCTTGTCGCCCGAGGAGCACCGGGGCGGACTGCTGAGGCAGGGCAGTATCCTCACGGTCACCTCTTACGCCACCCGGACCTCACCAGTGATCCGGGGTCATTGGATTTTGAAAAACCTGCTCGGCACTCCCCCTCCGCCGCCCCCACCCAACGTGCCCGCGCTGGAGGACAATTCGGTGTCGGCCAGCCTTCCGATCCGGGAACGTCTCGCTGAGCATCGAAAGAACGCCGCCTGCGCCAGTTGTCACAATGTGATGGACCCGCCGGGCTTCGCCCTGGAGAATTTTGACGCCGTCGGCCGTTGGCGGACCTCCGAACATGGCCTACCTGTTGATGCCACCGGCGGACTGCCCGATGGCAGTGAGTTCCTCGGAATCGAAGGGCTGGAGGCGGGACTGCTGAACCGTCCCGATCTGTTCGTCCGCACCTTGACTGAAAAGCTCATGACTTTCGCCCTTGGCCGGGGTGTGGAACCGTCCGACGCCTCTGCCATCCGCCAGATCGTGCGGCGGGCCGAAGCGAATGACCATTCGTTTTCGACGATTATTTCCGGGCTTGTTACGAGCGAGCCGTTTATGATGAGAATGACAGAATAGATCGGAGTCAACCCATGAACTTTCTCTCCAAAAAATCCATCCCCCGGCGCACTCTCTTGCGCGGCATGGGTGCCTCGTTGTCACTGCCCCTGCTTGATGCCATGATCCCGGCGGCGACCGCCCTTTCTGCGACACCGGCGAATCCGGTCAAGCGGCTCGGCTTTGTCTTCATGCCGATGGGGGCTGACCTGAGCCGTTGGACGCCGGAATCTCCGGACACGCTCGACCAGTTGTCCCCGATCTTAAAGTCGCTCGCGCCCGTTCGTGATCGCGTCATCGCCCTGACCAATCTCGAATTGCAGCCCGCCTATCCCGGCAGCCACGCCACTTCGAATTCCGCCTTCCTCAGTGCCGCCCGAGCCAAACTGACCGAGAGCACTGACTACTACCTCGGCACCACGGTCGATCAAATCGCGGCCCGTGAGATTGGGCAAGAGACCGCGCTCCCGTCGCTGGAGTTGGCGACCGACATCACCCAGACTGTCGGTCAATGCGACAACGGCTACGCCTGCGTCTATCAGAACAATCTGAGCTGGTCCTCACCGACCACGCCAATTCCGGCCGAGGCCCATCCTCGTCTCGTCTTTGAAAAACTCTTCGGCGAAGGCGGTAGTATGACCGATCGCCAAGCGGCGCTTCGTCAGCGGGCCAGCCTGTTGGATTTCATGAAAGCGGACCTCGCCCGACTTCAGTGCGAGTTGGGTCCGTCCGACCGGTCCAAGGTCGACCAATACCTGGAGACGGTTCGCGAAGTAGAGCGTCGCATTCAGAAAGCCGAAAGCAGTGTCGCCGAAAACCCGGAGCCTGATCTCGACCGGCCACTCGGCGTGCCCGCTTTGTATGCGGACCACGTGCGGCTGCTTTTTGATCTGCAGGTCCTCGCCATGCAGGGCGACCTGACTCGTGTCTCGACCCTCCAGCTCGCCCGGGAGACCAGCAACCGCACCTATCCCGAGATCGGCGTATCCGATCCGCATCACCCGCTTTCGCATCATGGCAACGATCCGGAGAAGATTGAACGGATGTCGAAGATCAACGCCTTTCACGTGTCGCTGTTCGCCGGGTATCTCGAAAAACTGGCGTCCATTCCCGAAGGCAACGGCACCCTGCTCGATCACTCCCTGATTCTCTATGGCAGCGGCATCGGCAATCCCAACGTCCACGATCACACCAATCTACCCATTCTGCTCGCCGGCGGCATCTCGGCCGGGATCAAGGGCAACCGGCACCTTCGCTACGACACTCCCGTGCCACTCGCCAACCTTCACCTTTCGCTCCTCGACAAGGTCGGTGTGAGGATGGAGAAATTTGGTGACAGCAATGGGATGATCAGTTTGTGAACCACGAAAGGTACTGAATACACGGAATGGCTTTGGAATGGATTTGCTGCATAAGGAAGAGACCTTTGCACTCAGGGGGGCAATTTTTGAGGTCTACAAGGATAAGGACAGTGGTTTTTTGGAGGCGGTCTATCAGGAGTGTTTGGAAATCGAACTCGAGCATTTGAAGATCCCATTCGTTTCCCAGCCAAAACTCGAATTGGAATACCGGGGATTAAATTGAAGACGGAATATCGCCCCGACCTCATTTGTTTTGGAAAGATCATCGTGGAATTGAAAGCCGTCACCGCGATAGCCAACGAACACCGCGCCCAACTGCACAACTATCTCAATAGCAACCGGTTTCAGACTAGGCCTCCTGGTAAACTTTGGTCATCATCCGAAAGCCGAGATCGAACGCATCATCCGCTAATTATGCCACGCATCTCGATCACCGTCCTTTTTCTGTGTCTTCCGTGCCTTCCGTGGTTGGCAAAGGCGGACGACCTGCTGGAAGCCGCTTATCGTGATGATTCCGCAGTCGCAAGGCAACTCATCGCCGACGGCGCGGACGTCAACGCGAAGAACCGATACGGGGTCGCACCGCTGTCCCTCGCCTGTCAGAATGGCAATGCCGAATTGGTCGACCTCCTCCTGAACGCCGGAGCCGATCCCAACACCGAACTGCCAGGTGGTGAGACGGCCCTGATGACCGCCGCCCGGACCGGAAAGGTGGCTCCAGTGAAGGCGCTTCTCGCCAAAAATGCGAAGGTCGACGCGAAGGAACGGAAAGGACAGAATGCTCTGATGTGGGCTGCCGCCGAGGGACATGCGGAAGTGGTCGATCTCTTGATCCAAGCCGGAGCCGATCCAGACATCACCTTGAACTCGGGATTCAACGCGATGTTTTTCGCGGCCCGCAATGGACGTTCCGAGGTCGTCAGAACGCTTCTCAAGGCCGGGGTCAATGTCGCAGCCGCGATCGAAAACGAAAAGGCATCCGGCAAAGCGGCACCGAATGGAACCACGGCGCTCCGATTGGCGGTCGAGAATGGGCACTTCGATCTGGCGGCCCTGCTTCTGGAAGCGGGGGCCGATCCCAACGAGCAAAGCTCCGGTCACACTCCCCTCCACGTTCTCACTTGGGTAAGAAAACCCAACCGTGGCGATGGCGATGATGGTCTCCCGCCTCCGCAGGGATCCGGCGAAATGACCAACCTTCAGTTTGCCCGATTGATCGTGGAGAAGTATCAAGCCGAAGTGAATACCGGATTGAAACGCGGATCCAGTGGCGGGCCAAAGTTTGGAACCAAGGGAGCGACACCGTTCTTGTTGGCCGCCCGAACCGCCGATCTCGAATACCTCAAACTGCTCAAAGAACTCGGCGCCGATCCCGCCCTGCCCAACGAAGACGGCACCACGCCGCTCCTGGCCGCCTGCGGGGTGGGAAGTCTGGCTCCGGAAGAGGAAGCCGGCACCGAACCCGAAGCTCTCCTCACCGTCGCCTGGCTTCTTGACTTGGGCGCCGATATCAACCAGGCCAACCGATATGGCGAGACCACGATGCATGGAGCCGCCTATCGCAATCGCCCCAAACTGGTCGCCTATCTCGCCGACCACGGAGCCGATATCAATCTCTGGAATCAGAAGAACAAACCCGGGTGGACTCCGCTGCTGATCGCCCAGGGATTTCGCCCCGGAAATTTCAAACCGTCTGCTTCCACGATCGAAGCGATCGAAACCGTCATGCGGGCTGCCGGGGTTGAACCGCCGCCTGCACCAGATCGGCCACTCGTCGGAAAGCAGAAGAAATACGACCGATAAATCACGACTCCGGAATCAATTTCACGCTCATCTGTTTCAATCGGGTCTATCATTCAATCCATCATGAAAACCCTCGGATTTCTCGCCGTTTCAATCTGGTTCACGGCCAATGCCTTCTCTCAGGAGGTGCCTAAACCGACAGAGCCCTCGCCAAAAGCCGAGGCTTCTGCTCCCAAGCTTGAACCTCCGGCTCTCCCCAAGTATCCCGAACCGGATGATGTTCTCGCCTCGATGAAAAAGGCCACCGCCTTTTTTCGGACCAATCTCTCCACCGCCGGCGGTTATGCCTCGTCTTGGCCGCGGGACTTGAGTGAGTCGCGTGTCGAGGGGGCGAAGGGCACCGCGATCCTGAGTATTCAACCTCACGGGACAACCACAGTCGGACTAGCGATGCTGCGAGCTTTTCAGGCGACCGAAGATCCGCTGTTTCATCAGGGGGCAAAGGAAGCCGGGCAGGCGTTGATGTGGACCCAGTATGCCTCGGGAGGGTGGGGATCAGACTTCAGTTTCGAACTCAACTCGGCCCGAAAGTATCACTATCGCCGTGATATCGATGCGGGGGATCTCGAACCGGGAAAGCGCCTCTACCGCTCTACCCTCGATGACAACAAAACCCAATCGGCGCTCCATTTTCTGGTCGATCTGGCCAACACCCCCGCTTTCGCCGAGGACACAGATCTGCGACACGCGCTCAATTTTGCCTGGGATGGATTGCTCGCCGCCCAAGCCTCCTGCGGCGGATGGCCCCAGCAGTTTTCCGGGCCCGCCGATCCGGCCGTTCCCGTGAAAAAAGCCAGCTTTCCGGCGGAGTGGTCTCGGACCTATCCGGCAGTGGATTACACCGGTCACCACACGCTCAACGACAACAATCTCTACAACCTGATGCGGTTGTTGCTCGAAGCTTACCACATCGAGAAAAAAGACAATTCGCGATTCCTCGAGGCCGCGAAACGGCTCGGCGATTTTTTTCTGTTGGCCCAGTTGCCCGAACCACAGCCGGTTTGGGCTCAACAATACAATGCCGACATGCATCCCGTTTGGGCACGAAAATTCGAACCCCCGGCAGCGTGTTCCGTAGAGAGCCTCGGAGCGATGCACGCCCTACTAGAACTCTGGTTGGAAACCGGCGACGAAAAATATCTCGAGCCTCTGCCCGCAGCAATCGCGTGGTTTGAGCGCAGCGAGTTGAAAGGCGAAGACAACACTTGGGCACGATTCTACGAGTTGCAGACCAACCTTCCTCTCTATTGCGTGGCCGAAACCTACGAGGTCACTCATGACGATTCCAATCTGCCGACTCACTACGGGTTCAAGGTCACGGGATTCAGAAAAGAAATCGAACGCATCAAGGAGCAACTTTCCGAAAGCCGCGAGGATCAGCTCGCGGAACGCAACGACGAACCGGAATCGGAAAAGGAGTGGTCGGAGCGTGCCCGCAAGCTGGCATCGAAAGCCCGCACCGCCCTGGAGCGGCAATCGAAGCTCGGCTACTGGATCAACGATGACGCCATCGACGCCGGCGAATTCGTCAAGCATCTCAAGGCCCTGACGGATTACCTCACCGCCTCCAAGAAAGGGGGCGAAACCTTTGCCGCCCTCCGGGAGAGCGAGCGCAAAAAGGAAGCCGCCAAGGCAAGAGCCGAAGCCGAGGCGGCAGCCAAAGCGGCTGCCGACACCAAGGCGGCGACCGATCCGCAGAAAGAGAAGTGATTACATCCGCGACTCAACAGGGTTGAATCGACGACTCGACCCTGTTGAATCAACGTCAGGAATCGACATCCGATTCCGATAAAGTTCTGGCCGGTTTCTCCGTAGAGCAAGATTGCAACGAGGCCGTGACCTGATCACAATCTCCATCCGATGAATCGATCAGCCGCCCTCATCCTGTCTCTCCTCCTCTGCGTTTCCGTCTGTCCGCGCGAGATGCAATCCGCCGAAGCGGCGAAACCGAATATCCTTCTCATCCTCGTCGATGACTTGAAACCGACTCTAGGATGCTACGAAGACCCGGTCGCGAAGACGCCCAATATCGATGCTCTCGCGGCGCGCGGCATGCGCTTCGACCTCGCCTACTGCAATCAGGCCGTCTGTGCGCCATCAAGGTTTACCCTGATGCTGGGATCGCATTCGACCTCTACCGGACTCTATGGTCTTGGCAGCGGTCTCCGCGATCTGGTGCCCGACGCGGTGACGATGCCTCAGCACTTCGCCACGCACGGCGGCTATCGCACGGAATCACTCGGCAAGGTGTTTCACATCGGCCACGGCAACGAAGGCGACCCGGCATCCTTTTCGATCCCCCACTTCAAGGACAAGGTGATCGAGTATCTCGCTCCCGAAAGCACCGATGGCGGAGAACTCACACGGGAAGAGGCCCTTTTCACCAATCAGAAACTCGGCGAGATCAGGACGCTCCCACGCGGAGCCGCCTTTGAATCGCCGGTCGCCGAAGATGCCGATTACGCCGACGGCAGAGTCGCCGAGGAAACGATCCGCCGACTCCGTGCCGCCAAAGAACGCCGGGAAAAGGAAGGCACGCCGTTCTTCATCGCCGCCGGATTCGTCCGTCCGCACCTCCCCTTTTCCGCTCCGAAGAACTATTGGGATCTCTACGATCCGGCAGCGCTCCCCATGCCGAAACACACCGAGTCCCCCATCGGCGCTCCCAAGGTTGCCGGCAAGAAAGGAGGCGAGATCACCGCCTACAAGCCAGTACCCGAAAATGGCATGGTGGACGGCGATCTCACCCGACAACTGATCCACGGCTACTATGCGAGCACCAGTTTCGTCGATGCTCAGATCGGAAAAGTCACTGCTGCGCTGGATGAGATGGGCCTGGCCGAAAACACCATCGTCGTGCTCTGGGGCGATCATGGATTTCACCTCGGCGACCTTGGTATCTGGACGAAACACACCAACTACGAGCAAGCCAATCGCATTCCCCTCCTGATCACCGCACCGGGTCAGACCCGACCGAACACCTCAACCCGACAACTCGCCGAGAGCGTCGACATTTTTCCCACACTTGCCGAACTCGCAGGCCTACCGCTGCCCCGTGGACCTCAGCCCATCGATGGTATCAGTCTGGTGCCCGTTCTCAACGATCCCGACACACGTCTGCGAGACCACGCCTATCACGCCTACCCGAAGGCCACCCTCGGTCGCGCCATTCGAACGGAGCGTTATCGCCTGGTGGAATGGAAGGAACCGGGCGCCGATGCCTCGAAAGCCGAATACGAACTCTACGACTACGAGATCGACCCGTTTGAGACAAGGAATCTCGCCGCCGCCCAACCGGATGTGGTCGCGTCGCTCAAAGCCATTCTCACCACCTATCCCGAGGCGGTTTCCAAGTCAGGAAAACCAGTGGAAAAATCCGCCACGGCTCCTCAGCCGGAATCCGATGACTCTCCCCTGATTGCGAATCAGCCCCTGAGAATCATCGCCGAAACGAAGGCGGAAGCGCCTCATGGGGTAGTGCTCGCCCAGGGAGGTCGCGAGCATGGCTATGCCGTTCACTTCGTGAAAGGAAAACCGGCTTTTGACGTTCGCGTGAATGGCAAGGTCACTCGCCTGATTGCCGACAAAATTGTGAAAGGAGAGGTGAAGCTGGAGGTCACGCTGACTGCCAAGACGATGACTTTGTCGGTAGATGGAAAAGAGGTGGCAAGTGCCGGATCCCCCGGCCTCATTCCCGTGCAACCCAAGGACGCGCTTTCCATCGGAAGCGACCAACTCTCCGCCGCCGGGGACTACGAGACCCCCAACCCTTTCAACGGCATCATCTTCAACACTCGGGTGGAAGCGGGTGGAGCCCCTCCCCCGGTGGCGAAGGTGATGAACCGCGCCGAGATCGAAGCCGGTCTCGCCTCGCATGATCGGGCGCTTTTCGTCAAAGAGGGCTGGATTCGCGATCCATATATCGTCAGAGGACCGGACGATTTCTACTATCTCACCGGCACCACCCCGAATCCAGGTGACCCACGCGAACAGAGTGATCCCTACAATTCCGGACTCGGCAATGAATCCCTCGTCGGCTGGCATGCGCGGGTGTGGCGCAGTCGTGATCTCATTGAATGGGAATCTCTTGATGCGCCGTTCTCTTTGAAGGACGGCATTTGGCCGACCACGAATCCCGAGGCATTCACGAAAACCAAGGTCGACGAATGGCGCCTCTGGGCTCCGGAGTTACACTGGATTGCCGAACAAAATCGATGGGCCCTCGTTCACACCAGCCCCGCCCCCGTGAAGGGCGCGAACCTTTCGCTGTCGGCAGGGAGCCAAGTCGGCGGCCCCTGGACCAACCCAATGGGAGTCGAGATCGGACGCCGTCATGATCCCTCGATGTTCCGGGACGATGATGGCACCCGTTGGCTGATCTGGGGCGCGACAACCATCGCACCACTGAAGCCGGATCTTTCCGGTTTTGCCGGGGAAGCGATCAATATCAAACCGACCGGGGAAACCGCAAAAATGGGTCACGAGGGTTGCCTCATTCAAAAGATCCACGGGAAATACGTCCTCTTTGGCACCGGTTGGTCCACCGGCGAAATGCGCAAAGGTAGCTACAATCTCTACTACGCCACGGCGGACCAACTCTCCGGTCCCTGGAGCGAACGCAAATTCGCCGGCCGCTTTCTCGGTCATGGCACGCCTTTTCAGGATGGCGAAGGTCGCTGGTGGTGCACCGCATTTTACAATGCCAATGTCCCGCCCGAATCCCGCGAAGGCATCGCAACCCGCGATCTCGGCGACACTGCCCGCACCATCAATCAACGCGGCACCACCATCGTTCTGCTCGATGTCCAACTGAAGGACAACGGAGAGCTTTTCGTCCGCGCCAAGGATCCCGCCTACGCCATGCCGGGACCGGATGAGGCGCAGAGATTCGGCGAGTGAATCAAATCATCGCGCAAACTCGGCTTTCATCCAGTCCGCTAGAATCTCCTCAGGACGGCGCTCATCTCCCGGTTCCCGATCAATCAAACTCAGATCCTGGGCGGCGTGATGCTCCGGATGAGGGCGTCGTTTTCTGACTCCGAAGCATCTGAATTGGGTTCGGCAAGGGAAGGATGAATCACGACAACATCCCACTCCTTCTTCCCGAAACTCTGGCTGTAGTTGGCGATCCACATCTGATCGTGAATGAAAGACTCGCGACTCTCGGCGGACGCGCTTCGCGGGACTGCGATCAACACCAGGTCCGGCTTCATCGGACGGACCCGATGACTGGCATCTTTTCTCAGTTCAAAAAGAGACATACCTTTGATCGGCCAGGAAACGACCTCAATTTTTGCCCCGGGAACCACTCGAGCCAGCGCCTCAGTGACCCAGCCATCAAACGGCGGCATCGCCAGCACCTTGATTAAATTCCCCGCCTTTAGTTTCTCCGCCGTCCTCTCCAGTGCCGACCCGGGCGGTCCGATCGCCGCGAGCGAGGCGGCTTTTCCGGTGATGGTCCTGGCGATCTGTTCGGCGATCCGTTTG
>JAGROX010000417.1 GCA_020440025.1 Verrucomicrobiia bacterium
GTGGCATCAAAGGCAGTGACACTGTTGGGAGTTTCGTCGAGCTCCAGATTTTCGCGGGTGGCAGTGACCACGAGAGGTTCGAGGGTGCTGATCATCGGGAGCGAATCAGCCGGCGGGGCTTCTTCCTGAGCCTGGAGATTGGGGCACAACGAGAGAGCCAAACCAGTGGTCAGGACGCCGCTCAAAAGGGAACGCTTTCGAAAATTCATGTCGCGATGAAACGTCCATCTCACCTCCGGAAACAAGGCCGATTTGGAACAATCTCAAAAGTGGGCGATTTTTGTCCACTTGTGGAATCAAACCTGATGAGAACGAGTTGTCGGTTGGCCCGTTCCCCCGCTCTGTTCGGTTGATGACAATTCGCAGCGCGCTATTTTGCCACTTCCTGCTGCATGATGCGGCCCGTCAACTCGCCAGTGATCTCGGCGCCATTGTCGATGAATTTGGCAGCCTCTACATCGAGTCCCTTCAAGAAGCGAGAGCCCGGTTCGAGTGTCAATTGACCGCCGCGGAAGCTCACCTTTTCGTGAAAAGTCCCGGACAGCCACCAACTGCCACCGATGAAGGCCACCTCGGCATGAGTTTCGGGTGCCTCGTAGAGAACCTGGGCTCCCAGGTAGGCCGTTTTCTCCTCGGGGGCGGTTACGAGGTTCTTCTCCCGAATCGTGATCCACGAGTAGCCCTGATTGTCTGTGAATTCCGTCTTCAGATGATTCACCCACAGTGCCGCGCCACCAACGGGCAGGAAGATCAGCAGTACGAAAAGGAACAGGCAGCCTGCGCCGCTGCAGCTCTTTTTCTCTTTCAGCGGTTGATAGCCGTCCTTTGGATGTCTCCGCTCTTTTTTCTTCCGTTTCTTTTCTGCCTTGATCTGCTCCTTTGTCAGTTGGCTGGCCCGATTGATGTCGCCAAAGCCGTCCGGTTTGGGTAGCGGCATCGGCTTCGGCGGGGGCGGCGGCAAATCTTCGGATGGCCGGTTCGCTGGCGGGTTTTCTTCCGGCTTGGGAGTGGAGTCATCTGGCATGGTTTCGGGAATCGGGAGAAGAACTAAGAGTTAGACTCTTGAGGTGAGGTCTGTCAAACTAAGACACGTGGTCCCGTTCCTCATTCGCGGCAGGAAAATCATTGCTCTGTTCGCGGAGTCCTTCCAGACTTCCTGAATGAAACGTCGCTATCTGTGTGTTTGTTCTCTCTCCCTGTGGCTTGTTGTCAGCTCTGTCAGCGTGGGGCAGGAAGTCGCGAAGAAAAAGCCATCCCATCCGTCGCTGGCGCCAGTCACTGACGTGGCTGGTTTGCCTCGAGTTCTGTTGATCGGGGATTCCATCTCCATGGGATACACCGTTCCCGTGCAGCAGCGGCTGGCAGGCAAAGCCAACGTCCATCGCATTCCCGCCAACGGAGGTCCCACCTCGCGCAGTTTGGCCAGTATCGACAACTGGTTGGGCAAGGGAAAGTGGGACGTCATTCATTTCAATTGGGGGATCCACGACTTGAAACACATGCCCGATGGCAAGCGACAGGTCGAACCTGCCGACTATGAAAAGAACCTGCGCGCTCTTGTGGCCAAGATGAAGGCCACCGGCGCCAAGCTCATTTGGGCATCCATCACGCCCATCCCTGACCCGCCCCTCAAGCCTGAGCGCACCTTTGGCGATGTCGCCGAATACAATGCCATCGCGGCGAAAGTGATGAAAGAAAACGGGATTCCCATCGATGATCTCAACACCTGGATGACCCCGCGTTTTAAGGAACTCCAAACACCGCAAGATCTCCACTATCAACCAGCCGGCTACGATTTCCTTGCCGAGAAGGTCGCCGCCGAGATCGAGAAGGTGATTGAGGCCAAATGATGGCGGTCAGAAAATGACGCGCGCCACGGGCACGTCTCTGATTGGTTTCCCCATCTAACTCGACGAAAAAGCCCATGACCATCGGCAATGTCATCAGAGAACGCTTTGATCGATCCTTTGTTCTTTATCGCGATTTGATCGAGGTCATCGACGAAGCCACGCTGAGTTCCAAGCTGCCACAGTTGCCCTCCAACACAGTGGGACTGCAATTGTGGTGCGTGGTTGGTGCGCGGGAAAGTTTCAGCCGGGCGGTCGTGGCAAATGAGTGGTCAGGGTTCGGTTGTTCGCTGGAAACGACTTCCACCAAGGCTCCCGTCGCGGATGCCCTTGATCGATCCGCCAAGGCGGTGTCCGAGGTGCTGAAATCGATCGATGCCTACTCCGATGTTCAAAATCGGCTGATTGTCGATTTGCTCGAGCACGAGGCATCTCATCAAGGTCAACTGATTCGTTATCTCTATGGCCTGAAATTGACCATTCCCGAGAGTTGGAAATCGAAATACGCCTTGGATTAGGCGGTTTCGAGAGTGGCAAGGTGATCGTGCGACCACCGCCGAGGTCAATGTTCTCGCCGCTGGGTCATCATGAACTCGTTGCCTTCGGGGTCGACACACATGGCGAGATGGAGTTCTTCTTCACTGGATTCATCGAGGGGACGCGCGAGTTCGCCGCCGTGAACGGTGAGTTGATCGACACCGGCACGGAGGTCGTCGAGCTGAAAACTCAGACCGGTCCAGGTGCGTTTGCCCTCGCCATCGCCGTGGATGCCGATGGTGGCGCCGCAGATGACGACTTCGCTCCAGACATCAGTGCGAAAGGAGAGTTCGCCTCCAAAAAGGTCGCAGTAGAACTTGATGGCCCGATCCATATCGGCGGCCCAGATGGCATATTTGACTTTGAGAACTTGCATGGCGGTCTTGGGAAAAAAAATGAGTGCCCGCTATGCTGCCGTCGGGACGGGGCCTTGTCGAGCGGCGATCGGCTCAAGAGGCGGGATTCCGCCGCACAATAGCCTTGTCGCGCCCCTTGGTCTCGGGTTACATCCCGTGGATTCTTTCTCTTTAGGTTTTCAAATCTTCACCCATCCCATGCCTGCCTCTTTCTTCGGCCGCGTAGCGGTCTGCTTTCCCGCGTTCCTCTGGCTCCTGACCACCGCCATGCTTTGCGGCGCGGAACCGTTTGCCCTGAAGTCGGGTGACCGGGTGGTGCTGGTCGGAAATACGTTCGTGGAACGTGCCCAGCGTTTTGGCCATCTGGAGACGGAGCTGGAACTCGCGGCGGGGCCTGACTCGACGGGAATGATCTTTCGCAATCTAGGCTGGAGTGGAGATTCCGTGTTTGCCGATGCTCGCAGCTACTTTGGCACTCCACAAGAAGGGCGCGACCGGATGCAGAAGAGCATGGGGGAGTTGAGACCGACCATCATTCTAGCCTGCTACGGCACCGCGGAAGCGATGTCGACGACTCAGGGCTGGACAAACGAGGCCTCGGTCGCGGCGCAATCGGGAGCCGGGGACGAAGCCAGCCTTGCACTGTTCATCGATGGCTACGGCAAGCTGCTGGATCTGATGAAAGCGGGCGCGGGCGAAGGACTCCGAGAGATCGTGCTGATCTCACCGCCACCGTTGGAAAATCTCGGTGGGCTACTGCCGGATCAGACGGAAAACAATCGCCGACTCGCGAAATTCCGCGATGCCATTCGCGGGCTGGCCGAAAAGCGGGGCTATCGCTTTGTCGATCTTTTTGCCGCCATGGGAGGCGATGCCTTCGACGGCAAGGTGACGGAGACTCCCCTGACCGACAACGGCGTTCACTACGGCGATGCAGGGTATCAAACCATGGCCCGGCATCTCGTCACCGGGCTGGGAATGGAATTGCCCGAGGGATTGCTGGTCACGGATGGGGCGGTCGAAGAAATGCGCGAGGCCATCATCAGAAAGAACCGCCTCTTTTTCCATCGCTGGCGCCCGGCGAACGAGACATACCTGTTCCTGTTCCGCAAACATGAGCAGGGACAGAACGCAAAGGAGATTCCGATGTTTGATCCGCTGATCGCAGCAGATGAGGAGCGGATCGATGCCTTGAAGGCCGCAATTTTTGAAACCTTGCGGAAACGGTGATCGATCAGACGGGGAAGTAATCAGAGTTCAATTTTCAGATTTCAGTGATGAGACACACGATTCTTTTTTCAGCGATCCTGGCCCTTGGTTGTAGCGATCTGGTGGCGCAGAACGGACTGCGCGACATTCCGGACCCGGCAGTGGAGGCGCAGTTGGCGGCATTCAAATTGCCCGAGGGGGCCAAGATCAATCTTTTCGCCTCCGATCCCATGATCAACAAGCCGGTTCACATGAACTGGGATGGTCAGGGTCGGCTCTGGGTGGTGGGCAGTTCCATGTATCCGCACATCAAGCCGGGTCAGGAGGAGGAAGACGTGCTCTACGTGCTGGAAGACACGGACGCGGATGGGGTGGCTGACAAGGTGACGAAATTTGCCGATGACCTGCACATTCCCTCGGCGGTGTTGCCGGGAGACGGCGGCGTCTACGTGGTCAACTCGACGGAGTTGATCTTTTTGGAAGACACCAATGACGACGGGAAAGCCGATCGCCGCACTGTGGTGCTGTCGGGCTTTGGCACCGAGGATACGCATCATCTGGTGCACACCCTGCGCTGGGGACCGGAAGGGATGATCTGGTTCAACCAATCCATCTACATTCACAGTCATGTGGAGACGCCCTATGGCGTGCGCCGCATGCTCGGCGGGGGGATGTGGCATTTCCGTTCCGAGACCCGGGAGCTGGAGCCGTTCATGCTCGGCTTGGTCAATCCCTGGGGCCACGCTTTTGATGAGTGGGGACAGAGCTTCATGACCGATGGCGCTGGCGGGGAAGGGATCAACTTTGTCTTTCCGCGTGGAGTTTACAAAACGTCCCCGGGTGCGAGTCGAACCCTTTCAGGGCTGAATCCGGGCCAACCGAAACACTGCGGACTGGAGGTCGCCACCGGTCGTCATGTGCCCGAGGCCTGGTTGGGCACCTTGATGGCTCCCGACTTTCGCGGCCATCGGATCAATCGTTTCCAACTCAGCGACAACGGCACCGCTGCATACACCTCTACTCAGATCGAGGATCTGGTCAGCTCCAGTCACCGGGCGTTTCGTCCCATCGATGTGAAGATGGGCCCCGACGGCGCCATCTATATCGCAGACTGGTACAATCCCATCATTCAACATGGCGAAGTCGATTTCCGTGACCCTCGCCGCGATCACGATCATGGACGCATCTGGCGGATCACCTTTGAAGGTAGAGACCTGGTGGAGAAACCGAAGATCGTGGGAGCTCCCGTCGAGGAGCTGGTGGAGATGCTCAATGCTCCCGAAGGCTGGACTCGGGAGAAGGCGATGGTGGAACTGCGAACCAGAAAGTTCGAAGATGTCGGCCCGGTGCTGGGTGCCTCCAAGGCTGGCAACAATGTCGAAGACCCGGGGACTCACCAACTTCGCCAACTGTGGGCGATGCAGGCCATGAATCACTTCGATCTTTCGCTGGTCGAAAGCCTGATGAAATCGCCGCGTCACGAACTGCGGGCAGCAGCCCTACGGGCGCTCTACTACCACGCGAACT
>JAGROX010000083.1:0-15123 GCA_020440025.1 Verrucomicrobiia bacterium
TCATTTTGGCAATGGGTCTAATGAAACGAAGAGGTAAAAATCAAAATTCATTTCCCAAGAAAATCTCGGTCTTCTTGGGAGAGAACGTTGATCGGAATCGTGAAAAGTCGGCCGTTTACTCTCAGATCGACTTCGCTATCGCCGTTGAATTTTACAAATGAGCCCGTGACCTCTTTCCCGCGACTTTTCCAAGTCCTCTCCTCATTGCTTGGAGGGGCAGCCGTCACCTTCGCTTTCCCTGGCATGGGAGCACTCTCTCTCTCCCCTAAAGTCCGGAAGATCGCATTGATTTCAAACTTCTTATTTTCTTCGACGTGATCAAAAACGTTGGGAATCTGAGAAATCTCCCTAAGGTGGACTAACAAAACAATAATCGCTTCATCAGAAGTTTTTCTAAGACGCGAGAGTTCGCTTTTGGCATCTCCTTCTGCAAGAGCCTCCTGCTGCTCGACAGAATCGCTCTGTAACTTGATCTGGGTTATCGCAGAGGCAATTTCGCCAAGCAAACTTCCGGCAGCTGCCGAAGCTTCCCTAGGATCGCTTTCACTTAGTATGTCCTTCCTTTCAGCAGAATATCGCTCTTTGATCGCTCTTAAGTCTCCGGCTATCGCTGGAGCAATCGAATCCCCCTCGTCATTTTTAATGCTCGAATCGATTCCCTTTAGATTTTCCTCAATCGCGGCGATTTCGCTGAACTCCAAAAGTTCGATTCCAGCGGCGACTCTTGGATGAAAAGCCGCAACGCAGAAGATTAGCAAAATTTGGTAAGGAAATCGGTTGGTAGTCATGGACGTCAAATATCAGGTATTAAAGAGGCTTCTCCAAGAAGGTTCAGGGAACCAGAAACTTCGAGCTAAGGCAACTTTTCTTTGTTCAATTCTCACGAGCAGTCAGTCATTTCGTCCGTTTCCCCACAACCTTATGGGGTGGCATTTTTACGCACTACTGAAGATCTCCCTTGGAATCAAAAAAAACGTTGGCGGGAAGCACCACTATCCACCTGTCATCGATAAACACGATGTTGCATCCGCCGCGGTTGCCCCCTTCCCCGGAAGGATTTTTACGCTCCCAACTTACGCGAGCGACCGGAACAGTCCTCTCGTCACCCATGACAATGGTGATCTTATCGGGATTGAAATAGTTATACGGCTCTACCCGAAAACCTCTCCCCTCTTCGCGAATTTCATTCATGGCATTTGCAGCATCCAGATAGCGATCTGGACCAAAACCGCGACTGCCAACCAGCCCGAAGACAGGCTTCTTTTCGAGATAAACATAGGGATGTCCATAGCCTTCCTTCTGAATCGAGGAAATCACGCTCAATTCCGTGTGACGTTTGGAACCCAGCGTCTTTGCGGTCGCTTCGCTCTCGTTTTTCAGCATGATGGCTCGTGAGGCATCTTCATAGAAAGCGTCCTTCACGACCAAGTATTCTTTTCCGAAGGAAGAAAAAGTTTCGAAATACGCGGAATTTGATATCAATCCCGACAAGTCACGCAGCTCGCTAAGTAATTCCTTAAACTTTTCGACTTTATTTTCCGGAACAATCAAAGGAAAGGGGCGGCCACCCTTCTTGATGAAGATCAATTCTTGAAGGGCGTCACTTTCCACCAACAGTCTCCACCTTCCTCTGACTTGAACAAATTCCAAATTTTCAACTTCGGCGTATGCTCCCGGATAGGATTCACCGTCGCCTTCTAGAACCCTGATCGGCCGAAATGCCGCATGTTGCTCGAACTTCAGGCTCTTGCTCTGGAAGGAACGGGCGATCGTAACGAATCTTCGCCACGCAGCTCCATTTCTAACATGTGCGGGCCATACGCCGCCGTTTCTACCGGGATTGGCGGAAGGTGCTTCGGTTGAGAGAACTAAAACCTCATTTGTTTCTCCTTCTAATTCACGCTTCCAAAGAAAGCCTACGACAGCTATTCCGGGCAGAGATGATGAAGCGGAAATATGGCTATCGCCGAAGGACTTTTGCGCATCCCGCCAAAACTTCTCCAAGGCAGCCCTAGCCGCATCTTCGTCGCTAAACCCTGTTATCCATTCCACAACTTGGGCCGGAATCGAAATACTGCGAATACCTTCCCGTGTTATTGAATAACCGTAGCTCTCTCCCGATTGCACAGGAGTGAGATCGTGAACAAAACTATCTATCTCCGAGGCGGCTTTGTCGCGATTTGCAGGATTCAAATTAGATTTTGCGATCTCCCCCTCGTAGAAATCTCGTACTATCTTTTTCTCATGCGGAGTAGTGCGCTCCGGGAAATCTAAAATGACAAAGTATCTTCCGACTTTTAACAACTGCTCGGAATCTTTCTCCAGAATTTCTGCCGCGCTTTCAACCGACGAACTTTTGAAGGCAGCTTCCCGTTTTTCTTTTTCTAGCACTCGACGGTAGTTCACAATCGCTATTAGAGGGCTGCCCAAAGGGCTAACCACGGTCCCGTCAGGATCCGTCGTCGGAGGCACGGCGAAGAACACAGCAACGCAGGCCACCGCCATCGTCAATTCAATCGGCAAATTTGATTTCATCTCGCTATTTTCTCGAATGGTCATTCTGAAATTACTCACTGCCAGAAGAAATCCCAACCGGCTTCATCCAGCTCCAACTGAATTCTAGTGAGAGATGACGAACTTCCATCTGTCATCAATGAAAAGTATCTCACACTCCCCTTTTCCTCGTGGATTTCCCGGAACCAACGGCTTATCCCAAACGATCTTAGCAATGGGGACCTTGCCCTCCGGTTCGTGCCCCCCCCCCTCGCAATCGTCACGAGGTCCGCGGTTTCAGGAGAGTAGAAATCCGCTTTATCAAAAGAATGTCCAGATCCCGCTTCCTTTATTTTGTTGAGTTTTGAATTCTCCCAAGCATGAAGTGCTCCGTAAGAATATGAGTCCCGATAATAGACGCCCTCAGATTTCGATCGAATCTCCACCCGCGGACGCTTTGATCCTGGAGTGTCCGAAAAATTGTACTGCCAAAACTTCGGGTGGCTTCTAATAAAATCGGCAAGTTCACATCTCTTGTTCCACAGTTCACTCGATTCCGTCAAATCAGTGACAAACTGCTGCCTTACCACGGCATGATATTCTCCTAAAAAATCGAAAGCTTTGAAGTATTTATCGGCATCCAACTGGGTTTCTAGGGACTCTTCCGCCAGAAATACCTCTTCAAAAAACTGTCGGAACTCATCATCGACATCCGAATCTACAGAGAGGGATATCTGAATCCGCTCATGCACCTTAATGGAAAAAATCTGACGTGAAATGGCCGGATCTTCTAAGAAGAGATTCCAGCGTTCTTTCAGAAACAAAAACTGAACTCCCTCTATCGTGACAACCACTCCCATTTCCTCTATTTTGCTAGATCGAACAGAAATCGGCTCAAAATCAAAAACGCCTGGGGCTACATATTTTTTGGATATGAGTCGCAACAAAACGCTCGAAAGCGATTTCTCATATTCTACCCGGATAAGATAAGCGGGTCGGGCGCCCCTGTTCTCGGAAGGATCGCGGCTGTTTTGAATTGTTGAGAGAAGGAGAACGTTTTCAACGCCGTTAGGAGCAATGCCGCCAACGCTGACATTCTCTTCATAATTGATAGCCTTTCCGTCTTCTATTATGTTGACCATTTGTTGCCAGAAACTCGAAAGCCCCCTTGGCCTCGTTGCCGCCATCAGAAGATCATTAGCAACAAAATCGGAAAGATCTTTCGGGATCAGGATTCTATCCACCTCTTCCAAATGAACGACTGTTTTGATCGTACCCCGGAACATTTCGGGCGATTCCGGAGATCGAATCTGCTGCACCCCCCGAGCAATTTCTTCTTTCACCGTCCCTATTTCTCGCGCGCCTTCACTAGCCTTGGTAGCTAGAACCGCTTGGAGTTCCGCTTGAATTAGATCTTTGACCCTATTTGGCGAATCGGATTCATATGAAAGAGGCAAGTAAACCTCTCCGAACCTCACGAGTTCGTTCGCAGGAACACCTGTTCTGCGGCTGACAGATTCCAGCGATTCTCCCTCCTCCCGATAAAACTTATCGTAAGCGAGAGCGGTTTTCGCTGCATTGAAGGACAGCGAGCCCCCAATTACGACGACAAGACTCGCCATCACTATTTCGACAGGTAGATTGCTCCGCATTACCAATTAGAAAAATTCTTCGTCTGCAACCGGCGAGCTACCAGACGGCGAGGATCGCCGCTCAACATGTCGGCTCATTATTGGGTTGTCGTCAACTTCGCGAAGAGCCCGCATTATCTCGTTAGCAGACTCGTTCATCCAGCGCCTCGCATAGGTCTCTTTCAGAAAGCACCCCTGGCCGAGATTCATTGGATTATAGTGGCTGACATCTCGCGGAGAGACCCAAGGAATTGAACTAAGCCCCAGCTTTCTCCAAATGTTTCGCAAAGCTCGAACGCCCAAAAGGATGAATGGCAGGGGGAAAAATACGAGTGTTCCTACGACCGTGGCGATCCCCTTAGGAACTAGAAATCTATTCTGAAGCCTCTCGTGATACAAACCGGCGTGCGGATAGATGATCAGAGATTTACTTCGGATGCTGAAATCCAACCAAAACTGGAATCTCGCCCGTTCCGTTCCATGATCTTCCTCGACAAATATTACAGGAGTCCCGTCACTAAAAAGGGTCATGTAGTGGGCTTCCTTAAACGGCTGGGTTGGCATTCCCAGATGATGTCTAACCCCTGCGATAAAACGCGCAATGATGAGGGGTTTCATCGCTTTCGGATTGTCCGCTTCAATGATGATCTCTTTTCCCGTAAGCTGAAAATCAGAAATTTGTCGGGGAATATCAGGAACAGAGTCAAAAACAGTCACTACCTCCTCTAAAGTGGCGGACCCATCAGTAGGTATTTGCGAATAGGCGCCCATCGCCTCGCTCCTAAAACTCTCCCAGTATTCCACGCGGTTCATTTGCTTATTTTGATTCCGAAGCCCTATCTAGCAAACCAATCATTACAATTCGTCCGCAGTTTCCCACTTCCCGGAATGAATAATGCCGTCGATCTTCAATCGCTTCAAATCTTTCTTGCCCCATGGTTCAAGTAGTCCCGAATCAAAGGGAATATGATCGGGAAAATTTGGGTCTGAAACCGGCACTTGATTAGCGGTTCCCTTATTGGTGAATAGAATCTCCCCCGAATACTCTTGCTCGTAGAGCTGCGATTTCGAGTAAAACACTCCAAGCATACCGTTCTCAAAGCAAGTCCTGGGGATGCTCTGAGAAAAGTAGGACGGGATAAAGATATCTTCCGTTTTCACTTCGCGGCTGCTGCTCACCCCGCTAGTCGTGCCATCTCGCGAGGTGTTTTCGCTCGTCGTCCGCTTCGTTTCTTGAAAGCGGAGCTGACCGGCCACTTGCGAGGCCCACTTCTGAGTATCTGGTTGAGTTCCATTGATGCGAAGCAATGCAAAATTTCCCGTCTGCCCAACAAGTTCAAGGGCACGCTCCTTGCCATACTCAGCTTGGATCCCGTTGATATCCTGAAAGCCGAGAACCATTGAGGCTCCTTTACTTCTCCCCACGGTCATCATGTCGCCAAGCATATCGAGCGCTCCGAGCTCCCGCAGCTCATCGAGGAAAAACCAATGCTTGGCTTTATCTTGTCCTGGCAGATCGATTACGGCTTTTGCAATCGAGGAGAAAAGAAGTTGGTTGAGCGACCGAATTGGCTTTTTGGCCTTGGGGCTGTTGCCCAGCACGATTGCTGTCTGACTCGTAATCCACTCCTGAATCGTAAATTGTCGCTCCGCTCCTTCCCAAGAGGCGGCAATACTTGAAAATTTTCCGAGTTTTGTCGCCAAAGTCGAACAGACGTTCTCTGATGTTTCCTCAACGCGAAAATGACTGAGAAGATCTTCGGTGTATCGACTGCTTGCCAGAATCGCTTTGATTCGCTCCGAGTCTCTTGCCGCAATCACCAGATCTCGGAGTGTCCACTGCCCGGGAACATTCTGTTGCAACGCAGTGATGATTCCGGCGAGCAATTCCTGAGCCGTCTCAGAGAAATAGGGATTGTTCGCTCCCTTCTCAGAAGGAGCCAGAATCGCCGCCATGTCGTCCGCATGCCCTGGAGTGGTAATGTCCTTCGCCATGTCCCACGAACAGCGACGCTCATCAAAAGGGTTCATAACAAAGATGTCTCTTTCTGCAATCCCTATTCCTCTAATTCTCGAGAGCAGGTCGGTTTTTGAATCGTAGATGAGACACCTTACACCGCTCCTAGGCACGAGCATTCGAGCCACCACGGTTTTGAGCAAAAGAAGAATGTTGATCGTTTTACCGGAACCGGTCGATCCAAGGGCCAGAAAATGAAGGCTGGCTTCCTCTTCATCGAGAAATTCGCATCCCCAGAGATAATGGTCGTTTTCGTTCTTCGATTTCATGCTGGTGTTCTTGCGTTTGCCACCGACTTCCACGCCTTGAAGAACCCAAATATAGGAGATTCTGGCCTTTAACTTACATAAACACGTAGGGGCCTCAATTGCAGGAATCTACTCAATTCAGAGTTTCGGCTTCTTCGACTGCTTCATCTTCAGTTGCCTGTCCTCAAGCTCCTTGAGCTTCTGGGCCGCCCGTATCTTTCGAGGCTGCTCCTTTTGAGTCTGATCGGATCCCTCCTTGTCCGCTTTTGGCTTATCCTTCCCAAAAAACTTTTCGTGAAGCGCCGCGCCCTGTTTCCAGGCCAGAGCCCCGCCGATTGCGACTGCTGCCGCCAAACCTACTCCTGACATCGAAAAATCACGCGCCGGGTTAGTGATGTCTTGGTTGGTTGATGACGCGCGGGTTTCGTTTTGCAAAACAGCTTGCTCGCCACCCTGAGAATACTGTGCCCGAGATTTCTCCTCAAGATTCCGCGCCGCCCCAGTGAGATCTTCTGTCATGTCCGCGACCTGTTCCACCAATTTTTCCCGTTCCTCATTCTTCAATTCATCAAGCACAGTCCCGTGTCCATCAAGACCTTGGTTCTCCTTCACTTCTTGCTCGACCTTTTCCAACTGCTTTCTAGCCTCGATCTCAGAAATGTGCGGCCCAAGCCCCATCTTTATACGCTCAGCCGTTTGCGCGCGAATCTGTTTTTCCAGAATTTTGATGTAAGCCTCCTGATCCATAATTAACTGATACTACTCTTACTGCTAGATGGCATGGGGTTGTCAGGCGGAGGGGTGAAATCCGCCAAACTAACAAGCGATGAATGCCAAAAGAATATCCGATTCTACCGAAACCTGTGAATCAATCAAGCTCGGCATCGACGCCCACGCCAAGTGGTATTATGTCGGTCGGCAAGTCGACGGCGCCACGCCGCAGCCGGTACAGAAGATGACCTTCGAGAGGCTGCTGCACTTCGTTGCCAAGCAGCGTTAAAACGGGTCATCAGCGTTAAAAGGGGGCATTTGACAAATCTTGACAGAATGGAATTCTCCCGTCTACCATCCCCAAATGCCAAGAGCACCGCGAGCGGAATACGAAGGAGCCATTTACCATGTTGTGGCCGGGGTGATCGCAGGGAGCTGATCGTATTCGACGACGTGGACCGGAACATGTTCGTGAAGGCCCTCTTGCCCCGGGTAGGAGGGGGTGCAGGGGGAGGAAGGGGTGAAAGAGCCTCATCTGGGAGGATTTGAACGCAAATTTTCCCTGCGGTCAAGGATTTGCCGAGTTCTCAGACGACCCTGTGGCAGATCCTGCCGTGATTTCGCGACACGCGGGCACATCGATGCGGCCCCGGCCGGATTGGGTTTGTCAAATCGGCGGGTGATCTTCCTCGTGTGAGTTCGGCCTGGGTTCAGTCCGTCCGGTAGACGGGCCAATCGTCTGCGGGAAACGGGTCGTCGGCGTCGAGAACCAGGACTTGCCCATCGTCAAGCGGGAGTTCGGGCGCCTGCCATTCGGAATCGCCAAGGCCCCGCCACCAATCCTCGGGCGGCGACTCGATCTCATCGCTCCACCCCCATTGTGGCGGCACGTCGAGCGGCTCCATCGTCTCGATGTCGAAAGGAGGACGAGGCGGCGGTGGGAGAGCAGGAACCCGTTGATGTCGCTTGCGTTCCACCCTCCGGGCTGCCTGACGGCAGTCTATGTCCGCTTCGCTCCCATTCCCAGAGTCTGTGCAGATGGAGAAAGAATTGAACATCCTCCCGCCGGATCATCGTTCCGGAGGCGGTCATCGTTCCCTTGCAGCAGGGGCAGATCATCGGATCCTCACCCCAGATTTTCTGAATCAGATCGCGCCAGAGAGGGCGTAGCGCGCGACGGCTCTCCGGCTCCGGTGGTGGGATAACGAAGAGGGTTTCGGAGGCAGTTCCCGCCGGTTTCGGTGCCGCCGCCTCCCGCATCGTCGGGCGATGCCGCCCCGCCCGGGCGTCCATGCCGCGGCGCTTGTTCGAGTAGAGACCGTAGTATCTCACGGTTTGCTGTCCCTTCGGCGGGATATGCTCGACGGCGGTAGCGAGGAAGTCGGTCACCTCGAAAATTTGGAAGTTTTTCTTGGTGTGCCAGCTGCGCTTGGAGCGGTAGATGACTTTCCGCAATCTGCCGAATCGGGTCAGTCAACAAAATCTGACAAAGAAACTGCCGATTCGGGTTAGGCAACAAAATCCGACAAACGCGAGAAGTTTGGCAGCCGCCTTCCGTCTGTTGGTTGGTTTGTTTTCAGAAGGTCACGATCCGACGGTGAGCCGCGAGGTTTGTCCTTCGTCAATCGAGGGGCCCTGGAATCCCTTTTGGTTTCCGCCCATGCTGGGCGTAGGAAGGGGGCGGCGGCCAAGGGAGTGGCAGCCCTACCTTCTTTTGAGTCTGCCGATGGTTGTTGAATAGAGGGAAGACGACAGATTTTGACCATCGTGGTCAGGTCTGGCAATGCCTCCTCAGTGAATGGTGGGGCGGGTGACTTACCATGAATTCCTGGCTACTGGGAGCGGGATGGAATCCCACCAGACGGGCACGGAGTGAAACTCCAGGCTACGAAGAATCGTCGTCGACTGCCGGATATGGGGCGGAAGGGGATGATGACATTGCTCGAAGTGCTTGGGTTCGCTCAGACGGCGGCGGCTTCGTCTCCGGTATCGAACATCAGCAAGCGGTGGCCGGGGGAAAGATCCGCACGTTCAGGTGGTGCGATAGGTTCGTCCAGGAATCTCAATCGTCTGCGACACGGCACCGAGAACCGTACTCCAAGAAAGTGATTTCCAGAAAATCAGATGCAGTCCGAGTCGGGCGCTTGCATGAGCACCTCGTTCGCGCCAGGAAACGCCATTGTGACGATGATGCGAAAATGAAAGGATGAGCCGATGATGAAGTGGCAATTTCTCCTTCTGGTCGGCGGGATGGTCCTGGGCATGGCTACGGACGCTTCAGGGGGTACGCTTCAGGCAGGGGCGGCGACCTCCAACATCACCCCAAAAATGGGAGTGCCGCTCGACGGGCTGATCATGCAGATCGGCCCTGCCAAGGATGTGCATGACGAACTTTTTGCGCGTTGCCTGGTGCTGGGCGATGGAAAAACCAAACTGGCCTTCGTCGTGGTGGACAACACGATGGTGAGTCGGGAAGTGTTGGATCGGGCGAAGGTGGAAATCGAAAAGCATACGGGGATTCCTCCGGGCCAGGTGTGTCTCTCGGCAACCCACACGCATTCGACGCCTCGGGCGGTGGTGGATCTGGTCGATGACGAACTGCATCGTGAGTATCTGGATTTTCTCGCCTCGCGAATCGCCGATGGGGTTCGGCGGGCGGTCAATCGGATGGCACCCGCGAAGATTGCCTGGGGCAGCTTTGAGGAACCGCGTTTCGTTCACAATCGACGCTGGCTGGTGGAGGAAAACTTCCGGGCGATGAATGTGAATCCTTTTGGGGAGAAGGGCGAGATCGTGAAGATGAATCCGGGGCGTGACGGCTTGGAAAAGCCGGCCGGTCCTGTCGATACCGAGGTATTTGTGGTGTCCATCCAAAACGAGGAGGGAGTGCCGCTGGCCCTGTTGTCGGCCTACGGTCTTCACTACATCGGCGGAGTGCCCGGCGGGACGATCAGCGCGGATTATTACGGGGTGTTTGCTGAACAACTGAAACAAGAGCTCGGAGCGGGAGGCGTCTCCCCGCCCTTCGTCGGGATGATGGCCAATGGAACCAGTGGCGATGTGAACGCGAATGATCTGTCTCAGCCGCCCGCGAAGTTTTCTCACTATGAACGAATGACGCAGGTGGGCACGGAACTCGCCAATCAGGCGGCGGCTCTCGCACAATCGCTGGAGTATCGGGATGAGGGCATCACCTTGGCGGCGAGTTCAGGGGAGCTGGAATTGGGCGTGCGTAAGCCCGATGCCAAGCGCCTGGCCTGGGCCGAGCAGATGCCGATGGAGGTGGAAGAAGGAAAGCGCCTGTCCCGTGGTCAGATCTACGCACGGGAAACGAAATTCCTCGCGAGCTATCCCGACAGGGTGAAGATCCCGCTCCAGGTATTTCGGATCGGAGATTTGGCGATCGCGCAGGTTCCCTGCGAGGTTTTTGCCGAAACCGGGTTGAAGATCAAGGCCGACAGTCCCTTTTCGGGAGCGACGTTCACCATCGAGCTGGCCAACGGATACTTCGGGTATCTGCCGCCGGAGCCCCAGTTTGATTGGGGGGGCTACGAAACCTGGCCGGCGCGATCGAGTTTTCTTGAGGAAGCTGCGGAGTCCAAGATACGGACTCGGTTGGCGGAAATGCTCGCGGAGCTGAGATCGGAGGGATGAATCGAGAGAAGGGGGCGGAAACTTGTGAAGGTGGGAGTTTTCGCTTAGGTTTTCGCAGTTAGTCCTGTCCAATTGATGTCCTTTTCCACACATACCGCCTCATTGCTTGCCTGTGGTGCCGCGCTAGCGCTGGCTTCGTCGGCGTCGGGAGCGGACAATCCCGATGACCGCTGGCTCCATGCCTTTGTGCTGGTGCAGACCGGGCACGAGTTGGCGGAGCAGGAGATCTGGCCGCTGGCGATGGCGAACTACAATGCCGCGCTGGAGCAGTTCGAAGGACTGGCCACGGATTTTCCGGGATTCGAGCCCCGGTTGGTGAACTATCGACGGAACGATTTGAAGGAACGGATTCAACACGCGGCCGAGTCGATGAACGCGGGCGAGCATGATCTGGCGATGAATTACGAGGATGTGATCGAGACTTCCCGAATCGGTGCCAAGAGCCGATATCGTCTCGACTACGAAACGTCCTACCAGTACCTGGTGCGGGCGCAGTGGCAGTTGCAGGATCTCCTCGATCAAAGTTCGGAGAAAGTCGTGGCGGCGCTGGCAAAACAGAAGGCCTTCATCGATGAGATCACGGAGGCGAGTCGGGAGTCATTGATCCGAATGCCGGACGGAGCATTGAAGGTCCACAACATTGAGAAGGACTTCGCCGAACTGGTGCAGGTGGAGATGAGCGCGCTGCCCACCTATCAGGCGCCGAAAGCGGCAGAATCGGGAATGTCATCAGCATTGTTTCCCGATGGGCTCGTCGCTCAAGCGAGAGGTCAGTGGTATCGCTGAGTGAAAGAAGAGAAGGGCGTTTTTTTGACTGAGCAGTGGTGGTGAATCGTCTGATTCGCCATGACTCGGGCGCGGAGATTACGATTCTCATTTCAATTGGCCGGTACTTTCGGCGTGTTTCTCACCGCAATTCTGTCCCGGGAAGCCATGGGGCAGGAACATGCGCATGATCATGGGGAGATTCCTCCCGAGTTTCGGGCGAGTTGTTTGCCCTCCCTACCCAACATGTTTCGTTCCGTGAGTCCGGATGACGTGAAACGATACTGGTTGAGTCAGCTGCCGACCGTGTTTCCCCCCTCACGATCTTCCTCTGGATACGCCTATGACATGCCGATATACCGAGTGCGATTGGAGGCGCGGAACTGCCTGATCGAAAAAATCCAAGGCGGGCTCCTCGATGACCGCGCCGCCTTGGAAACCCTCCGACACAACATTCGCTATTACCGAAACCGGGGTGATTCGGATCGGGCAGAGAAACTCGAGTTCGAATTGCTGCGCCGCGAAGCGATCAGTCGGGGCAATCTCGGTGCTGTCGTTCGCCTGGAGGAGCTGAAGCAAAAAGACGGAGTCTCACTCGAAGAATTGGTGCGCAGTCAGGCACTGATCATTGAAGAGCTCAGGAAGGAATTGGACAGCTTGAAGAATCGGACGGAGGTGCCGTGATCCTCGTTGGAGAAAGGAGCGTTCAATAATCCTTAAATGGTCCACGCGGTTCGGCGTCGATCATGGTTTCCTGATACCAGGCATTGTATTTGTCCTTCACCATTTTCAGGATGTCGGGTTTCTCCTTGGAGAGATCGTTCGTTTCTCCGATGTCCTGAGACAGATCGAAAAGGCCACCTGCCCCGGCTCCCATGTCGACCCATTTCCAATCACCAACTCGGGCGGCGCGTTGATCCCTGCGCTTCCAGAACATTTCCTTGCGAGGGCTCTCGGTTTCGCCTCGCAAGGTCGACCACCAGTCGTATCCATCGAGAACGACACCCTCGGGCAAGGTGGCGCCGGTGGCGGATGCGAGACTGGGAAACAGTTCCAGGCTGCTGAGAAGAGCATCGTTTTCGATTCCTGCCGGAATCCCGCCACCCGGCCAACGCACCATGCTGAGCACGCGGATTCCGCCCTCCCAGGTCTGGGATTTGTGACCGCGGAGGGGATCGTTTTTGGCCCCGCCACTGCCGCCATTGTCGCTGAAAAAGATGACGATGGTGTTGTCAGCGATGCCTTTTTGATCGAGGACGTCGAGCATTTTTCCAATGGAGGCGTCCATGCAGGTGACCGCGGCGCGGTAGTCGCGATACCGCTTTTCTTTGGTCGGAACGCTGGCTTCTTTGTTGTACTTTTTCCCTTTCTGGAACTCGGTTTCGACCGGGGGATACATGGCTTCAAATTCCGGTGGTGCCTGCACCGTTCCGCGGATCTTCGGGTCGAGGGAGGACGAACTATGGGGGGCATTGAAAGGGACGTAGAGGAAAAACGGATCCTTGCCGGCATGACCTTCAAGGAATCGCAGAGCTTCCCGCTCGAAGAGCGTGGTGCAATAGGTGCCCTTGTCCTCTTCGGTGAGTGCATCGTTTCGAAACATGCTGGGCACGCCGTATCGCTCGTGAGTGAAGTAATCGATGCCGGTATTCACGAGACCATAGAAGTCATCGAATCCACGGGACGTCGGGAGAAAGCGGCGATGGATGCCGAGATCCCATTTGCCAAAGATGCCGCTGCGGTAGCCGACGGATTTGAGCATCTGAGGAATGAGAACTTCGCGGGTGTCCATCCCGCCGATGCGCTCCCAGCTGACGGCGTATTCCTCGGGATCATATTGATAGCCGTAGTCCGGCGCTTCGTTCCGAATCATGTCGTAGATCCCATTTCGCTGGGGATATCGCCCGGTGAGGAGTGCCCCGCGTGACGGGGTGCAGGCAGGCCAGGCCACGTAGAAATTGGTCAGTCGGGTGCCTTCCCGGGCGATGCGGTCGAGGTTTGGGGTGATGATCTCATCATTGATGGCCCCGAGATCGTGGTAGCCCTGATCATCGGAAACGATAAGGAGGATGTTGGGCTTTTCGGCGGCCTGAGTGATGGCGGCCATGAGGACGAAGAAAAGGGCGAGGAAAGAGCGAAGTTTCACGAGTCGAGCATAGGCGTCGCCGCTCCGTTTCATCAAGAACGCGTTTGAGGACTTACTCACGCTATTGACCTTGGTGGTCAATCCGAAGAGACTTTCTCCAGTAATGATGAGATTCCCTGCCTGTTTCGTCGTGACCATGGCTCTCTCTGGAGCTGGCGCGATCACTGCCTCTGCCGAGATCGATTTCGAACACGAGATTCGCCCGATCCTGGCGGAGAAATGTCTACTTTGTCATGGGCCAGATGACGAAAAGGGTGGGCTGCGCCTGACCGGCATCGACTTTGCCTCCAAAGAATTGGACTCGGGGATGATCGGCATTCTCCCCGGAAAACCGGAGGAAAGCGCGTTGATTGATCGCATTCATTCAACGGATCCGGATGAGATCATGCCGCCGCCTGATGATGCGGAGCCGTTGACGGCTGAAGAGAAAGCGAAATTGCGCCAATGGATTGCGGAAGGAGCCAACTGGCCGAAGCATTGGGCCTTTGCCTCACTGACTCAGCCCGAATCGCCTGCGGTGAAGGCTGGCAAGTGGGTGAAAAATCCCATCGATGCCTTCGTACTCGCCAAATTGGAGAAGAACGGGATCGAGCCTTCTCCGGAAGCAGACGACATTACCCTGATTCGGCGGCTCTTCTACGATCTGGTGGGCCTGCCTCCGTCCCCAGAGCAGATTGATCTTTACGAGAAAGCGCTATCGGAAGATCACGAGGGCGGTTTAAAGAAGCTGACCGAAGACTTACTGGACAGTGTGCATTTCGGCGAGCGATGGGGGCGTCATTGGTTGGACAAGGCACGATTCGCCGATAGTGACGGCTATGAGAAAGACAACAATCGTCCCGATGCGTGGCGGTATCGAGATTGGGTGATCGATGCGATCAATGACGATCTGCCATTCGATCAGTTCACGATTCAGCAGTTCGCGGGCGATCTTCTGGAGAAGCCGACGCCGGATCAAATGGTGGCGACCGCTTTCAATCGGCAGACTCTCACCAATACCGAGGGCGGCACCGACAAGGAACAATGGCGAGTCGCTGCGGTGATGGATCGGGTGGAAACCATGGGGGCCGCTTGGCTCGGACTGACGCTAACCTGTGCGCGTTGCCATACTCACAAATACGATGAGCTGACTCATACGGAGTACTACCAGCTCTTCGCTTTTTTTAACAATGGCGATGAAGCCAACGCGACGGTTCCAAAATCCGAGGAGGCCTTGGCTGAATATGACAAAGCCATGGCGAAACATCGCGAACAATTGGAGGGCCTACGTCAGCAATCCGCTGCTGCTCGATTGGAATTGGGCAATCGAATGCTGGATTGGGAAGCGCGCGCGCAGGCTTGGATCTCCGAGGGGGATGCGGTGGCCAAACCGAGCTTTGCTCCCCTCAAGACGACGAAAATTTCCGGGCCGAAAGGAGTTGTCTTCAAGACGGATGATTCCGGGGCGACCTTGGTGTC
>JAGROX010000083.1:15222-24595 GCA_020440025.1 Verrucomicrobiia bacterium
CCCGGACGTGCGACTCATGGCAATTTTGTCCTCAACGAGCTGACGCTTTCGATCAAGGGATACCCCTACAATCCGCTGATCTTTTCGGAAGCCGAAGCGGATTTTTCCCAAGGAAACTTCGGGGTGAATGGAGCGATCGACGGGGATGCCAAAGGCGGAAAAGAAGCGGCTGGATGGGCGATTTCTCCGCAGATGAAAAAACCGCATGAGGCCGTGTTTGCCCTCGCCCAACCGGTGACCATCGACAAGCCCACTGACTTCACCTTGGAACTGGCGCAGAATTATGGAAGCCAACACACCATCGGGAAGTTCCGAGTTTCGGTACTGACTTCGCCCACCCGAATGGTGGTTCCGGAAGCTCTGCGTCATACCCTGAAAAAGCCTGCGGATCAGCGAACTGCCGAAGAACAGGCGGCGTTGGCGGCGCATTTCGAACGGATCGACGAGAAGACGGCGCCTTTGTTGGCTCAGGTGAAAGCCTTCGAGACAAAGCTTCCTGCCAAGCCGGAGATGGATGTTCGGGTGATCAAAGAGCGTAGCGGTGATCGTCGAGTGACTCATGTGTTTCGTCGTGGTGAGTTCAAGGATCATCTGGATGAAGTCACTACGGGAACCCCGTCGGTACTGCCCCCGATCAAGCAACGAGGCGAGGAGGGCGATCGCCTGGACCTCGCGCGATGGCTGGTGAGCGGTGAGAATCCGCTGCCCCCTCGAGTCGTGGCCAATGAGATATGGGCAAACTTATTTGGCGACGGCATTGTCGGTACACTCAATGACTTTGGGGTGAGGGGGGATAGGCCCACTCATCCTGAATTGATCGATTGGATTGCGGCCGAATTCGTTCGCAATGGGTGGTCACGCAAGGAACTGATCAAGACCATCGTTTCCTCGAACACCTACCGTCAGAGTTCGGATCATCGACCGGAGTTGATCGATATCGATCCCAAGAACCATCTGTTGGCTCGCCAGAATCGCTTTCGGGTCGAGGCCGAGATTGTTCGCGACCTTTCCTTGTCGGCGGCGGGATTGCTGTCAGCGAAGGTGGGCGGTCCCAGTGTGTTCCCACCCATCCCGGCTGGCGTGGCTGACGTGAACTACAACTCGGCCTTCAAATGGGTCGTGAGTTCCGGTGAAGATCGCTATCGGCGGGGGATCTACACCTATTTCAAACGAACCGCGCCTCACCCGAATCTGACAACCTTTGATTGTCCCGACTCCAACGTCACCTGTGTTCAGCGGACGCGCTCCAATACGCCCTTGGCCGCGTTGATCACCCTCAATAACGAGACATTTGTCGAAGCGTCCCAGGCGATGACCAAGCGAATTCTTTCCGAGGTTCCCGAAGGTGATGATGCCGCCAGAATTGCTCATGCCTTTCAGTTGAGTTTGGCCCGTTCGCCGAGCGATGCGGAGACGGACCGGCTGACCAGTTTGTTGGAAACGGCACGTGGCTGGTATAGGGAACATCCCCAGGACGCCACCGCCTTGTTGGGAAGTCATGCCCCTGAGGCCATCCCTGCACCGGAAGCCGCCGCTTGGATAGCAACGGTTCGGGTGGTGCTGAACCTTGATGAGTTTTTGACCCGGAGTTGATTATGAGTCCATTCGAATCACATTTGTCCCGCTCCCGGCGGGAGTTTCTTACCACCTCAGCCAGTGGGCTGGGGGGCATCGCTCTGGGATCGATGCTGGCCGAGGATGGGCTTCTGAATGCGGCAACGGCAACCGATGCGGACGAGTTTCATCGGCTGAAGCCACATCATGACGCCAAGGCCAAGGCCTGCATCTTCATTTTCATGGCGGGAGCGCCGTCGCATTTGGATCTGTTCGACCCGAAACCGAAACTCAACGAGCTGCACGGGCAGAAATTGCCCAAGTCGATTCTCGATACCGCCCGCTTCGCTTTCATTCAGCCGGATACCGCTACCCTGATGGGTTCGCCGAGAAAATGGAAGAAGCACGGCCAGAGCGGGATGGAGTTTTCTGACCTTTTGCCTCATCTCGGTAGCTGTGCCGATGATTTATTGATGGTGCGTTCTCTCCATAGTAGTGAGTTCAATCACCACCCCGGCCAGTTGCTGATGCAATGTGGCGTTTCCCGGTTCGGCATGCCGGCGATGGGATCGTGGATCAATTACGGACTGGGATCCTCGTCTCGAAACCTTCCCGGCTACGTGGTGCTTACCGCGGGTCGTGGATCCTCGGGCGGGTCCACCCTCTGGCAGTCGGGATTTCTCCCCTCCAAGTATTCCGGCGTCCTTTTTCGCAATCAGGGGGAGCCTGTGTTGAATTTGAAGAATCCGGAAGGGCTCCCGCCGGAACTGCAACGTTCGGGACTTGATGCGCTCAAGGATTTGAATCAAATGCGCTATCAGGAGGTTCACGATCCTGAGATCTCAAGCCGCATTGCCAACTACGAACTGGCCAATCGAATGCAGACGGCCGCTCCGGAGTTGGTCGATCTGTCCGGTGAATCAAAGGAGACTCTGGAGCTTTATGGTGTGGGCAGACCTGAGCCGGAAGGGGACGGTTTCCGCGGCAGTCTTCCTGGCTTGCAGACCTACGACATGTTTGCGCGGAACTGTCTGCTGGCTCGCCGCATGGTTGAGCGCGGGGTGCGTTTCATCAATATTGTTCATGCGAGTTGGGATCAGCATTCCGAATTGGACAAGAACCATGGCTACAATGCCGGGGCAGTGGATCAACCGATCGCAGCTCTCATCAAAGACTTGAAGCGTCGCGGTCTGCTCGATTCGACCATGGTTGTCTGGGGTTCCGAATTTGGGCGGACACCGCTGGGGGAAAACCGAAACGGCCGTAACGTAAATACCGGGCGCGATCATCATCCGATGTGTTTCACCACCCTGATGGCAGGAGGTGGAATGAAAGGAGGCATGACCTATGGTGAGACTGATGAGATCGGATGGAACGTGGCAGACAAGCCGGTTCACATCAATGATCTACACGCCACCTTGCTGCACCAGTTTGGATTGGACCACCTGAAGTTGACCTATCGGTTTCAGGGACGGGATTTCCGACTCACGGATGTTGCCGGAAAAGTGATTCATGATTGGATCGCCTGAAGTGTCACGAGACCACCTGAGGGGCCATCAGATCTTGAATCGACTTCCGGGCCGAATCGTCGGGTCGAGGAATGGCTTGTTCGTAGCCGAAAACGGTTTCCAGACTCGCCGATCCGAATCGATTGTCGAGAATCTCAAAGTGATCGGGGGTGATGAGATGGGGATGTTCGACTCCGCACGAGTGGGTGAGCTTTAGGATCTCCATCCGAAATCCGACCAGATAATTGGCCAGCCTGGCGGCCTTTTCCGTGGGATCGAGTCCCTTCATCAACCAGGGATGATGCGTCGCGATTCCGGCCGGGCAATGGCCGGTGTGACAACGCTGCGCTTGGATACAGCCGATCGCGAGCATGGCTTCCCGGCCTACCGCAATGAGATCGCATCCCAGGGCAAAGGCGAGAAGGGCATCGACAGGAAATCCCAACTTGCCGGAGCCGACGAAGATGATCTTGTCGGTGAGATTGTGCCTCAGAAATTCCCGATACACTCGGCTGAATCCGATCTTGAAGGGCAGGGCCACGTGATCGGTATAGGCCAGCGGTCCGGCGCCCGTTCCTCCTTCACCACCGTCGATGACGATGAAATCCGGGGCTCGATCCGTGGTGGCCGAGAGATGAGCGAGATCGGACCAGAACGCCAGTTCACCCACGGCGGACTTGATTCCCACTGGCAATCCGGTCGCGGCGGCTATTTTTTCGATGAAATCAAGAAGACTGTCGGCGTCACCGAATTCGGTATGCCCGGCGGGACTGGCGCAGGTGACTCCAGCGGGGATTCCTCGGGCTTCCGCGATCTCGGGAGTGACCTTCGCTCCAGGCAGCAATCCGCCCAATCCAGGCTTTCCTCCCTGGCTCATCTTGATCTCAATCGCTTTGATCTCAGGGTGTGCATTGACGGTTTCGATCAATTTTTCGAAGCTGAAACGCCCTTCGGCGTCGCGAACGCCAAAATAGGCGGTGCCGATTTGAAGAATCACATCAGCTCCGTGAAGGTGGTGGCGGGATAGGCCACCTTCTCCGGTGTTCTGCATGGCCCCTGCCAGCTTGGCACCGCGATTGAGGGCTTCCACCGCGGCGGAACCTAGGGAACCGAAGCTCATTCCCGAGACGTAGATGAGTGAGTCGGGTCGAAACGCTTTGGCTCGGCCTCGATGCTCGCCCATCACTTTGGCGCAAGGAAGGCGAAACTCGGGGTCGTAGCCGGCTTCTCCGGGGTGAGGATGATTGATGGGAAAGGCGGCATGCTTGATGATCAGGTAATTTGGAGACAGCTCCATGTCGTTGTCGCTGCCAAAACCGAAGTAGCTGTTCGCTTTCTTGGAGGACGCATAGACCCAGCGACGTTGATCCCGGGAAAAAGGCCGCTCCTCATCATTGTCCGTGACAATGTACTGCCTCAGCTCAGGTCCGATTGCTTCAAGAAGATAGCGGAGGTGCCCGACCAGAGGGAAATTGTGAAGAATGGCGTGCTTCTTCTGAGTCACATCCCAGAGGGCGAGAAGAACGAGTAAGGTGCCGAGGGCGGCTAGCGAGATCCAGAGCCAGAACATGCCAGCAGTTTAACGCATGGATCTTGGGAAATCAGGCGAAGAAAGTGACTGGGTTGGGTGATCTCAAGTGAGCGCCAGCAAGATAGTTCGGAAGCTTACTAGATTGTCGTTGATATTATTTCCATAAATATTATAATTAAAAGAGTAATTGTATCCTGATTTTGGTGTTTTCGACGAAACAAGCGCCCAAGCCTCATCCTTTTTGGGTGATCAATCTCATTAATTTGGGGGTTGCCGTTGTGTCGATGGGACAAACCGGTGTGGGGTTGTCTGATTTACAACACGTTCGTTTTCAGCGAATCGAGACATCAGAAGGCTTGCCGTCAGCCACGGTGACCAGTGTGACTCAGGACCGACAAGGAGGCATCTGGCTGGGAACGGACTCTGGCCTTTGTCGTTTCGATGGGTCAGAGATGCGAATTCAGCATCATGCGAAATCCGCCGAAGATTCCCTCAGTAGTGATCGAATTTCGGCGCTGGAATGGGGGCATGAGGGGCAACTCTGGGTGGGAACGTCTAATGCGGGGCTCAATGTGGTGGATCCCACCACGGGAGAGACGAAAAGATTTTTGGGATCTGAGCGGCTGGAGGGTTCGGAAATTCTGACGATGAAAGCGGACGGCCGGGGGTTTCTCTGGGTGGGAACCGGCGAGGGATTGCTTCGATTGGATCAGGCTACCGATGAGGTGATTCCCTTTCTTTTAGGCTCATCCTCCACCCGAGTTGCGGTGATTGAGCACGATACTTCTGGCGATGTTTGGGTGGGGCTGATGGATGGCGGTTTGTATCGGATCGGAAAAGAAAACCAAGTTCCTGTCAGGGTCTGGAAATCGCCGAATCCAGTGACCGCCTTGGCGATTGATCACCGAGGTGCTCTCTGGGTGGGAACTCATGGATCTGGACTGTTTCGGCTTTCTTTGAACACTCCCGATTCCCAGCCACTTCGGGCGTCGAGGGTCGGTGTCAGGGAGGAGGAGATCCCGAGTCGTGTCATTACCAGTCTTCATTGTGATCGACAGGGGCATCTCTGGGTAGCGGGTCCCCATGGGGTCTCGAGATTGGACCGAGAGAATCAAAGGTCGGCATTGTATCGCCATGACCCGCTGGACAACGGCAGTTTGTCCGGGAATATGATCTCCGCTTTATTCGAAGATCGCGGGGGGAACTTGTGGATCGCGACGGATGGGGCAGGGGTCAATAGCCTCGATCTCAATCGCTTCGGCTTCGCTCTGGTTCGAGTGAAACCGCCGAGTGACGGCAAAGAAATCGACAACTATGCCCGTGAAGCGGTGTGGGGACTTTGTGAACGACCAGATGGATCGGCTTGGATTGGAACCGAGGCGGGGTTGAGCCATTGGCACCCCGATCGGGGATGGCTCTACGATGTCCCCGTCATTCGTTCATTGGAGGGCGGTAATGGCTCGAAGAGCGAGGGAACGCCACTGTTTGTCCAGGCGATTCTTGAGGATCAAAGCAAAGGGCTGTGGTTGGGAACTCGCGGCGAGGGGCTCTATCGTGTGAATCCGAAAAGGGAAGTGACTCACCTCACTCACACCGCCGGAGTGGCAGGCGGGTTGCCTCATGACTCGGTGACAGTATTGCATCAAGATCGCGACGGCAGCCTCTGGGTAGGAACCCTCGGTGGCGGGGTTGCCCGAATGATGGAGACGGGAACCTCGATCAGTTTTCTCGCTGCGATCACGAATCCCAAAGTTCGCGAAAGGAATCTGGATCGTGACGAAAGTACCCCCGCAGATCGGGAGCCTTCAACCCCGGTCTGTCGTCATGTCACCGCTATTGCTCGAGATGGCGCGGGACGCACCTGGGTGGCGAGTTGGGAAGGGCTATTCCTGTTGGATCGAAAAGTGGGACAGTTGACCCACTACTTGGATCTGAGCCCCCAACCTGATCGGCTGTCTTCGGAATCCATCATCAGCCTGATGGGCGATTCACGCGGCTATCTTTGGATCGGGACCGTGAACAATGGTTTCAATCGGCTGGATCCGCTAACCGGAACTGTCAGTCACTTTGATAGAGTTCAAAGCGGCTTGCCTGATGATCGAATCACCGGATTGATCGAAGACCAGGATGGTTTCGTGTGGTTGGCCACGGGTCGCGGCGTAGCGAGGTTGGACCCGAAGACACGGCAGGTTCGTCAGTTCAGTGAAGTGGATGGCCTTCAGCGCGGCGCTTTCCACCCGGGTGCGATCACTCGTCTCGCCAATGGAGCGCTCCTGTTCGGTGGCGCCAGTGGATTCAATGTGATCCATCCCGGACGATTGCCATCCCGGCCGAATCCAAAGGCGCCTGTGGTGGCTGGGCTTTCACTCTCTGGTGAACCGATTCACCCGACCAAGGGAGGCATTTTGGAGCGACCCATTTCGGAGACCGCAGAACTCAGGCTTCCGTTTGATCCCAGAAATCGTCTTTCATTCCGGTTCGCACCTCGCGATCTGGTCGGAGGAGAAAGAAATATATTCCGTTTTCGGTTGGAGGGGCTGGATCTCTCTTGGTCGATTGCGGGGAATGATGACCGGGCTGTCTACACGGGCTTGGATCCGGGGAGATACCAGCTCATCGCGCAAAGTTCGCATGATGGTCAGAACTGGAGCGAGGAAACTGCCGGATTGTCACTGGTGATTCAGCCGCCCTGGCATCGTTCCTGGTGGGCAAAAATCCTCTTCGCCATGGGTACGGCGCTCCTCCTTTGGCTCGTTTCAAACTGGGTCGGGCGCGCCCGAGTCTGGCATCAACGCCATCTCCTCGAACGCGCCGAGCAGCAGCGAGACAAAGCGGAGGCCGAGCTGGCACGTCAGCTGCAGCACGCCCTGTTGTTGGAGCAGGCGGGGAGGGAATTGGGGCAGAATCGCGATGCCGCCGCCCTTTTCCGCAACGCACTGCGGATTGTGGCCGAGCAGTTTGGGGCGTCTCGGTGTTCCATCATCGCCTGCGCCGGAAAGGATCAGGGATTGGATAGCGATGATTCGGAGTGTCTTTTGCAATCCCTGGCAAGCTATCGATCCGGGGAGGCAGAAGGGAACGATGAAATCGAAACCGTCACCGTGGAACTCGACGCCGCGTTGCGCGAGACGATTCGAAATCACGAACTTCGGATCGTTTCCGGAAACGAGATAGCCGATGCCGAGGGGGCAATTCATCCGCTTCTTGAAAAGTGGTCATCTGGAGATTGCCTCATTTTGCGTCGGACCTCATTTCTCGATGAGCCAAATGGCGTCATCGTTCTGCAACTGCCACTGGATAAGAAAGGGGGACTGACCGCTTCGGAGATTCAGATGCTGGAGGTGCTGGCCAATCAGATGGGAACGGCCATCGCGCAGTGGCGAGTCGCCCGACAAGAGCGCAATCATCGGCAGGTCTTGGATCAGGCTCGTAGAACCGCGGAATCCGCCAATCTGGCCAAGAGTGAATTCCTCGCCAAGATGACCCATGAGCTTCGCACGCCGCTGAATGCCATTCTTGGCTTCTCCGAAGTGATGAACGAGGACTCCGAGCTAAATGATCGGCAACGGGAGGTGATGGCCATCATCAACAACAGTGGCGAGCATCTTCACGAGGTAATCAACGGGGTTCTCGATCTGGCGAAGATCGAGGCTGGGAAGATCGAGATTC
This sequence comes from Verrucomicrobiia bacterium, assembly GCA_020440025.1. GTDB lineage: Bacteria > Verrucomicrobiota > Verrucomicrobiia > Verrucomicrobiales > DEV007 > JAEUHH01. Next base: position 23,485 of record JAGROX010000083.1, read on the forward strand.
ACCCCGCTCGTTTCGATCTTGAGCGGATGCTGCGTTCCCTGCACAAAATGCTCAGTCTGCGGGCAGGATCCAAGGGGCTGGAATTCCCTTTCGAGATGCTGACGGCATTGCCCAATATTGTGGAAACTGATAAAGGCAAAGTGCGCCAGGTTCTGATCAACCTGCTGGGCAATTCCATCAAATTTACCGAGGAAGGTAGCATCAAACTGGTGGTTTGGGCCGAAGCGACCGGAGACGTGAAGGATGATGCAGGCGTTCGGAAGCGGCCTGTGCGCATTCACTTTGAAGTGCGAGATACTGGCTGCGGAATTGCCGAGAATGAGATCGATCAATTGTTCGATCAATATTCTCAGGCAGAATCGGGGAAGGGAGCCGCCGATAGCACGGGACTCGGACTGGCCATTGCCAAAGCCTTCGTCGAATTGCTCGGCGGTGAGGTGAAAGTCGAGAGTGTTCTTGGAGAGGGCACGACTTTCCGCCTCTCGATTGCCTGCGACGAAGTCTCCGTCGGAGTGGAAGAGGCCATGCAGCTTCGGGGCGAAACCTCTCCGGCGATTGGTGCCACCCTGCCTGGCGGAAAGAGTCGGAGTGGTGGCGCGAGTATCAATCGGAGGAATCTCGCTGCTGATCAGTCGGAAGTGAGGATCCTGATTGCCGAAGATCAGTTGCCCAATCGACTCTTGCTGCGGAAGCTGCTGGAGCCAGCCGGATTCGTGCTTCGTGAAGCCGTGAATGGCGAGGTCGCCGTCGAGATGTGGCGGGAATGGCATCCACACCTCATCCTCATGGACGAACAGATGCCGAAGATGACCGGCCGCGAGGCAACGAGAGCCATTGTCACCGAAGCGACCCAATCCGATGATTTCGAGACCGCGGGCGACGGCGGACCGCTGCCCGTCATCGTGGCGCTGACCGCTTTTGCACTGGATCAAAGCCGAAGTGCCGCGATTGAATCCGGTTGCTCAGACTTCCTCGCGAAACCCTTCCGCAGTGACGAACTCTTCGGGGTGATCGCCCGCAACTTGCCTCAGGTTCGCTTTGCGGGCGCGGAGTTGACCAAAGATACCAATAGCGAGTCGGTGATGTTGGCGGGCTAGTAAGTTGGGATCTG
>JAGROX010000084.1:0-14518 GCA_020440025.1 Verrucomicrobiia bacterium
GTGGGAACGGGTGACAACGTCTACTACGACACCCCCGACAATCCCCGAGCCCAAACGCTTCCCGAGCTTCGCCAGAAGTGGCACGAGCAATTCGTTCAGCCGCGTTTCCACGACTTGTTTGCCAAAGTGCCGACCTATTGGATGATCGACGATCACGATTATCGCATCGACGATGGTGACAATTCCGGCGACTACGAGCCGAGTTCCGAGACGGGACGCCGCATGATGCTGGAGCAACTGCCCATCGCCCCCGCCGAAGATACTGACGCCCTGACCTACCGCACCCACCGAGTCAGCAAGGATCTCCAGATCTGGCTACCCGAGGGCCGGATGTATCGCAGCGACAACGCCATGCCTGATGGTCCCGAAAAGAGCCTCTGGGGCAAAAAACAGAAGGCGTGGTTGAAGCAGACGCTCAGCGAAAGTGACGCCACCTACAAACTGCTCATTTCACCTACTCCCATCGTTGGTCCCGACGACCTTCGCAAGACGGACAACCATGCCGACCATGGTGGATTCCGCCACGAGCGGGACGAGTTTTTCTCCTGGCTCAAAGAGACCGGAATCGATCAGAAACATTTCTACATCATCTGTGGCGATCGACACTGGCAGTATCACTCGGTCGATTCCACTGGCATCGAGGAATTCTCCTGCGGGGCACTCGTCGATGCCAACTCACGCTTGGGCAGAAAGCCCGGTGATCCGGAGTCCACTGACGCCGAAGGGCTCATCAAGCAGCCCTACTACCAATCGCCGCGTTCGGGGGGATTTCTCATGGTCGAATCCACCCCGGAAAAGCTCACCTTCACGTGGCATGACGAAAACGGCGAGTTGCTGCACCAGACAGTCAAGGTTGCCACCAAGCCGTGACCTGGTTTGGCTAGGCCAACAGCTCGTTCACCACTCGCGCTTCGGGATTCTCCACCAATCCCAGAGGAAGCCCGTTGCGCTTGTAGACGAGTTGCTTGGGATCGAGCCCGAAGAGGTGCAGCAGGGTCGCGTGATAATCGAAGTGGTTGACCACCTTGTCGACTGCGTGATGCCCGAACTCGTCGGTGGCCCCGTGGACATGGCCCGCCTTGAAGCCGCCACCGGCGACCCACATGCTGAATCCGTAGGTATTGTGATCGCGACCGACTTTGGCTCGGTCTCCCTTTTTCGCACCGGCACGATTTTGAATCACCGGAAGACGTCCCATCTCGCCCCCCCAATGCACCACGGTGCTATCGAGCAGACCGCGCTGCTTGAGATCGATGACCAAAGCCGCCGCGGGTTTGTCGACATATTTGCAGGCGGCGGGGAGCGTCGTCAGGATGCTGGAGTGATTGTCCCAGGTCTGGTTGCCGGTGAAGAGTGAGACAAAGCGCACCCCTCTTTCGACCAGTCGACGAGCAATGAGACAGCGAGTGCCGAACTCCTCCGTCTCCTTCTGATCAATTCCGTAGAGTTTCTTGGTCGCCTCGCTCTCCTGACTGATGTCGAGCGCCTCTTTGGCCGCCACCTGCATCCGCGCCGCGAGTTCGAAGCTGTGGATGCGGGCTTCCAGTTCGTTCTCGCCGGGGCGTTCTTCCAGATGCTCCTGATTGAGTCGATCGACAAAACTCAGGTAGCGTTTCTGGGCTTCGCCTTTCAGCGACAGCGGCGGATCGAGATTGAGAATGCGTGGCTCTTTCGGCCGAATCACCGTGCCTTGGTAAAGCGATGGTAGCCAGCCATTGGAAAAATTGTCGACTCCCAGCACCGGCAATCCACGCGGATCCGTCAGGGCGACATAGGCGGGCAGATCGCGATTTTCCGAACCGAGTCCGTAGGTGATCCAACTGCCGAGCGTGGGGCGTCCGCCGAGGATGGTGCCATTGAGCAAGGCGTAGATCGATTGCCCATGATTGTTCACTCCCGTATGCATGGAGCGAATGAGCGAAATCTCGTCGGCGATGCCGCCCATGTGGGGAATCAACTCGCTCATTTCCGTACCAGACTGGCCATGCTTGGAAAATTTCCACGGCGAACCCATGACCTCCCGGCTGGCGCCGGCGGCGTCGTCAAACTTGATGTCACCCGGGAAATCCTTGCCGTCCAGCTTCGTGAGCTCCGGTTTGGGATCGAAAAGGTCGATGTGACTGGGACCGCCCTGCATGAACATCGAGATCATGGCCTTGGCCTTGCCGAATCCATGGTGCGGCGGCTTGGGCAGGGTGTCGAAATGATGTGGTGTCGCTCCCGCGACTTCGGGATTGGCCAGCAGCCCCTGCTCTTTCAGCAGAGACGCGAGGGCGATGGCACCGATGCCGTAGCCTTTGTCGAGAAATTGACGTCGCGAAATCATGGGAAAACGGGATCAGTCGAGATAGAGAAATTCATTCGCGCTCATCAACGCATGGCCAAGAGCCGCCAGCCCCATCAATTCGGCAGGAGCATTGTCTTCCTCCGCGGGCCCCACCACCTTCTCCCGCTTGACGGGATTCTCACGATAGTAGGCAATCTGCTCCGCCACGAAAGCCTCGGCTGATGCCAGTTCGTCGTCCGAAGGCGTTCTGCCGTAGGCGAGTTGCCAGGCTCGTTTTGCCTGGGCACTGATGTCGTCCTTCGGACATTCCTTCAGAAGCCGCTCGGCAAAATACTGGGCATGGACGAGCATGCCCGCGTTGTTCATCAGCAGGAGGCTCTGAGGACTGACGGTGGTAATGGGTCGAATCTCACAGTTGGCATTGGTCATGTCCGGCGCGTCAAAGGCGGCGAACAATTCGAGAGGCTGGGAACGCCTCACCTGCACGTAGACGCTGCGGCGGAACTCTTCGCCCTCCAGCGAAATGAACTTCCCGGTCTGTCGACCTGCCGTGTCGGTGGTGTCGACGCCGATCACGACCTGACCCTCCTCGCTATACATCACCGGAACCGAATTACCGCCGACCCTGGGATTCAGCGTTCCGGAAACGGCGAGGAGAGAATCCCGCAGGGTCTCGGCTTCGAGGCGACGCTTGTTTTGGCGACTGAGGAGACGGTTGTCGGGATCGACGCTGTCCCGCTCGGCATCGCGTTGGGAACTCTGTCGCCACGTGCGGCTGGTGAGGATCTGACGATGGAGACGTTTCAGGCTCCAACCATTTTCCATGAAATCGGACGCCAGCCAGTCCAGCAGTTCCGGATGCGAGGGAGTCTCTCCGAGGGTTCCAAAGTCGGCCACGCTTTTCACGAGGCCGGTGCCGAAATGATGCATCCAGACTCGATTCACCATTACCCTCGCGAGGAGCGGGTGCCGCCCATCTGTCAGTGCCTCCGCCAACGCCAGACGTCGGCCCGTGCTCGGGAGCGCGGCGGTGTTTTCCGGCAGGTCCGTCGTCCGCCAACCGGCGAGGATACTGAGATCACCGGGAACCACTTTTTCTTTCGGCGACTCGAAATCTCCCCGATGAAAAAGGAAGGTCGCAGGAACCGCCTCCGGCTTTTTCGGCACCTCGGTGAAGGCCTGAACCATTTCCACGACTGGCTTGGTCGCACGCACCGCGGTCGCTTCCTCCACCATCTTCTTCAAGGTCGCGGCATGGCTGGTCTTGTAGGTGGTGTCGTAGAGATAGAGCGATCCTGCGCTGAGTTTTTCCACGCTGGGATGCTGCTTCAGCAGAGCGACTTGCTCCGGCGTGCGTTCCTTTACGACCGCTTTGTAGGCGGCCCGGAGCGGGTCACGAATTGCTTCGTCCCGTTTCGCCAATTCCTTCTCCAGCACCTCGTTGATGAACGCCTCCTGCTTCACGAGCCGGGCATCGTCGATCTTTTTCGCCTCGGCCTCGATCTCCGCGGCCTTGGCTTTGTCTTCCTTGGTTTGCAGTGACACCAATCGATTGTTCGGCGTGCGCCAGCCGACGGGATCGAAACCTGGCTCGAAAACCGCCCGCAACCGGTAGAAATCAGCCTGAGTGATGGGATCGTATCGGTGATCGTGACATTCGGCGCACTGCACCGTCATTCCATAAAAGGCGGTGCTCACGATCTTGAGGGTGTCGGTGATGCAGGCATTGCGAGCAGCCAGATCATTCTGCGCGCCGGTGCCATCGGGAGCCATGCGAAGAAATCCGGTGGCTGTCAGCAGTTCCGCATAGCGCGCCTTTTCCACATCGGTCGGCGAATCCGGATTCAATCCCTCCAGTTGAGCGATCTCATCACCGGCGAGTTGCTCCCGAACGAACCCATCGAAGGGTTTGTCGTCGTTCAGCGAGGCGATGACATAGTCACGATATTTCCAGGAATGTTTCCGCTCCAGATCCTTGTCCGTGTAGCCATCCGAATCCGCGTATCCCGCCACATCGAGCCAGTGACGCCCCCAGCGTTCGCCGTAGGAGGTCGATGCCAACAGGCTGTCGATCATTTCCGAATAAGCCGCGTCGGCATCTTGTTTCCACGCTGCCGCAAACGCCTCGACCGCTTCAGGCGTCGGCGGCAGTCCGGTGAGATCAAAGGTGGCGCGACGAATCAACACTTCGGGTGAGGCCTCTGCGGAAAAATCGAGGTGGTTCTCCGCCAGCGTTCGAGCCACGAAGGCATCGATCGGATGGCTCCCTTTCTTGGCTGCCAAGTCAGGCACCGCAGGCTTGCTGATCGGCTGCAGCGACCACCAAGCGCGTTCCTCTTCGGTAAACTGATGTTCAGGACCGAGGGTTTCCGGCTCGGGACGCGCCGTCGGGGCACCGGCGATGATCCATTGCTCGATGGTCGCAATATCGGCATCGGAAAGTTTCTTCTTTTCCTTCGGCATCTCGCCGGACTTCAGGAGTTCCAGCACATGACTCCCCGCCGCGTCACCCGCCACCAGAGCGGGACCGGATTCTCCGCCTTTTACCAGAAATCTTCGAAGCCGCACATCGAGCTCCCCCTTGGTGACCCCATCCTCTCCATGACAATGAAAACAGTGAGTCTTAAGAATGGGCCGCACGTCTTTTTCGAACACGGGCGTTTCCGCGCCCATCGCCGGCAGTGCTGCGATCAACGTCATCGCCGGAATCCATGCCCGACATCTCTGAAAAGTTCGTGAGACCATCGCTTGGAACGCTAAGACGCTGACCATGAACATTCAACCAAGCGCCGAGGCGCGTTGACGTGACAGCGTCGTCAGTCATTCGTCCCGGCAGCCCGTCTCAGGGCCTTTTTCTGTCGATAATATCGCACTGAGATTTCGAAGCTCTTTCGATACCCCGCCACCACTTCAGTCAGGCGATCGACCACCCATGGCCGGGTGAGACTACGCCCGTTCTTTGAAAACACGAGGCCGTCGGCCAGGTAATTACAGGCATGAATGGGCCCTTCGGAAGTCTCGTCCGAGATCAACACCACATCGCCAAAAGCAGGAATGCCGCGCACCTCCTCAAAATTCTCGAACAAGAAACGAGGAAAGGCGGAGCTATCGAGAAATCGACTGGACGCTTCCTCGTTGAAGAAATTTCCTGCGGTCCAAAAACAGTCAGGCCGATTCCCACCCCTCTCAGAGGTAGGATCGGCAAAGGTGTATATCAATGAGCGCGGAACAGGCGGCAGCAGATACACAAGATCCAGCGTCCCCTTTCCCCCTCTCGCTTCGAGCGCCTCGAGAATGGGCATCACTCCCTCGTTTCTTCCGAAGGCACTCCAATAGGCTTTGATCCCCGCAAAATCGGCTTCTTCATCCACGCGGAGGCGAACGCCCAGAGATCGATCTCTCAGCACTGCTTTCATAAACTCCAGTTTCTCGCCATGATCCGACAGGGATTGCAGCACGAGAGGCACATCGGAGAAACAGGCCACCGCTCCTCGGTAATAGGTCAGCTTTTGAGCCATCTCGATCACCGAAGGCGCCACCTGATTTTCGTCGGCCAATTCCTGATGCCAATTCGGATAAAGGACGTAGGGAGTGCGGTAAACCGAGGTAATCGGATCGGACCTCAAAAGGTCGTATACCTTGGCCCTTACCTGAGGGGTCAGTGACAGCACCAACTCCGCCGGAGGCACCACCTCAATCCACCCTTGAGGATTCAATTTCGGAGAAGCCCCCAACAAAGTATTAACCTGCTCCTCATTCATCCCTGCGCCCATCAGACTTCGACCGAGCGAACTGGCATCGAAACCAACAAAGCGCCAAATCATCTGGGGAACCACCGAATTCAAGATCCCTTCCGAATACTCTACCGGTGGTTCCAGTCTCAACTCGCTGTAATCAAGAGTCCCCCAGACACCCGTTTTCCCCACGAAGACATTGCCTCCAGCATGAAGGGAGCTCTGAGCCGACGAAATCTCACAGAGAAAAACGGTCCATCCGATCACGGCCATCCTCGCCAATGACCACATTTCTGGACCTGAAAAAAACGAACCTTTTCTGAAGGATGGATGACGAGACATTGAATGGATCTTCTGAGAACGGTTTCGACGGTGTGAAGGAGCAATCCCTACTCAAATCAAGCCCCGGATTCGCCGACGGCCAAATCTCAGTATCGCTCACTTTCTGTCCGCTGCTCAGAAACTCGCTGAAAAATCCTGACCATTTTTTCGTTTCCTCAAAAGGCAAGATGGACGCGATTCAGTCGAGGCCATTGTCTTTTCCCCAGCGTCATTTTCTGCTATCAACCTGCCATGGAACCATCGACACCCTCTCCTGAAAAGATCCTCCAGACAGGCCTCGCCTTCTGGGCATCAAAGACCCTGCTCAGCGCGGTGGAAATGGAGATTTTTACGGTTCTCGCCAAACATCCTGAAGACTTGCATGCCATTTCAAGCCGGATGGGACTTCACCCTCGAGGGGCCCGTGACTTTCTCGATGCCCTCGTCGCCCTCGGTTTTCTCCAGCGCGACGAGAAGGGCATCTACGCCAACACTCCCGACACCGAGGTCTTTCTCGACAAACGAAAACCCTCCTATGTCGGCGGCATCCTCGAGATGGCAAATTCTCGCCTCTATCCCTTCTGGGGCGCTCTGACCACCGCCCTGAGAACCGGCGAACAGCAGAACGAGGCCAAAGCGGGCGAGGACATGTTCGCGAAACTCTACGCCGATCCGGCCAAGTTGAAGGAATTCCTCAGCGCCATGTCCGGAGTCAGTCGTGGTGCCAACATCGCCATCGGCCAGAAATTCCTCTGGTCGGATTACCGGAGCTTTGTCGATGCCGGGACGGCCCAAGGCGATCTCGCCGTCCAGATCGCCCTCGCCAATCCTCACCTTCAGGGCATCGGATTCGATCTCCCCGAAGTCGCTCCCATTTTCGAAAACTACGTGGTCTCCAACGGCGTCGCCGACCGGGTCAGTTTCGTCGGCGGTAGCTTCTTCGAAAATCCCCTGCCCAAAGCCGACGTGGTTCTCTTCGGCCACATTCTCCACGATTGGAATCTGGAGCAGAAACGGCACCTCCTGAGCATGGCCTATGACGCCCTCCCGGAAGGCGGCGCGGTGGTTGTCTATGATGCCATCATCGATGACAACCGATCCGAGAACGCTTTCGGCCTGCTCATGAGCCTGAACATGCTGGTTGAAACCGAAGGCGGCTTCGACTACACCGGCGCCGACTGCCAGGGATGGATGGCCGACGCTGGTTTTCGCGACACCCGAGTCGAACATCTCGTCGGTCCCGACTCCATGGTCATCGGTATCAAGTAACCCGTCACCATCCCCTCATGCGCCCATCATTTCTCATCACCTGCGGCTTCGCATTGATTCCGATCTTTGCGACCAACGCCGCCCCGCCTTTTGTGCCAAATCTCGGCCCCGACCGAGCAACGATCACGGTAACCGCCGGCGAGATCACGCTCCTGTTCCGCCAGAGTTCCCAGTGGACGCCGGGGCGAATCGATTATCTGGGCACACCCATGACGACGGAACGAAGTGCCTACGGGACCGTGTTTTCCTTTCCCGACGTCGGCTTCATCGGCACCGGGCATTTGGAAAATGAACCGGAAAAATTGAAATCACTGGCATTCATTCTCGACGGGAAGGAGATCTCCGAACCGGGCGAATCTCTCGCCGGAGAGCAGTTTCGGTTTGTCCGCGAATCAAGCATCCGGAACTTCGATCTGAAAGGAGAGATCGAAGTGAAAGATGATCGACTCTACGAGACCGCCACCTTTTCCACCGTCGAGGCCGCGCCCCTGAAATTGGTCTATCACTTCATGCACGCATGGACCCCCACCGTCACCGCCTTCATCGCCGGCAAAGACGACGCTCCGGACGAATCCATCGCCGGACCACTCACCGATGGTGAGGAGGTGAACCGAAAGTTCTACATCCAGCAACGCGTCGATTGGATGGCCGTCTACGAAGCTCAGAGCGGACAGGTCGCCGTGTCGCGCCTCTTGGAGACACCGGAACTGGGTGAGCACGTCTCCATGATTTGGAACGTTCCCGGCACCTACCGGAAATTCTACCTCAAGTGCTTCAACAACCAAAGCGTCCCCGCCGGGTTCCAAGGCACTTGGAGAATGGTGACCGCCTTCGGCAAAAGCGATGCCAAAAACTGGGAGGCTTCTGCCCGCCGCCTGGCCGACGAACTTCGTGAATCAAAATGAACCTTTCCCACTTTCTCCAGAAACCCTGCCTCATCGGCATCGGGCTGTTTTTGACAGCATCCTCCTCCCTGTTGGCGACCCCGGTGGTCATTGACAGCGACTTTCACCACCTGCGAAATGCAGAGCCGAGAGAGTGGTCCAGCTTTCCCAAGATGGCAGAATCCGACCGACTCAAACTCACCTTCGATCTCGAATCGCCGGACGAATTCAAACTCCTCACTCTCCGCCAACAAGAGACGAAACAGGCGTGGGCCATTCGTCTCAACGGAACTCAAATCGGCGCCCTGCCGCGAGATCACAACCACCTCGAATACGCGGTCGCGATTCCTCCAAGACTCCTGAAAGAAAGCGCCAACGTCCTGGAGATCGCCACCGATTCCGAGATACCCGATGACATCCGGGTCGGCGCTGTCGCCCTGCATCGCGATGCAGAATCCCCGGTCGATGACGAGCAAGCCGCTCTCCTCTCGAAGCAACGCGGCTACCAGCGACTCCTGCCAAAAATGACGGCCACCGTGAAGCTTTCCGCCGTCGAAGCGAACACTGGCGACGCCCTGCCCTGCCGGTTCACCATCGTCGACGCGGAAAGCGGAGCCTTGGTTTTCATCGGCGCCGAATCCGACGATCGACTCGCGGTTCGCGAGGGCATCATCTATTCCCTCGACGGAGAAGCGACCATCCGACTGGCCGGAGATTCGGAGAGACCGCGCCGATACCTCGTCTATTGCGGACGCGGATTCGAATACAGCATGGGACGCGAAGAAATCGTCATAGACGCCTCCGACGACACTGCCGAGTTGTCGTTTCAGCTCCGACAGGAAGTCCCCACGCCGGGCCTGGTCGCCTGCGACACCCATCTGCACACCTTCCAGTTCGATCGTCACGGCGATTGCACCTTGATCGAACGCCTCCTGTCGGCGGCGGGCGAAGGCATTGAACTCCCCATCTCCACCGCCCACGATCAACACATCGACTACGCCATCGAAGCCGCCCGCATCGGTGCCTCAAAGTGGATGACGCCGGTGCTGGGATGCGAAGTCACCACCCACTTCGGTCATTTCAATACCTTCCCCGTCGAACCCGGATCTCAACCCGCCGAACACAAGCTTCGTCCCTGGGACCAGATTTTTGCCAACATTTACGCCACCCCCGGAGTCAAAATTTGCATCCTGAATCACGGTCGCGATGCCCACCGCGGTTTCACGCCCCTGCACCCTGACAATTTCAATGTCGAGACCGGCACCTTCACCCTTGGTCGAAAACTCCGGGCCAACGCCATGGAGCTGATCAACTCGGGCGCTCAGCAAACCGATCCCATGCAGATCGTGCATGACTGGTTCGCGTTGCTGAAAAGTGGTCACCAGATCGCCGGCGTCGGCTCCAGCGACAGTCACACCGTCAATTTCGCCATCGCCGGTCAGGCGCGCACCTACGTGGCGTGCCCCGACGATGACAGTCCGGCAAACCTCGACATCAACGCAGTCGTCGATTCTTTTCTCACCGGGAAAACCTGGGTCAGCTTCGGTCTACTCACCCAACTCGACCTCGACCCCGAGTCTGACAGTGTCACCGTGCGCGTCCTCGGTCCCAGCTGGACCCGTGCAGATCGCGTTCGCCTGTTCCGCAATGGCGAGGAAGTGCAATCGATCAAGATCCCGGAGACCATCGGATCGAAACCGGGCGAAAAATTCACCCAGACCTTCGCCCTTGCTGACCTCGGCGCAAAATCGGGCGATTTTCTCTGCGCCGTCGCCACCGGACCCGGCATTACCGAACCCTGGTGGGCCATCATGCCGCCCTACCAACCCACTTCACCCGATTTCGCTCCCTTCGTCATGGGCATCAGCCCCGCCCTTTGGCTGAAACAGCCTTGACCCAACAGGGTATGATCAGCGACTCAACCCTGTTGGGTCCGAGGGATCATTTCGAATTCTCTGCGAACAACTTCGCATAAACCTTTTCGTATCCCTCGACCATCGTTTCGATCGTGAAATGGGTCTCGACTCGCCGGCGGCACTCGCGGCGATCGATCCCGCCGACGCGTTCAACTGCGGCGACCGCATCCTCGACGCCATCGACGAGATAGCCTGTCACTCCATCGGCAATCACTTCGCGACAGGAACCCAGGTTCATCGCGATGACAGGAACACCGGCCGCATTTGCCTCGGCCAGAACCAGACCAAACCTTTCCGGGATGGTGTTGAGATGAAGAAGTGCGTAAGCCTGCGCGAAGAGTTCGTTTTTTCCGGCAACATCGACGGCGCCGACGTAGCGCACCGCTTCTCCATCGATGAATGGCTCTACCTTTTCCCGGTAGTATCCCTCATCCTGAATGATTCCGGCGATGACGAGACGACGCCCCGCTTTTCTCGCCACCTCGATCGCCAGATGAGTGCCCTTGTCCGGATGGATCCGCCCGAGGAAAACGAGGTCATCTCCGCCCTTTTCGAGAAAAGGATAGAGCGAAAGATCGATTCCATTGTAGACGGTCGCCAGATAGTTGAGTCCCTCGTGACGGTCCGAATCACTGATCGAAACAAAATGGGAATCTCGGTATTCCTCATAGACCGGCATGATTTTCGGCGATCCAAATCCATGAATCGTGGTTAGGACCGGAGTCGTCACGAGACGACTGAAACACAGCGCCATGAAATCGTAGTGACTGTGAATGAGATCAAACTGATCCGCGTGTTCGAAGCACTGGGAGATATGTCGGTATTCATCCACTTTCGGGTCAGAGTCCGGGTTCTCCTCATAACCACTCTCAATGACGGCGCGCAGCCTTGCCTGAGTGATCGAATCCGCAGTGGCAAACAGAGTCACGTCCCATCCCCTAGCGACGAGGCCTTCGGCAATATTGCCCGCAACCGTTTCCCAGGCCCCGTATTTCCGCGGGGGAGTGCGCCAGGCCACCGGGGAAAGAATGGCGATGCGTTTGCTGCGATCCGGGTCCATCTATGGTGTGCCGGTGAGCGCCGCCAGCAGATCATCCAGGGAAACGGTGGCAATCGAGGAGGCAAGATCGCTGACGGCGTACGGCAGGATGAGTTCCCTGCCGTGAATGAGTCCACCACAACTGTAGACAACATTGGGAACGTATCCCTCCCTCTCTTTGCCCTCGGGGCTGAGGAGGGGGCGGTCGAGAGCTCCGATCAATTTTGTCGGATCCTCGAGATCGAGGAGAATGGCTCCGATGCAGTATTTTCTCATCGGCCCCACCCCATGAGTAAGAACCAACCAGCCGGCTTCCGTTTCAATCGGAGAACCGCAGTTGCCGACTTTCACCAGATCCCACAGCATTGAGGGACGCATGATGATCTCCGGGTCGCTCCAGTGGTGAGGGCTGTCGGAAAACATGATGAGAAGGTTCTCATTATCCTGCCGCGAAAGCATCGCAAACCTGCCTCCGACTTTACGCGGGAAGAGAGCCATTCCTTTGTTCTGCACGGCATCCCCATTCAGAGTCAAAACGTGGAAGTGCAGGAAATCCTTGGTCTGGATCATCTGCGGAAGAATGTCATGACCGTTGTATGCCGTATAGGTCGCGTAATAGGTCACCGTTCCGTCGTCATCGATGAAACGAACAAAGCGGGCATCCTCGATGCCGTTGGATTCATTCGCCGAAACGGGGAAGATGATCCGCTCGCTGACGGCGAGGTCTTTCGAGAAGCGAATTTCGTAGTTGGAATCCGCCAGCCAATCAATGGTCTCAAGAGTGTGAGTGAGTTCATGGGAGGCAGGCTGATTCTCGTCGCGCATCGTTCCGACGCTGCGATTGAGATCGCTTCGAGTGAAGTGCTCGTCCAGCGCAGCCATCACTTGATGAGTCATGTCTTCACAAACTCCCATCTCTGCGAGTTTGAGCCGAAAACTCCGTTTCTCGTAGCTGGGATCGGGAATGATCTCTGGCTGAGTCACAAATCGCGACGGGTGATCCAAGGCGATGCTGCCATCCGCCGCGATCATTCCGGCACGAAACTCGATGGATGAGATATGACCTTCGCCCGTCGCGCGAAGACTCATGATGAATCGCAATCCCCCTTCCGGAACCCCAGTCTGATCGGGATGGGGAACGATTGATGGATTAAAGAGCGCTGCAGATTCGAGCGCATATTCACCCGAGAAAAGGGCACCAATCAGGAGGACACGTTCCCGGGAAAGGGAAAGGGGCGTCACTCCTTCCGGGAGAAATGACATCACCTTCTCAAAGTTCCTCAACAACAAGGGTTCGATGGCGAAGTGACGATCTTTGAATTCGGCGAGAACTTTTTCGAGTGCCTGGAGGACGTCGCTTTCCTCAAGGGCCAGAGCCCTTCCCAGAGTGCTGACAATGAGATTCGGCGGAGGAATGAAAGGGCGAATGATGACGCGAGCGCTCTCGGGGGCAAGCATCAATCCTTGGCGGGAAATACGGATATTTTTCAAGATTTCAGGGTGATGGAATCAGCAGGAAAAAGGGGAACCAGATCCGCCGTGGTTGGTTAGGAACCGCTCATCTCTGCGAGAGCGAGGTGAAAGGCGAGGGTGGATTCAGCGCCCTGATTCTCATTCACCCGATCGGGATGAAGACCATCACCACAACCGCCTGTGGCAAAATCATAGAGAGAAAGACCGAGGTCATTCCGCCCCAGGAACCACTCAAAGGCACGCTTCGCCTCAGTCATCCAATATTCATCCTTCGTCGCACGGTAGGCTTCCAATGACGCGGCCACCATTGCCTGAGCTTCCACCGGCTGCTGATCGAACTGAGCTGATTCCCCTCCGCGTTCATAGAATCCATTGCTCCCAATCGGACGAAAACATCCGGAGGTGGCAATTTGCCGATCCGCAAGCCACCGCAGTGATTTGATCCCGATCTCAAAGGCCTCCGTATCAGGCATCCCCTGCCCGCTAAGAATCAGCGCCTGACTCAACCGAGCATTGTCGTAGGTGAGGCTCGCTTCGAACCACGACCACTCATCAGTGGCGGTTTCCTTCCATCGCGAAACCAGCCTCTCCGTGAGTTCCTTTCTCAGCAAATCGATCTCGCGCATCGCCGGATACTGACGCAGATACTCATGCAATCCCAGGAGGGTAAAGGCCCACGCTCGGGGAGAGGTGAAATTCCAAACCACAGGAAAACTGCGTTCCAGGAGTTGAGCCGAAAGCCGTCGATGACCTTCGTCACGGGAGCGCCCCGCACCAACTCCGGCGGCCCAGATTGCACGACCATGGCTGTCCTCGCTGCCGGCAGATTCCAGCCACTGGCGCCCATGACTCATGAAATTACGAAACCGGCCGATCTCGTAGTCGTAGGCCGCGGCGAGGAAAGACAGGTAACTCGTGGCAAGAATTTTCAGATCCCGCGACGGCGGCTTGGCTCCCAATTCATCGAGCAGATTGCAGAGAATGAACGCGCGGGCGTTGTCATCGGTGCAATAGCCTTCGTGGAAGTTCGGGACATTAAAAATCGCGTGCTGGAAAATCCCGGTTCCATCGCTCATGCGAACGATGTGATCGAGACGGCGAGGCGGAAGTGCCTGGTAGGGGCGTTTCCCGACCGTCCAATCAGCGAAGGCGCTTCGGGGATTCAGCTTTTGATCCGCACGAGCCCGCTGAAATGCTTTGAGATATTGCTTTCCAATCGAAGGCCAGATCATTTCGCGTCCCATCTCGTAGGACTCCCGCCGGATCCTTTCCATTCTCACCGGATCCTCGAGCAATTCGTTGACGCCCTTGGCGATTCCTGCCGGATCCCGAAAGGGAACCAGAACTCCCCGACCTTCGGCCAACAGTTCCTGGGCATGCCAGTAGGGAGTCGAGACGACCGGCTTTCCCGCACCAAAAACATAAGCAAGCGTCCCCGAGGTGATCTGCGCCTCGTTGAGATAAGGCGTCACATAGATGTCGGCGGCTCCGATGAACTCGGTGAGATCTTCCAGTGAGACGAAGCGGTTGTAAAAAATCACATTGTCCTTCACCCCGCGTTCTTCGGCGAGTCGCTTCAGACTGAGCCGATATTT
>JAGROX010000084.1:14604-16279 GCA_020440025.1 Verrucomicrobiia bacterium
GCTTCGATGGCATGCTCAATTCCCTTGCCCGGACCGATCAGTCCGAAGGTGAGGAGCACCTCCCGTCCCTCAACCCCAAACTGCGCCTTGTAGACGCTGGAATCGACGAATCTCACATCGGGAATCCCGTGGTGAATGACATCGATTTTCTCTTCAGGCACCTGGTAGACCTCCTTGAGAATTTCAGCGCCCTTCTGCGCCATGACGACGAGTCGGTCACTGCGTCTCACGAGTTTGTCCATGACCAGACGCTGCGCTTTGTCGGGTGTCATCAAGACGGTGTGCAGCGTCGTCACGACCGGAATGCGAGTTTCATCAAGCAGCGCGAGAAGATGGCTGCCGGCAGGTCCCCCGTAGATTCCGAACTCGTGCTGCACACAGAGGAGATCAGCATTGCTGAGATTGAGGAAATCAGCCGCCCGAAGATACGAATCCAGTTCTTTCTCCTGCAGTTCAAAGCGAACTTGCGACGAATACTCGTAACCCTCGATCCGATCATTCACCGCGCCGACGAAGCAATCGACACCCGGAGCGGCCGCAGCGACCGCATTGCTGAGATCGAAAGTGAAGGTCGCGATTCCACAGAGTCGCGGCAGAAAGTCTCCGAGAAAAGCGATGCGTTGGAGAGAGGGTGAGTCGCTCGGTGAAGAATCTTCGGGCAAATAGGTGTTCATGAGTATCGACGGGTTCCGACACAAAGCAAATCAGGCCGGATTCGGCCAACTCCTGGCAGGCCGATGTCTCTCTCAAAAATTCCGATGACAATCAGGGATTTTCTGGGAGAATCCCGAACCATGACTACCCGATTCAACAGGGTCAGATCGGCGACTCAACCCTGTTGAATCCACAACCATTCCTGATGTCCTGATCCACTGGCGGTGCAAAACGAATCGGTATGTGTAATGGAAAAGACCCCAACGATTCGGCACTGGTAGATAGAAATGAAAACCCCGTCATCTGTTGGTCTTCCTTCCATTCTCGTCCTCGCGTCGATCCTGGGAACCGGTCTGGCAATCGCCGGTCTTCCCGAGCAACGGCATCATCACATCAACGACTTTGCCGGCCTTTTGAGCAATGCCGAGGCCATTCGACTGACAGACAAACTGGAAGCTCTTGAGAGCCGGCGGGGCGTGAGATTGACCGTGGTCACCATCGACAGGTTCCGATCCTACCAAACCAACGATTCGACCTTCGAACGATTCGCCACCCGACTTTTCAACGATTGGGGAATTGGCAACGCTCAACGCAATGACGGCATCATGCTGCTGGTGGGAAAGAGTGATCGCAAACTGCGCATCGAGTTGGGGCGTGGCTACTCATCCGCCTGGGATCGACGCGCCAAGACCATCATCGACGGCAAGATCGTTCCTGAGTTTGAAAAAGGCGCCTACGTTTCCGGAATCGAAAAAGGAATCGACGGTCTCATTGCGGCACTCGATCAACCCGCGGCACCTCCTAAGGCAGCCACTCCCAAAGCCAAGCCAATCTCGCCGGAGAATCAGCTGGTGGAAGCGCCAGACCCGCCTCGCAAAAAGCCCAGTCCACCATCGCACGCTCCGGAAAGATTCTCTTCGCCACCCAAAAGCAGTCCCCCTTTGGCTTCCATCATTGGAGTGGGTATCGGCGGACTCGGCACTCTCCTGCTGACAATTTTTGGCCTGACAAAACTCGGTCG
>JAGROX010000084.1:16337-29322 GCA_020440025.1 Verrucomicrobiia bacterium
CTCCTTTCGGAGACCAATCAGGTGGAGCAACGAGTCGGATCGGTAAAGTTCAAACTCTGGTTCTGCCCCCGCTGCGAGCACGAAGAGGTGCAGCGGAGTCATCGATGGTTCTCCGGATTCAGCGATTGCCCCGAGTGTCATGCCAGAACCCTGCACCGAAGCAGCGACATCATCACTCAGCCGACCCGGTGGTCGACTGGCGAAGAGCTGGTCATCCACCACTGTGCCAATTGCTCCTACCACCGCGAATCCACTCAGATCCTGGCGCGCCTGCCCGACGATGATGACGACAACAACAACAGTGGCGGATTCAGCAGCTTTGGCAGCAGCGGGGGTGGCGGAAACTCAGGCGGCAGCTCAAGTGGCGGCGGGGCCAGCGGGTCGTGGTGAATCGCACGCCTCCTTCCTTCCCTTCTTTCCAACCTACTTTTTCTTTCCCCTCAGAAATACCGCATTCGGTCGCTCGGGACGGCTCTCCTGGGGATCGAAAAAACGCACCCCGGCACCGACCCGATCGTAGTCACCGACATCGGCTCGGGCTTTCTCCGCGAGCTTGAGCAATTCCGCGACTTTCTCCGGATGGCTTGCCGCCACATCATTCTGCTCACCCGGATCGGCGTCGAGATCGTAGAGCGCCGGCTCCGGAAAGCCGAGGCCGTCCAAGGGATGAATGTGTCGATTCACCCCAAACATCCCCAACCAGGATGGCTTCGCCGGTCGCGGCAGGTGCAGCTTCCAATTTCCCTGCCGAACTGCCTGCAACTGGGTGAGAAAATAGTAGTAGTATACCTTGTCCGGATTCGCCTTCTGGAAATCTCCTGCCAGGAGTGCCGAGATATCCTCGCCGTCGATAACGCGATCCCTCGGAACCTCGGCTCCGGCCATGGCGGCAAAGGTCGGCAACACGTCCATGGTCGTCCCGATCTCGTCGCAAACCTTGCCCGCGGGAATCCGACCCGGCGCCCACGCGATGGCGGGCACGCGAACTCCGCCCTCCCAGGTCGATACTTTTCCGCTGCGCAGCGGACCCGCCGAACCTCCGTGATCATTCGGCAGATGCCCGTCCGCAAAGTCCTGATTTTTGACGAGCCAGGGACCATTGTCGCTGGTGAAAAGCACCACGGTGTTGTCGGCCAGACCGCTCCGGGTGAGTTGATCAAGAATGCGGCCCACGTTGAAATCGATCTCCTCGATCACATCGCCGTATAGACCTCGCTTTGATCTCCCGGCAAAGTCTTCCGACGCCGCCAGCTTGGTGTGCGGCATGGTGTGGGCGAGGTAGAGGAAAAACGGCTCCTCGCGATGTTTCTCCATAAAGCCGAGAGCCTCGTCGGTATAGCGCCGCGTCAGTGTGGCCATGTCGGTCGCGGGCTCGATCAGTTCCTCGTCGCGAAACAGATTCACCACCTTGTCGTTGCTCGTCGGGGTTCCGTAGAAAAAATCGAAACCTTGGTGATTCGGCATCAGGTCGGGGTGAAATCCCTCCTGGGCATGTTTCGCCAAGTCCCACTTTCCGATCATGGCGGTGGCATAGCCGCGGGGCTTGAGAACTTCCGCGAGAGTGATCTCTTTCTCATGAAGAATGGGGTGAACATCCTTGGTGTTTCCCCTTTCCGCGAGTCGCTGCGGATAGCAGCCCGTCATCAGGGCCGCCCGCGACGGCCCGCAGATGGGTTGGGCATAGAAGTGGGTGAAGCGCATGCCCTCCGCCGCCATCTGGTCGAGCCGCGGTGTTCGGATCATTTTCGACCCGTAACAGCCGACATCCTCGTAGCCCTGATCATCGGTGAAGATGATCACGAGGTTCGGTCGATCGGATTCAACTGCCAACGCGGCGGCAACTGTGGCGAATCCCATTAGCAGGGAAAAAAGGAAAGGCTTCATGTCAATTCAAACTCAGCGTGCCTCGGCCGGGACGGTTGCCGTAGCTGGCTTCGCAACGGCAGCCCGCTTTCTCAGGATGGGCGCAAGATACTTTGCCGTCTCATCGGCGATCACGTTGTAGCCGGCCAGATTCGGATGGCGATCCCCAAACCAGCCCGGCAGATGCCCGAAGAGGGCATCGAACTCGTTGCCCATGATTTCGACGCTTCCGGGGTTTCCGAAGGCTCTCTTGCTCATCCATTCGCGGTATTCCTCCGGGATTTTCTCCAACGGATAGCGTCGATAATTGAGCATGTTGAATCCCTTCTCCAACTCGGCGGCATAGCGGGGATAGATGTCGAACACCTCGAGCTTCTCATCGCGCGCCACCTGAAAAACGAGATCGTTGATCTCCTTGCTTGCTTCCTCATTGGAAAAAGGGATCACCGTCATCGGAATGATCACCGCGTTGGGGTGATCCTTGCGCAACACGGCGATCAATTCATGAAAATCCTTGGGAAAGTTCTCTGGGAAATTTTCAATTTTCGCCCGGTCGTTCAGTCCGTAGCGGATGAAAATGTAGTCGATTCCCGGCAGCTTGGCCGCGTCCCGCTCGTAGCGACCGGAATCGATAAGACGACGAATGTATTCCCCGCTGAGACTGGAGTTGATGACATCGCAGGGAGGCAGATCGCTCTGCGCCGCGAGGAGTTGGCGAATGACTTCCTCCAGGTGCGGGCCTTCCGGCTGAAGCCGACGCGGCACACTGCCCTCGGTGGTGCTGTCGCCGAGAAGCAGGATTTGGACTTTTCCCTCGTGCTCAGCCCGAATCGACGACGGGAGAAGGAAGAGCGCTCCGGCGAGTGACCAGAGCGCGAGAAAGGCGATATGAGTTTGGTGGCGGGAATTTTTCATGATCGATGACACAGGAGGGCATCCTGAGCCATCGACCGGGAAAAGACCATGGCACGATTGGGGCGAAAGGATCGAGGTACGGGGATTGAGGAGCGAGGGTGATCGGGATGGCGGAGGTAGGGCCGCGGCGTCCCGACGCGCCGGTGTTTCTCCAGGGGCCGAATTCTGCCCCACCCTTTCCCTCACTTCCCGAAACCATCGGCAGCCGTGCCGTCATCCTTGAGATGACCGCTGACCCAGAGCAGACCGCGAGTCACCAGATCGAGATAGCGATCATCGGCCACGGTTTCGTTGTTGTGTCCGATGGTGGTGCTGAAGATGCGGGTCTTCTTGGGACCGAACTCGTTGGTCCAGACGACGACCGATTCGGCTTCCGTTCCCTTGGCGTTCGGATCGGCGGGCTCACCCTTTTTCTTTCTCGGCATCTGGATCTGATGACCACTGGCCAAGGCGTGGGCGGAATCGAAAACCTGAACGTTGTTGTAGAGCTCTTCGTTGATGGTGGTCCAGTCAGCGAGGCCTTTGCTGATGGCGTGCTCCTTGTCGGTGTATTTGATGTCGATGGGCGACTGCGGGCCGTGACCGGTAGACTGGATGCCGATCATTTCATACCAACCGGCATTGTCTTCGCCCAGTTTGACCGCTTCCTTGAAATTGCCCCAGCGATAGCTGTGCATGGCGCAGTGGATATTCACTGCGGGAACGCCATTGCGATGGGCATCGAGAATGCGCTTCACATAAACCGGATCGGTCACGCTGGCGGAGCACTCGTCGTGAAGGATCACATCGTAGCCATCGGCCCAGTTGTCTTTTTCATAGATCGGGAAGGTGGCCCCGGTGGACTTGTCCGGATTGAATTCAATATCGACGACGGCATTGATGCGTGACTCGATCCCGGCCTTGAGGATGGTCTTCTGCGTTTCGTAGTCGTGGCAGCATCCGCCGGCGACGAGGAGAATCCGCAGGGGTTTGGCCGCTTCGGCCTTGGCGCTGTCAGCGGCATTGACGAGGAACCATCCGCTGAGAGAAACGGCGGCCACGAGAATGAGAGGGAAGATTTTTTTCATGAGTTGAGGAATTTGAGGATGCCAAGATGCACTGGAGCCACACTGGCGTCGAGTCCTGATTCACCGTCACCCCGTGCCATTGATTGCGCTATTTCCGTGATTTGCGATTCCCGCTGAAGCGTAGACATTCACAGACCATCATGAACCATCCTCCTTCCCGACTCACCCGGCGCCGATTCTTCCTGAAATCCGCCGGCGTCACCCTGGCTCTCCCGACTCTGGACTCGCTGTTGCCCGGCGTGCTCGGTTCCGGACTTGCCATCGGCGCGGACCGAGCAAAGGCAGGCAGTCCGACACGTCTCGTCGGCATTGGCAATCTGCTGGGCTTCTATCAGCCGGAGCTTTTCCCGAAAACGCCGGGACCGGACTACGAAGTGACCCGGCTGTTGAAACCGCTGGCGGAACATCGCCAGGATTTCACCCTCTACTCGGGTCTGGATCACGGGGTCAAAGGCGGACACTTCGCGGTGCATTCGTTTTTCACCGGGGTGCTGTCCATGGATGCCAAAGGCATGCCGGAAGGCAACATCAGCGTGGACCAGCGCGCAGCCGAAACCGTTGGTGGCGCCACGCGATTTCCCTCTCTCACGGTAGGCAGCGAGGATGGCATCCACGGCGGCTGTCAGATGTGCTGGACTCGCAGCGGCACCCGGGTGCCACCGATTCCGGGACCTGCCGAGCTTTTTCGCAAGCTTTTCATCAACGAATCGGCCAGCAACCTGAACAAGGCCAAGGACCATTTCAGCCTGAAAGGTTCCATCCTCGATTCGGTCGCGGGCGATGCCAGATCTCTCGAGCGACGAATCGACAAGGCGGATCGCGAGAAGCTGGACGAATACTTCACCTCGGTTCGCGAAGTGGAAAAGCAACTCGAACTCAGCCGCCAATGGGTCGAGGTGCCCAAGCCGAAACCGCCTTTCACCGAGCCGAAAAACACCAACATGGTGGACGATCTGCCCATGCTCTACGATCTGATGGCTCTGGCGCTGCAGACCGATTCCACCCGCATCGCCACTCTCGAAATCGGCGGCGATTTTGAGGCCCGCTATTTTGACATCAAGAAGGGCTACCACACCCTCTCTCATCACGGACAACTGAAGGAGAACATCGATGCCTTGCTGGTGCTGGAGGACTACCAGATGCAGCAGTTCGCTCGCTTCCTCGGTAAACTGAAATCCATTTCGGATGGCGACGGCACCCTGCTCGATCACACCATGGTGTTGTTCGGCAGCGGCATGGCCAATGCCAATGCGCACACCAACAAGAACCTGCCCATCATTTTGGCCGGAGGAGGTTTCCAACACGGCAGTTATGAGGCACTGCCTCAGGAAGGACTGAATCGCAAGCCGCTCTGCAATCTCTACCTGTCGATGCTTCAGCGTTTTGGTGTCGAGATCGATCGCTTTGGCACCAGCACCGGAACCCTGGTGTGAACCTCACTCGTTTCACCGTGTCCGCCCGACGCTCCCTCATCCTCTTCGGCCTCGTTGCCGCCCAGATCTCTGTCTCGAGCATTGGCTCCGCTGCCGATGCCGCCAACGATCCGACCGCCTTCCTCTCGAAGTATTGCGTCGAGTGCCACGGTCCCGAAAAGCAGAAGGGCGATCGCCGCGTCGACGAGTTGCGTTTTCCCATCGAGGACGAACTCGGCGTGCTGGAGGTGCAGGACATCATCGATCAACTCACTCTCGGCGACATGCCTCCGAAAAAGGCGACCCAGCATCCCGACGAAGCTGAAGTCATCCAGGCCATTGCCAGCTTCACGCAACTCGTCGAGAAAGCTCACGAATCCCTCGCCAGCACCGGAGCCCAGACCGTGCTGCGTCGACTGAACCAACGGGAATACCTCAACACCATCGGCGATCTCTTCGCGCTGAACATGGTGTCGTTCGACCCGACCACGAAATTTCCCCGCGATCGCATGGTCGAGCACATGGACAACATCGGCGACACTCTGGTCACCTCTGGCTACCTGCTCGATCAGTATCTCGAAGCGGCCGATCTGATTGTCGAAAAAGCGCTCGGCCCAGTGGAGAAGCCCGAGGAGCAGACCTGGGAGTTCAAAGGCAATTTCCAACAGGGGCAGGAACTCAGCTACTCCCACAAAAAGGTCTACAATTTCAAGTATCTCTGCGTCTACGAAGTGCCGAATACCGTCAACCACGAGGGCGGCTACGCGGCCATTGAGGATTTCAAGGATGGCGTTCCCTCCGAGGGTTTCTACGAGGTCAAAGTGCTGGCGCATTCGGTGAATCGCGACACACCCTACGACAAAGAGATTTTCCGGATGGATTTCTCCGAACCTTTCCGACTCGGCATCGTCCCCGGCGACCGACGGGCCGGGACCCTGCATCATCCCCAGCCCATCGAACCCCAACTCGCCGAAATCACCGTCCGCGATGGCGAACCCCAATGGTACACCATGACCGTGTGGCTGGAGAAAGGCCAGACGCCTCGATTCATTTTTCCCAACGGAATGCAGAACTGCCGCCAGGCTTTTTCCCGCATCGCCTCGAAATACAAGGATCAGTGGCCCAAGGACGATCCCTACGATGGTGGCATCGTCGAAGCGCGGCGCGTGGTGCTGCAACATGGCAAGATGCCTCACATCCGCATTCACGAGATCAAAGTGCGCGGCCCCATCATCGAATCCTGGCCACCCGCCAGCCAGCAACTCGTGATCGGCAAGGAAGGCTTCCGCGAAGACCGGACTCGCGACATTCTCAAACGCTTCGCCGACCGCGCCTATCGTCGCCCGACAACCGACGAGGAAATCGATCGTCTCATGGCCGTAGTAAAAACCCGCCGCGACTCTGGACAGGGGCCTCGCCAGGCGATGAAAGACGGTCTCAAAGCGGTGCTGTGTTCCCCCGAGTTTCTTTATCTCGCCGAGCCGGGCCGGGATGATGATCAGCCCCTACTCGGCGCCCACGATCTGGCTTCTCGCCTTTCCTACTTCCTCTGGTCGACCACGCCCGATGACGAACTGCGCGCCCTGGCCGACAGCGGGGAAATCCTGAAACCAGAGGTGCTCGCCGCCCAACTCGAACGGCTTCTCAACAGTCCGCGATCCGATGCATTCATCACCGGCTTTCTCGACAGTTGGCTGAATCTCCGCTCCCTCGGCGACATGCCGCCCGACCGCGATGCCTTCGGCGTCTACTACGCCAAGGATCTCCAGCATGCGATGAAACGGGAGACGCAGCTCTTCACCCGTCATCTCATCGAGAACGACGGACCACTCACCGATTACCTCGACGCCGACTACACCTTTGTGAACAAGCCGCTCGCCGAGCACTATCGGATTCCGGCCACATTCAATCCTGAAAAAGCCCACGAGTTCCAACGAGTCGCCCTGACCGATCGACGGCGCGGCGGCCTGCTCGGCATGGGCAGCGTCCTCACCGTCACCGCCAACGGCATCGAGACCTCGCCCGTGGTGCGTGGCGTCTGGTTGTTGGAAAACATCCTCGGCACGCCACCACCTCCCCCGCCCGACAGCGTTCCCCCCATCGATCCCGATGTTCGCGGCACCACCACCATTCGCGATCAACTCACCAAGCACCGCGAGTCCGCCGCCTGCTACGAGTGTCATCAAAAGATCGACCCGCCCGGCTTCGCCCTGGAAAATTTTGATCCCATTGGCGGTTGGCGAACCCACTATCCCCAAGGCAAGAAGCAGGGCCCCAAGATCGATGCCTCCGGTGAACTCGCCAGTGGTGAGGCTTTCGGGGACGTGACCGCTTTCAAGAAACTGATGCTCGATCGCAAAGAGCTCTTCACCCGCATGCTGGTCGAACGCCTCCTCACCTACGCCACCGGTCGCCGCATCGAAGCGCTCGACCGTCCCGAAGTCGACCGCATCGTCGCCGAGGTCGCCAAAAACGACGACGGCCTGCGAACTCTCATTCGCGAATCCGTCACCGGACCCGTGTTCCGGTCGCGGTGAAAAATGGGCAGCCAGATTCCACCCGGAACGCCCCGTCGCCGCCTGCGTCAGCAGGTGGCCGCAGGCCCCCAAACCACGCGCTGGTGAGCGCGGCGAGAGGGGTGAACAAAATACCTCTCCTCCGTAGTTGCCGAATTTGGTTCGGCAGGGTATGAACCCTTTCGCCATGGCAACTCGATGCAAAGAAACCTCCGCAAAAAGGGACTCAACGGTCAATCTCGTAGACACTGCCTTGCGCGATAGCGCATTTGCTCAAAGCGAAGCCACTCCGCAGGTCCTGAGCAAAGCGAAGAACAACATGGTCGCGCTCCCCGGCCAGCTTTTCTACAGCACAAGACATTCGGCCTCAACTGACCATGAAATACCTGAAAACCAATCTTGAGGGAAAAGTCAGAAACCTACCCCACTTCAAAGGTGAGGCACTGCTACCGGTCTTCGAGGCAGTGGTCAATTCAATCCAAGCGATTGAGGAACGGGGAAACCTCTCTGGCGGTGATATTGAGGTGCGTGTGGTGCGCGCATCGCAAGCGATGCTGGGAGACTTGGACGAGTCGGGAATTACTGGTTTCACTATTACCGACAACGGAATCGGCTTCAACGAAGCGAACTACGATTCTTTCGAGACATCTGATTCTATCCACAAACAAGCGCTAGGTGGCAAAGGGGTTGGGCGCTTCCTCTGGCTCAAGGCGTTTGAGAGCGTCGAAATCGAAAGCGTCTATGCAGCGGACGAGCAACGCATGAAGCGCAAGTTTACCTTCACCACAAAAGACGGGATTCAAGAAGACCTACACGCGGAAACCACGGATGAAGTGCAAACGGTTGTCCGGTTGAGAGGATTCAAGAAGGAATACCAGCGGCTCCCAAGCGCATACAAAACAACGGCAAAGATTGCGCAGCGCATCATGGAGCACTGCCTTTCTTATTTCATCTCTGGCGAGGCGCCCCGTGTCACCGTACTCGATCAGGATGAGCGGTTGGTGCTCAACGAGATTTTTGCCATAGACATCAAGAACAACATTACGCCGGAGACAGTCCAGCTCGAAGGGCACGAATTTTCGCTCGTCCATATCAAGCTCTACGCCACACACGAGAAGATGCACAATGCCGTCCTTTGCGCTAACCGACGGGACGTGAAAGCACTGAGTCTTGCGAAATCGCTGGGAACCAGCAGCCAGTTTGATGATGCTGACCGTAGGTTCACGTATGCACTCTACGTGACGTCTGCCTACCTCGACCAAACGGTCGACAACTACCGCCTTGATTTTGAGATTCCCGAAGATGCTCCTTTGCTCACTGAAGCAGGTGTCGTGTCCATGAAACAGATTGAAGGCGCGGTTGCCGGCGCGGCAAAGGTTTTCCTGCATGAGTTCCTAGAGAAGGCCAGGGAGCGAAAGGAGGCAATTGTTGCGAGCTACGTCGCAAACGAGAATCCAGCCCTGCGCTCAGTGCCTCATTACTGCCCCGAGGTCTTCGATGAAATTGAACCGAATAGCTCCCCTGAAAAGCTCAACGAAGTGCTGTATCGGCACAAAGGGCGGGCCGAGTTTGCGATCCGAAAAAACAGCGACAAGCTCCTGAAGACTCAGGCGAAGAGCATCGCTGAAGTGGAAGGAGATTACCAAGCGTTGACCGCTCAGATTACCGTGTTCCAGAAGGATAATCTCGTGAACTACCTTTGCGACCGGAAGCGCATGATCGCACTTCTAGAGAAGAAACTGGAGCTGAATGCGGACGGCAAGTTCCCGAACGAGGACATCATTCACGACCTCATATTCCCACGGAAAGCCACAACCGATCAGCTTGCGTTCGAGGACCACAACCTCTGGATCATTGACGAATGCCTGACGTTTCACGCTTTTGCCGCCTCCGACAAACCGCTAAATCAAACAACGCACTCTGACAGTGACGAGCGCCCAGACATTGTCGCGTTTGCTGAGGTCGATGAGGACAAAGTGGCGCGGGCGGTTTCCATTCTTGAGTTCAAGAAGCCACAGCGAACGAATTTCGACGAAGACCCGACTCGCCAACTCTACCGCTACCTTCGAGAGATCAAGGAGACCAAGAAAGTCAGGCTCCCGAGCGGCCGCGATCTCAATGTCGGGGAGACTACCCGCTACTATTGCTACGCGATTTGCGACATTACCCCGGCCATCCACGAATACGCCGAGAACAATGGCAACTACGCGCGGCTGAAAGGGGAGCTCGGCTACTACATGTATAACCGGACGCTGAACGCCCACACCGAGATCCTCCATTTCGACAAGATCGTCGTTGATGCCAAACGCCGCCACAAAGCGTTCTTCGAAAAACTCGGTATCGGCTAATGCCTTCAATGAATGACGAACCAAGCCCGAACGTTGCCCCCGAATTAGCCGAAGGAACCAACTGAATGAGTCTCGACATCCACAACAGCGTCAAAGTCGCCTATAAGAAGCTGAAGCAGATGGTTCACTTCGAGAAGCATCCGCTCACGTTGCGACAACGCCTGGCGGAATTCGAGTGCGATACCGCATTCGAGGAGCGGCTTCAGATCGTCGCAAAGGTCGCTGAATCCAAATCACCTCACGAGACTCCTGAGTTCAAAAAGTGGATCCAGAACATTGGCTTCAATGTGATTCCGAAGGGTGTGGTGGGACCTGCGAAACCGAAGGAAGGTCAGGGCTCGTTTGTGTCGAATGTCACGAGTTCACCTGTCAATCGAGTGGAGAAGGTGAATTACATGTTCGACGGACCGGTCGAGATACACCTGCTGTCAGTGCTTTGGCTAATGATTGATGGACCGGAATATGATCATACACTCTCCAGCCATTGTTCAGGCTCTCGCCTGCACGAGTTCGTTGGAAATGATGAAGACCATTCCGCTTACCTCTTCAAAAAGTATCACGAGCTCTATGCGAAGTGGCGGGATTCGGGCATTCAAAAAGCAAGGGACCTCCTCTCTGAGGATCAGCAAAGCGTGTGTGTGGTCGGGCTCGATGTGCAGGAGTACTACTACCGCATCCAAATCGACTGGGACACTCTCCGAACCCAGATCAGGCGCCCCGTCCCCAAAGGGCCGCTCCAAGCGTTCTTGATGCAGCGCCAGTTACTGGGGGCAAAGCTTTTCAACTGCATCGAGGAGGTCTGCAAGAGCTACCGCGAGAAGCTCAATCCGTTGCTTGCCGTAACGCATCTCGAATTGCCGGAGGCGGCAACGTGTCTGCCGATTGGCCTCTGCGCGTCGCCGGTGATCGCGAACTGGTATCTAAAGGCGTTTGATGACGCCATTCTTGAGAACGTCAGACCCGCTTACTACGGGCGCTATGTTGACGATATTCTTATGGTCGTAGCGATGCACAAGCCACCAGAAGAGTCGGACCCCATCATGAGTTTCATGGATCGCGTCCTTATAAACGCTGGCATTCTCAAATGGGATGGGCAAGAGGCACGATTTGAACTTCGGTCGAGGCCCGGACTTTTCTTGCAGAAAGAGAAATGCGTTATGCAATTCTTCGACGCGGACCATTCGACCTCTGGTCTCGAAAAGTTCCAAAAGCAGATTGAGGAGAACGCCAGCGACTTTGCTCTGCTGCCGGTCGATGGCGATGATAGTCCGGTGGCTCAAGTCGCGTACGACTTGTTGTATGACGGCTCGGCAAACAAGTTTCGCAGTGTGAAGGCGGTCGCGGAAAACCGCTGGGAGTTGGCGGGACATCTCGCAAAACAAACTCAGCTTCACTTGATGACGGAAGGCACCGTCGATCAAGATTTGAAGGACGAGCTGTTTCGGTTTTTTAAGGGACGAAATGCAATTAACTACTGGGATATGTGGGAACGCGTTATCAGCTTCCTCGTGATCGCGGGAGACCAGAAAGGCGCTGAGCGCTTCAGCAAGGCAATGCGTACCGAGACCATGAAGGTGAAGTATTCGTCCTCAAATAAGTCCAGGGAGGATAATCGATCGGAAGTCTCCATCTACATTAGAGAGGCTTTAGCTGAACACTTGGACCTTTGCATGGAACTCAGCCTTGCTGTAACAAAATCCACAGACGCAGCCGGTGATTCAGCGACGCGACTCTGGAGGAAATCAAATCTCATCCGACACCATTTGGTGGCAATACCGCTGCTGAACTACACCAACTATAAAGGAAACTTGGCCTCACCAACGGGCGCTACGAGGCTGGTCATCGACCAGCAGAAGGTGGAGAACACTCCACGCTTCGTGCATTTCGACGAGTGTCTCGGATTCGTATATTCCGGCTGTGCCCAAATCAACAAGCAGGATCCGGTGGCAAGGGCAAACGAGGTCTACAAACAGTTTCATGGCTCGGAACTTGAAGATGTAACCAGCGAAACCATCTGCGGGGAGGAGTCGAAATGAAACCATTCCTCAAAATTTCGATTGGTGCTCGCACTCCGAGTTTGCATGGCGGCTTGCGAGTCGCAATCGGTCACCTGACGGTAGACGAAAAGAATATTGAGGACAGCTTCATGGGCTCGCCGAATGTATCGCGCCAGCGGAAGAAGGTGCTCTCAGAGTTACTAAACGATGTCGTGAAGCACGGCGTCCGCCACCCAGAGCAACAAGTGGATTTGCTGGTCCTACCAGAGGTTTCGGTGCCGCACAGGTGGGCTATGTTCATTACCCAGTGGGCGAAGCAACATCAAGTGGGAGTCATCTGCGGGCTTGAGCACCGCGTTGACGACCGAGGTCGTGCATGGAACGAACTGCTGGCGGCACTTCCCTTTCGGGGTGCTAACGGCTCCAAAGAATGTGCGCCTGTTCGTCGTCTGAAGAAACACTATTCACCCGAAGAAGATTTTCAACTGACCAACAATCACCTCTCAGTCCCGAAACTTAGCGCACGGAGCCGCTACCAACTTTTTCAATGGCAAGGAGCAAGTTTTGCCGTCTACAACTGCTATGAGTTGGCAAGTTTGGAGGATCGGTGCCTCTTCAAAGGCAAAGTGGATTTCATCGTATGCTCCGAGTTCAATAGAGACGTGAATTACTTCTCCAACATCGTGGAATCCGCTGCCCGCGACCTCCACTGCTACGTGATTCAGGTCAATAGCGCTCAATTCGGAGACTCGCGTGTGGTTAGTCCTTCCAAGACTGAAAAGCTGAATCCCCTGCGCATCAAAGGAGGCGAAAACCAGACGTTTCTCACGATACAGCTTCCGCTAAAACAGTTGCGTCGCCACCAAC